>CAYZWG010000030.1:0-20648 GCA_964481605.1 uncultured Planctomycetaceae bacterium
CCTGATTTCGAGTCAGGCTGCTAACCAATTCGCGTACCCTCCGGGCGGTCTGCCATCAATGTAGTTTCTCCCATCCTGGGCCGCAAGGCACCCCTATCGATGGCCCGCGGGCAAGAACCGAAAGTGGCCCTGTCCCCTGAGCGGAAAGGCCGTGACCCAGGCGATGACCGCCGGACCCTGCTGCCCGCAGCCGATGACCAGCGCGTTCGAGTTGAGCGAGTTGTCGTCTGTCCGATGATTTCGACGCCTCTTTGTGACCAAAGGCCGGCGGCTGACGGGAACGTTCGGCGAGGGGAATGTTCTCGTGCCTCTTGCGAGCTGAACCGACGGTCGCCATGGTCCGCGGCCCGCGTGGCCGTGTCGCCGCCGCAGCCGGAAGACCGAGAACATGCCCGCGACAAACCTGGGCATGGCAGCCGAACCCGTCCCCGCGGATTTGGCAAGACGCCGGGTGCGTTTCGGGAAATACTTCTGCTGTTGCAAAACGTACTCCACGCCCAGCCGTCAGAATCCACATCGGCGGCGGTGTGCAACCGGCAGAACTGGCGCAGCCGGTTCGCCAGGCCGGTTGCGAGGGCGCCGTTGGTAGCGACGTTGGGTGACGTGAGCGATGTGCCGGTTCTTGCGAATGGCCCCGCTGTGTCGAGGCCTGGGAAATGTCTCGGCAGACTCCCGCGAGGGGACCGATATGGTCCCATAGCCGTGCTGGGCGGTTATTCGTTTGCGACCACGAGGAACCCTCGGATGAAGAAAGACACCTTTCGCGTTGTAACCCGCGGTGCCAAGGGAGATATCCGCATTCGTGATTATGACAGTCAGGAGGACTTGCTGAAATGGCACAAGCAGATTGGGATCGACGATTGCAGCACGGATCTGGAGCTGCGTGGTCTGCCCGTGTTTCGTGGATTGATCGGCCCCATGCCGGAGGGTAAGAACATCATACGTTACGAATCGCCGGAAATCTTTGAAACGCTGACCAAGCAGTGGAGCCTGGCCAAGGTGCCGCGGCGCCGGCGCCGGACCAGGCCGATGGAATCCGCGTGATGGCCGGCAACCAGCACCGGCACGTTCCCCCCTTTGAGCCGCGAATTTTCGCGGCTTTTCTTATTGACTCTTCGGCGTTTCGCGTTGGTCCCGCGTGCGTGCCGAGCACACACCCTGCTTGCTGCGGTGCCGGCAAATTCCCGCACCGTCGATCGCCACGGCCCCTTGCCATCGAGGCCCAGATACGGCATCCTGGTAGGCGGATGGGCCATTGCCCCGTGACACCGTGCCGGCCGGCCGACATGAACCGCCACTCGGGGCTCACGGCCGCCGAAATCGGCAACCCGCACGCTTCCTGGGAGTGCCATGAGATGATCGAAAAGGAACTGCTCGACCTGCTGGTCTGCCCGGAAAACCACACCGCCTTGAGCCCGGCCGGCGAGGAACTGATGGCCCGACTCAATGGGGCTATCGAGGAGGGCCGGATCAAGAATCGCCTGGGCCAGGCGGTCGAAGGCCCCCTCTCTGGTGGACTGGTCCGCGAAGACATGACCCTGCTCTACCCCATCGTGGAGGAAATTCCGGTCCTGCTGGTGGACGAAGCGATTCCGCTGGACCAACTCGAGTAAGCACCCCCGGCGCCGGTCCGGCTGGACGGACACCGCCCGCGAATCCCCCACCCTGGTGAACCGGCCTCCGCGCCGCGCGACCGCGACCCTCAACCCAGGAGAAGATGGTCGATGACGGAAAAAAGTGTCTTCAAGAAAATCATCGATGGCGAGATTCCGGCGGATATCGTCTACGAGGACGATCTGTGCCTCGCGTTTCGCGACATCCATCCGCAGGCGCCGACGCACCTGATCGTGATTCCCCGGAAGGAAATCGTCTCCGTCGACGACGTCGACGAGGAGGATGAGGCGATCGTCGGCCATCTCTTCACGGCAATGCGAAAGATTGCCCGACAGCTCGGCCTCTCCGGTGGCTATCGCGTGGTGACCAATTGTGGCCCGGACGCCGGGCAAGAGGTGATGCACCTGCATTTCCACATGCTGGCCGGGCGAGGGTTCCGCTGGCCGCCGGGCTGACGCGTCACCGGAGCGTCTGAAACTTTGCTCCTTTCCCTCCCGGCCCCGTGGCAGGGGTGGAGGTCGATCTCGTGTCTCCGTTCCTCCCTGGGTGGCACGGCGACCGTGTGGTGGAAAAGCGAACCACGATGAAGCTCCCGGCCGAAGGAACGCGATGGCTGATTACCGTGCGATGGCTGGCCTGCGCCGTGGTGCTGGCCAGCGCCTGGTTCACCAGTGCCGTGCTGGGGGTCGTTCCCCATCCGCTCCCGCTTTACCTGGTGGGCCTGGGACTTTTCGCCTGCAATGCCTGGTTCTGGTACGGCCGGCGGGGTTGGCCGATCAGCGAGGCCGGGCTGGATCGCGACGTGTTTCTTCAAATCGTCGTCGACCTGACTGCCCTGACCCTGCTGTTGTACTTCTCCGACATCACGCGAAATCCCTTCCTGTTCTTCTTCGTCTTCCACATGATCATCGCCAGCATCTACCTCCACGGCTTGCTGCCCTACGTGGTGGCGGGAATGGCCACGACGCTGGTGGGGGCAGCGTTCTTGACGGAGTATCTGAGCGGATCGCCCGCCTTTGCGATCGTGCTGCCGTCCGATCCCCCGGGCGGACGGACCCTCGACGGGCTCTACTTGTGGGGAGTTTTTACCGCCCTGGCCGGCACCTTGTGGATCACCGTCTACTTCACCACGTCGATCCACCGCTACCTCGATCGGGCCCACGCCGAGTTGCGGCAGAAGGAAAAAATGCTCGGCATCGGCCAATTGGTGGCCGGCATCGCCCATCAAATCGCCAACCCGCTCGACGGCCTCCAAAACTGCCTCCACACGATCGGCCAGCGGGTCCACGACGATCCCCAATTGACCGAATACGTCAAGCTGATGTCGGATGCGCTGGACCGCATTGAGCGAACCGCGAAACGGGTCCAGGCATTTGCCCAACCGCGGGGCGTCACGCTGGAACGGACCGACGTCAACGCCGCCGTCCAGAACACGTTGAAGGTGTTGGGAACCGCGCACGAGCCCGCTATCAAGATCGAAACCGACCTGGGCAACCTGCCGTCGGTCCAGGGCGATCCCTACACGCTCCAGGAGGTCCTTTTCAATCTTTGCACCAATGCCCTGGTCGCCATGCCCGGCGGGGGCACACTCACCGTTCGGACCATTGCTCTGGGCAGGAAACGGAAAAGAGGCGGCACGACCATGGTGGCGATCGAGGTTTCCGACACCGGCGTGGGAATCCCCAGCCAGTTGCAGGAGAAAATCTTCGAGCCTTTTTTCACCACCCGCGCCGACTCCGGCGGTACCGGGCTGGGGCTGGGGCTCTGCCGGATGCTGATCTCGGAGATGGGCGGCCAGATCACCGTCCGCAGCGCACCCGGCCACGGCGCCACCTTCACTGTCATGCTCCACCCCGCCGATCCGCACACCACGCCGGCAAAATGATGAGAATCCTGGTTGTTGACGACGAAAAGATCAAGCGGATCACGCTGGCCGACGACCTGGCCACCCAGGGCCACGAGGTGGTCACGGCCAACGACGGCCGGGAAGCGATCGAGAAACTCACTGCCGCCCGCTTCGACGTCGTGGTCACCGACCTGAAGATGCCCCGGGTCGACGGCATCGAGCTGTTGAAGTGGATCAAGCAGGGGGCGATGGCCGACGTCGACGTGGTGATGATGACCGCCTACGGCAGCATTCAGGTGGCGGTCGAGGCGGTGAAGCTGGGGGCCTACGACTTCATTACCAAGCCCTTCCGCAACGAGGACGTGTTCCCCCTGCTGGCCCGAATCGAACGCAAAAAGAACGCCCCCATCCCCACCCCCCAGCCGCCCGCCGGCGCGCCCGGCAAGGCGAAAATCGACGACACCGTGGTGGGCCAGTCGCCCCCCATGGCCAAGGTCAAGCGGATGATGGAGGTCTGTGCCCGCACCGACGCCAACGTGCTCCTCTGCGGCGAAACCGGGGTGGGCAAGGACCTCATCGCTCGGGCGATCCACCAAAACAGCCATCGCCGCGGCTTTCCCTTCGTCAAGGTGGGGTGCACGCTGTTTCCCGCCCAACTCATCGAAAGCGAACTCTACGGCCACGAAAAGGGCTCCTTCACCGGCGCCGACCAAAAGCGTCAGGGCCGCTTCGACCTGGCCCAGGACGGAACCCTCTACCTCGACGACGTCGACGACATTTCCTTCGAGCACCAGTCGAAGCTGCTCCGGGCGATCGAGGAAAAGGTCTTCGAGCGCGTGGGCGGCACCGCGGCCATCAAGGCCAACGTGCGAATCATCGCCTCCACCAAGCAGAGCCTGCTGGAAAAGATCGACCAGGGCACGTTTCGACAGGACCTCTACTACCGGCTGGACGTGCTGCGAATCAACATTCCCCCGCTGAGAGACCGCCTCGACGACCTGCCCTTGCTGGCGGCGCACCTGTTGAAGCGGATCGCCCGGGCTCAGCCCCACGAAATCGAGCCGGAAGCGATCGAGGTGCTCCAGCGGCACAACTGGCCGGGCAACGTGCGGGAGTTGTATCACACCCTCGAACGGGCCTACCTCGTGGGGGCCGAAACCATCACGGCCCATCTCCTCAGTGCCGAGATGGCCGGCATTGCCGCCAGGAAGACTCCCCCCGCCGCCGGATTCCGGGCCGCCATGGAACACGCCGAGCGTCAACTCCTGGCCGACGCCCTGGAAGCCGCCGGAGGCAACAAAACGGCCGCCGCCGCCGCGCTGGGCATGAAACCCTCGACCTTTCGCGACAAGCTGGCCAAGTACAGCATCGAGTGAATCGTTTCTGTTGCGGAAAGTCGGCAGCGCGAGGCTCCCGGTACGCACGAATGTCCCCTTCCAACCTGGTTCCCGAATCTCATCCTGGTTCCCAAGCTCCAGCTTGGGAACCCCCCGCGTGCTGCGGAACCGCGCTCGTGGGAAGGTGAAGCGGAGCCGGTGCAAGAATGCGTTCCCAAGCGGGAGCTTGGGAACGAGGTGGAGATAGGCGGGAGCTTGGGAACGAGGTCGAGATAGGCGGGAGCTTGGGAACGAGGTGGAGATAAGCGGGAGCTTGGGAACGAGCGTAAGGCCCATCCTGGTTCCCAAGCTCCAGCTTGGGAACCCCCCGCCCGGCCTGATCGCGGCTTTACATAAACCCTCGCAACACCTCGGGCGGGGCCGGGCCGTAGCTGAACGGCTCCATCGTGCAGGTCGCCCGCCCCTGGCTCATCCCCCGCATCGCGTTGGAGTAGCCGAAAAGGTTGGCCAGGGGGGCCCGGGCGTCGATCACCGTGTTCTTGCCCCGCGTGTGGGTGCGGGTGATCACCGCTCGGCGCTGCTGCAGGTCGCTGACAAAATCGCCCAGGTGCGCTTCCGGGGTGATGATCTCCAGCCGCATGATGGGCTCCAACAACACCACGCCGGCCCGCTCGAGCGCCTTGCGAAAGGCATCCACGGCGGCGATGCGGAAGGCCACCTCGTTGCTCTCCGTCTCGTGAGCCTTCCCCTCCAGCACGGTGATCCTCACGTTCGTCAGGGGAAATCCCAAAAGACCCCCGCCTTGGGCCTCTTGCTCCAGCACCTGGAGGGTGGGGGCGAGAAACTCCACCGCCACATTGCTGCCGCCGCCGGCCACCACGGTGACCGGTTTCTGCCCTTGGGAAAAGGGCTCCATGCGGATCGTCAACTCGGCGAACAGCCGCTGGCCCGCCATCGTCCGATGGCAGCGGCCGGTCACCTCCACCGCCTTCTCGATCGTCTCGCGGTAGCTCACCCGAGGGTTGTGCACGCGAACGTCCAGCTTGTGTTCCCGCAGCAGCCGGTGCTTAATCACCTCCAGGTGCAACTCCCCCATCCCGCTGATCAGCGTTTGCCCCGTCTCCTCGCTCTCCTGGGCGCGAAAAGTCGGGTCCTGGCGCTTCATCATCTCCAGCGCGGCGGCCAGTTTCTTCCGCTCTTGGGTATTTTCGGCCTCGATCGCCATGGAGATCACCGTCTCGGGAAAGACGATCGATTCCAGCAGGATCGGATGCTGGCTGTGGCAGAGGGTGTCGCCCGTGACCGAGTGACGCAAACCGATCACGCCCACGATATCGCCCGCCGCGACCGAGCCGACCTGTTCGCGCCGGTCGGCCTGGATTCGCCAAAGCTGGGGCACGTTTTCCTTCTTCTGCTTGCCGGGGTTGTACACTCGGCTGTTGGCCTTGAGCACACCCGAATAGACCCGCACGTAATGCAGATCGCCGTGCCTGTCGGCCTGAATCTTGAACAGCAGGCCGCAGAACGGCTCCTCGGGGTCGGCCTTGCGGCGGAGCGTCTTGCCGGCCTGTCGGGGGTCGGTGCCCTCGATCGGCGGCATGTCCAGCGGGCTGGGAAGCCACGCCGCCACGGCGTCCAACACCGGCTGCACGCCGATCCCGTCCAGCGCCGACCCGCACAGCACCGGTACGATCATGTTGTGGATGGTGGCCTCCCGCAGCACGCGCTCGATCAGCTCCGGCGGGACCGGCTCCTCGGCCAGCAGCAACTCGGTCAACTCGTCGCTCAACAGCGAGAGTTGATCCAACAGGTGCGAGCGCCACATCTGGGCGTCGTCGTGCATCCCCTCGGGAATGTCGCCTTCGACGATCTCCGCCCCGCCGGACGCGGCGGTGAACGTGAGCATCTTCATCCGCACCAGGTCGACCACGGCGCGAAACGGGTCGTCCACATGGGGCGGCCCGCTGCCCACGGGCAGATTGACCGGCAGCGGGTTGCACTCCAGCCGCTTTTCGATCTCTTCCAGGGTGGCGTAGAAGTCGGCCCCCTCCCGATCCAACTTGTTGATGAAGGCCAGCCGGGGAACATGGTACTTGTCCGCCTGGTGCCAGACGGTTTCGCTCTGGGCCTCGACACCCTCGCGAGCACTGAACACGACCACCGCGCCGTCCAGCACGCGGAGGCTGCGTTCCACCTCGGCCGTGAAATCCACGTGCCCCGGCGTGTCGACCAGGTTGATCTCCACGTCGTGCCAGGGAAAGGTGACACAGGCAGACTGGATCGTGATACCTCGCTCTTGCTCCTCCGGGTCGAAATCGGTCACCGTCGTGCCGTTGTCGACCCGGCCGATCCGATGGCTGAAATCCGAATAGAACAGCATCCGCTCGGTGACCGTGGTCTTGCCGGCGTCGATGTGGGCAATAATGCCGATGTTGCGAAGCTGGTGGAGGCGACTCATCGGGGGAGGTCGATCTGGAGACATCGTCAAAAAAGGGACCACCGGCCGGCACTTGCGCGGATCGCGCGGGCCCCGGCGTCGGTGCCGATCGTGCCGCGGAAAGCCGTGGCCTCGACCCTCCCGGACCGTGCCCGCCGGGGATGGCCGGTCAACGGTCGCTGGGCGCAAGAGAACGCCGCGCCCGAAGGAGGACCGGCGCGGCGTGCTCGCTTTTTCACGCTACCAGGCAAAGTGGGCGAAGGCCTTATTCGCCTCGGCCATGCGGTGGACGTTCTCGCGCCGGGTCATGGCGACGCCTTCGCGGCGGTAAGCCGCAACCAACTCGTCCGCCAATTTCAACCGTGTGGGGCGTCCCTTCTTCTCCCGAATCGCCATCAGTATCCAGCGAATGGCCAACGACTGCTGCCGCCTGCGGCTGACCTGCATGGGCACCTGATAGGAGGCCCCGCCCACGCGTTTCGAGCGGACTTCAATATCGGGCTTGACGTTGTCCACCGCCTGGGTGAAAACCTCGATCGGCTCGACGTCGGGAACTTTTTTCTTGATCGCGTCCAGCGCGCCGTAGAACACCCCCTCCGCCACGTTCTTCTTCCCGTCCCACATCAGACAGTTGATGAACTTGCTGGCCAAAACCGAGTTGTGCACCGGATCGGGCTTGAGCTGTTTTTCGCTGGCAGTAATTCGACCCATCGATCGTGTGTCCCTATGGCTATTTTTTCTTCGCGCCGTATCGGCTTCGGGCTTGCTTCCGGCCTTCCACGGCCAGCGCGTCGAGCGTACCGCGGATCACCTGGTAACGGACGCCGGGAAGGTCGCGAACACGCCCCCCCCGAACCAGCACAATCGAGTGCTCTTGCAGGCTGTGCCCTTCGCCCGGAATGTAAACCGTCACTTCCTTCCCGTTGGAAAGCCGTACCCGGCTGATCTTTCGCAATGCCGAGTTGGGCTTCTTGGGCGTCATCGTCTTGACTTGCAAGCACACCCCCCGCTTTTGTGGGCAGCGGTCCAGCACGGGGGCCTTGGCCATCTTCCGCGTTTTCTTGCGGCGCTTCCGCACCAGTTGATTGATCGTCGGCATCAGCTATCTCGAAACTCGGGGGTGAACGCTCACAAACATTGTCGAAACCACTCAACCTACCGTATCTTTTCCGGCTGTCAAGGCGTGTCGCCCGCTCCACACCCCCGCACCACGTCCCCGCCGGTGTCCCGCCTTCCTCAAACTTCGCCTACCCCCCCATCTCGTCTCGCACTAGGGGGCCGCCGGCGGTTCCTCTGCCGGAGCCGATTCGGTCGCCGGCCGCTGGGACGCCGGAACGCCACCACCAAGGAGTCGATCCAACTGGTCGGGACCAGATGCAGCCCCGCTGGAAGCAGGGGGTTCGGCCAGCACATCCTCCAGCAGGGGGAAGGCGGGCTGTGGCTTCGCCACCCGGTGCGTGGCCAGTTCGGCCAGCGCCCGCGGCCGCAAGCGAACCTCCGACTCCCGGTACGTGCGGAAACCGGTCCCGGCGGGAACCAAATGCCCCAGAATCACGTTTTCCTTCAGTCCCACCAGATTGTCCACCTTGCCGGCCAGCGCCGCTTCCGTCAGCACCTTGGTCGTTTCCTGGAAACTGGCCGCGCTCAAGAAGCTGTAGCTGTGCACCGAGGCCTTGGTGATTCCCAGCAACTGCGTCGAGGCAGTGGCGTGCGAGGGGCGCTCGCTGGTGGCCGGCGCCCCCCCGTCCGCCACGAACTGCGCGTTCTGCTGCTCGCAAATCTCTTGCGGCACGATGTCGCCTTCCTGGAACTTCGTATCGCCCGGGTCGACGATTTTCACGCAGCCCTCCAGTTGCGCGTTCCGCGAGCGGAACTCGAACTTGTCGACCACGCTACCTTCCAGCAGCCCGGTGTCGCCGCCCGATTCCACCTTCACCTTGCGGAGCATTTGCCCCACGATGATTTCGATGTGCTTGTCGTTGATGTCCACCCGCTGGCTTCGATAAACGTTTTGGATTTCCCGCACGAGATACTGCTGCAGCGCTTCCTCGCCGGAGATACGCAAGATGTCGTGGGGAACCAGCGGCCCGTCGACCAACGCTTCTCCGGCACGGACAAAGTCTCCCGTGTGGACCCGCAGATGCTTCCCGTGCGAAACAAGGTGCTCTCGCTCGATACCCGCCTCGCTGCGGACGACGATCGTTCGCTTGCCGCGGCGCTTCTCTCCCAGAATTTCCACCCGCCCGTCCAACTCCGCGATCACCGCGGGGTCCTTGGGTTTGCGAGCCTCGAAGATTTCCGTCACCCGGGGCAGACCGCCGGTGATGTCCTGGGTACCGGAAACCTCGCGGGGTGTCTTCGCCAGCAGCGTCCCCGCCGAAATCTGCTCCCCTTCCTCGGCTTCGATATGGGCCTTTTCCGGCAGGTAATAGAAGTCCAGAATCTTACCCCCGCCATCCTCCAAAACGACCTGCGGGTGGAGGTCGCCCTTGTGCTCCATAATCAGCCGGCGAATGGTTCCGCTGGCGTCCTTTTCGATGCGGACGGTCTCTCCCTCGATGATATCTTCGTAGCGGACCTTGCCACCCACTTCGGCAAGAATGGGGATGCTGTGGGGGTCCCACTGGCAAAGGCTCGCCCCTACCTTCACTTCCTGGTTCTCCTCCACCAGCAGGTGGGAACCGGTGGGAACGTCGTACTTCTCCAACTCGCGGCCCTTGGGATCGAGGATGGCGATTTCCCCATTGCGAGCCAGCACCACCTGCTCTCCTTCGTCGTTGCGGACCACCTTCAGGCGGGTGAATTTGACCACGCCCGCTTTCTTCGCCCGAATCTCGCTTTCTTCGACCGCGCGGGCGGCGGTGCCGCCGATGTGGAACGTCCGCATGGTGAGCTGGGTTCCCGGCTCGCCGATGCTCTGCGCGCCGATGATTCCCACCGCCATCCCTTCTTCCACCGCCGAACCGGTGGAAAGGTCCATCCCGTAGCACAAAGTACACACGCCCAGCGCCGCGTCACACGTCATCGGCGATCGAACCTGGATTTTCTCCAGACCCATTTCTTCAATTCGGCGAGCGATTTCCGTGGTGATCAACTCATTTTCGCGGACAATCACGTCGTCCGTGATGGGGTTGACGATGTTGGCGCGACTGACCCGGCCACGGATCGAGTCGGCCAGGCTGACCTCCACCTTTTCGCCCCGGTAGATCACGCCCTTGGTAATCCCCTGGGTCGTGCCACAGTCGTGGATCGTCACCACCACGTTCTGCGCCACATC
Organism: uncultured Planctomycetaceae bacterium; assembly: GCA_964481605.1. Classification (GTDB taxonomy): domain Bacteria; phylum Planctomycetota; class Planctomycetia; order Pirellulales; family Thermoguttaceae; genus CAYZWG01. The sequence continues at coordinate 10,512 of CAYZWG010000030.1, forward strand.
GGCCAGCTTTCGCGTCAGGTAACCCGAGTCGGCCGTCTTCAAGGCCGTATCGGCCAGTCCCTTGCGGGCCCCGTGCGTGGAACTGAAATACTCCAGCACGCTCAACCCCTCGCGGAAATTCGCCTTGATCGGCGTCTCGATGATCTTTCCCGAGGGCTTGGCCATCAACCCCCGCATTCCGGAAAGCTGCCGAATCTGTTCCACCCCCCCACGAGCGCCGGAGTGGGCCATGAGAAAGATCGGATTGACGTAACCGGAGTACCGCTCGTCGCTCTCCAACTCGCCCATCATCTCCGTGGTAATCTGTTCGCGCGCGTGGGTCCAGGCGTCGAGCACCTGGTTGTAACGCTCGCCTTCGGTGATGATCCCCCGCTGGTATAGCTTGAGAATTCGAAGCACCTTCTTTTCCGCGGCGGCGATAATCTTTGCTTTGTTGTGAGGAGTAATCAGGTCGTCCGTGGCGAAGGAAAGGCCGCTCCGTGTCGATTCGCGAAATCCAACCTGGTTCATCTTGTCGAGCAGGTCGATCGTCGCTTTCCGGCCCAGCACCTGGTAGCAGTCGGAGATCACCGTCGCCAACTCGCCGGAACGCATGGGATGGTTGTAGAAGGGCATCCCGCGGGGCAGGATACCGTTGAAGATGATCCGCCCCACGGTGGTGTCGAGAACTCCCCCCTGGGAAAACTCGGGGGCGTTCTTCACCTTGGTACCCGCCGGCATCCGCACCTTGATGTTCGCGTGCGTATCCACCTTGCCCAACGCATAGGCCAGGTGCACTTCGTCCGGCGAGGAGAACACGATTCCCTCGCCGCGTCGATCGGGCAGGGCCATCGTCAGGTAGTAGCTCCCCATCACCACGTCCTGCGAAGGACTGATGATCGGCGCCCCGTTGGCCGGACTGAAAATGTTGTTGGTCGACATCAACAGCGTGTGCGCCTCCACCTGGGCCTCGATCGAAAGCGGCAGGTGGACCGCCATCTGGTCCCCGTCAAAGTCGGCGTTGAAGCCCTTGCAAACCAGCGGGTGAAGCTTGATCGCGTTGCCTTCCACCAGCGTCGGCTCAAACGCCTGGATCCCCATCCGGTGCAGCGTGGGAGCCCGATTCAACATCACCGGGTGGTTGCGGATCACCTCCTCCAGAATATCCCAAACTTCCTCGTCCTTCCGCTCCAGCATCTTCTTGGCGCTCTTGATCGTGTCGGCGTGCTGAAGTTCCTTCAAGCGACGAATGATAAAGGGCTGGTAGAGCTCGAGCGCGATCTTCTTGGGCAAGCCGCACTGGTGCAGTCGGAGGTTCGGTCCCACCACGATCACGCTACGGGCCGAGTAGTCCACGCGTTTGCCCAGCAGGTTCTCCCGAAAACGCCCCTGCTTCCCCTTAATCATGTCGGTCAGCGATTTCAGCGGCCGATTGCTCGAGCCCAGCACCGGCCGCTTGCAACGATTGTTGTCGAACAAGGCGTCGACCGATTGCTGCAGCATCCGCTTCTCGTTCTTGATGATCACTTCGGGCGCGTTCAGATCGACCAGTTTTTTCAGCCGGTTGTTGCGGTTGATGATTCGCCGGTAGAGGTCGTTGAGGTCGCTGGTGGCAAAGTTACCCGAGTCCAACAGCACCAGGGGGCGCAGATCCGGGGGAATCACCGGGATCACATCCAGCACCATCCACTCGGGGCGGTTGTCGCTGTCGCGCACTGCCTCCACGATCTTCAACCGGTTGATGAGGTCCTTTTTCTTTTGCTTCGACCTGGTCTCGATCAGGTCCTGGCGGAGTTGCCGCGAGAGTTCCACCAGGTCGAGGTCGGTGAGCAGCTTGCGAATCGCCTCGGCCCCCATGTCGGCCTTGAACGCACCCTCCGAAAACTCCTGCCGCGCCGTACGGTATTCCTCCTCGGTGAGCAACTGCTGCTTCGTCAGCGGCGTGTCGCCCGGCTCCGTGACCACGTAGTCCTGAAAGTAGATCACTTTTTCCAGGCTGGTGGTCTTCATGCTCAACAGCGTTCCCAGCCGGCTGGGCATCGCCTTGAAAAACCAGATGTGGACCACGGGGGCGGCCAACTCGATGTGGCCCATCCGCTTTCGGCGGACCCGGCTGTGAGTGATTTTCACGCCGCAACGGTCGCAGATCATGCCCTTGTATTTCATCCCGCGGTACTTGCCGCAGGCACATTCCCAGTCCTTTTCCGGACCGAAAATGCGTTCACAGAAAAGACCGTCCTTCTCCGGCCGGTACGTTCGGTAGTTGATCGTTTCCGGCTTTTTCACCTCGCCGAACGACCAGCTCCGAATGTCGTGCGGCCGAGCCAGGCTGATCTTGACCGAAGCGTAATCGTTGATCCGCTCGTAGGTCGCTTCGCCAATACTCACGGTTGGCACTCCTTTTCGAGGAGGAAACGAATTTCGTCGCAAGAGAGGACGGCCGCCGGAGACCTCTTCCTTCGTGCGGAGGAACGCTCGATGGGCAGCCGTTCGACGGTCCCTGCCGCGTCCCGGCCAAAACGGTCAATCACCCCACGCCCGCAGACGCCCGGCCCGCCGCCCGACCGCTCTCAGCTCACACCTTCCCTTTCTCCAACTGCATGTTCAGACCCAAGCCGCGGATTTCATTGGTGAGCACGTCGAAACTGGCCGGCGTACCCGCTTCCAGCGTGTTTTCCCCTTTCACCATCGATTCGTAAATCTTGGTGCGGCCTTCCACGTCGTCGCTCTTGACCGTCAACAATTCCTGCAGCGTATAGGCGGCCCCGTAAGCCTCCAAGGCCCACACTTCCATCTCGCCGAAACGCTGGCCGCCGAATCGGGCTTTGCCGCCCAAGGGCTGCTGCGTAATCAGCGAGTAGGGTCCCGTGCTGCGCGCGTGAACCTTGTCGTCCACCAGGTGGTGCAGCTTGAGCATGTAGATGTACCCCACCGTGGTCTGCTGCTCCAGGGGCTCTCCCGTGCGGCCGTCGTAGAGCTTCATCTTGCCGTGTCGCGGCAGCCCGGCCTCTTCCAGACAGTCGTTGATCTCCTTCTCACTGGCCCCATTAAACACCGGCGTGATCGCCTGAAAACCCAACTTCGCACCGGCCCAGCCCAGATGCGTCTCCAAAATCTGGCCCACGTTCATCCGGCTGGGCACGCCCAGCGGGTTGAGCAGAATCTGCATGGGCGTGCCGTCGGCAAGAAAAGGCATGTCCTCGATCGGCAGAATCTTCGAGATCACCCCCTTGTTGCCGTGACGCCCGGCCATCTTGTCGCCCACCGAAATCACTCGCTTCGCGGCCACGTACACCTTGACCATCTGCAACACGCCGCTCCGCAGCTCGTCGCCCCGCTTCATCGAGTTGAGCTTGCGATCGCGGGCGTCGATCGCCGCCTCCACCCCCGGCCAAAGCCGCTTGTAGACCTTTTCCACCTCGCTTTTGCGCTTGGCGCTGCGCACCTCCAGCGATTCCAGCCGAAAACGATACGCCTGCTCCGCCACGTAGCGATGTTCCTGCCCCTCGACCAAGGGGGTCCCGTCCTCGTCGGTGAGCTTCTTCTTGAGAACCTCTTCGATCTGCTCCACCAGTTGGCCGAAAGCGCTGGCAATCCTCGCGTTTCCCTCGTCTTCGGCCTTTTTCAAGGTCTTCTCAAACTCCTTCCGCTCCTCTTCCGAAAGGCTCATTCGGCGGGAAAACTTCTGCGTATCGATCACAATCCCCTCGATCCCCGACGGCACCTCCAGCGAATCGTTCTTCACGTCTTCACCCGCCCGGCCGAAGATGGCGTGCAGCAGCTTCTCCTCGGGCGTCAATTCCGTCTTCGACTTCGGCGAAACCTTACCCACCAGGATGTCGCCCGGGCGAACGTAGGTGCCCACCCGCACGATCCCCGTCTCGTCCAGGTTGCGGAGAGCCTTTTCGCTGACGTTGGGGATATCGCGGGTGAACTCCTCTCGCCCCAATTTTGTCTCCCGAATCTCCGTGTCGAACTCCTCGATGTGGATCGAAGTGTAGGTATCGTTATGGACCAGCTCCTCGCTGATGATGATCGCGTCTTCATAGTTAAACCCATCCCACGCCATGAATGCCGCCAGAATATTTCGTCCCAGGGCCAGTTCGCCCTGGTAGGTTCCCGCGCCGTCCGCGATGACCTGGCCCTTTTCCACCTTTTGGCCCACCTCCACAATCGGCTTCTGATCCTGGCAGGTGCGCTCGTTCAACCCCACGAATTTCCGCAAGGAGTAGACGTCGTTGCCGATTTCAATTCGCCGCGCGTCGACGAAGTTGACCGTTCCCCGCCGCTTGGCGCGGACCAACATGCTCGAGTTGCGGGCCGCGTCGATCTCCATCCCCGTCGCCACCACCGGCGGCTCGCTGATCAATAGCGGCACCGCCTGACGCTGCATGTTCGATCCCATCAGGGCCCGGTTGGCGTCGTCGTGCTCCAGGAACGGAATCAAACCGGCCGAAACGCCGATCATCTGGGCGGCCGCCACGTCCAGGTATTGGACCGAATCCACCGGCACCATGAAAAAGTCGCCGTGGTGCCGGGCAATAATGTTCTTGCCCGCCAATCGGCCGTTCTCGATTTTCGCGTCGGCCGGCGCCAGAAAGGCCTCGTGCTCCTGGTCCGCGCGGAGCCACTCCACCTTGTCCAGCACCTTGCCCTTCTTCACCACCCGATAGGGCGTCACCAGAAACCCGTAATCGTCCACGCTGGCATAAATCGCCAGGCTGGAAATTAAACCGATATTCGTTCCTTCGGGGGTCTCGATGGGGCAAATCCGGCCGTAGTGCGAAATGTGCACGTCGCGAACCTCGAAACCCGCCCGCTTGCGGTTCAGCCCGCCCGGCCCCAACGCCGAAAGTCGCCGCTCGTGGGTCAGCATCGACAAGGGGTTGGTCTGGTCGACCACCTGCGACAACTCGCCACGGCCGAAGAAATACTCGATCGCCGCCGAAATGCTCTTGGGATTGACCAGGCTGCGAGGCGTCATGTCCTGCACGTCCTTGAGGCTCATCCGCTCCTGCACCGTTCGCCGAAGCTTCAAAAACCCTTTTCGCAATTCGTCGCAGGCCAATTCGTCGATCGTCCGCAGCCGCCGGTTGCCCAGGTGGTCGATGTCGTCGACCTGCGCTTGGGGATCGTCGCTCCGCAATCGCAGCAGGTAGTTCATCGCCGCGATCAGGTCCTCGGGTCGCAGCCTCATCTCCTTTTCCGGAACGTTCAGGTTAAACTTCCGGTTGATTCGAAATCGCCCCACCCGGCCCAGGCGGTAGCGGTTGGTGTCGTAGAACTTCTCCCGAAACAGCGACTTCGCCTTCTCCAACTGCGGCGGATTGCCCGGACGCAACCGCTGGTAAATCCGCAACAGCGCCTCTTCGTGGCTGGCCGTATTGTCGTCGGCCAGCGCGTTCAACAGCAGCGGACTCCGCTGGTCCGGCATCACCTCCACCGATTTCAGACCGGAGGTGCAGATCGTCTCGGCCAGGTTCTTGGTGATTTTCTGCCCGCACTCCACAATCACCTCGCCCGCGCGGGGACTGTCGGCGGGATAAATCACGTCCACCACGGTCAGCTTGCCCTCGATCTTCGTAACGCTTCGCCCGTCGACGATCTTTTCCGTGCTCGTCTTGTAAAACGCTTTCAACAGCGAAGCGTCGTCGCTGTATTTGGGGTCCATCGCCCTCAGCAGGGTCATCGCCGAAAACTTGCCGCTCTGGTCGATCCGTACCGTGAGGCTTTCCTTGCGGGTGACGTTCAACTCGATCCAGCTTCCCCGCTCGGGGATCACCCGGCAGCTATGCAGCCGGCGTTCCCCCGCCTCCATGTCGACCACGAAATCGACACCGGGCGAACGGTGCAACTGGCTGACCACCACCCGCTCGGCCCCGTTGATGATGAATTCGCCCCCGCCTAGCATGATGGGAACGTCGCCCAGGTAGACCTCCTCTTCGATCGGCTCTTCCTTGGTCAGCCGCAACCAGACCTTGAACGGGCGGCCATAGGTCAACCGTAATTGCCGGCATTCATCCGGCTCGTAGCGGGGTTTGCCCAGCTCGTAGCGGATGTATTCCAGCCGCAGCGACTTGTCGTAGCTCTCCACCGGGAAAATCTCCCGCAATACCCCCTCCAGACCCTGGTCTTTCCGCTTGTCCGAGGCCAACTCGTATTGCAGGAAAGCTTCGTAGCTCTTGGTCTGGATTCGCGTCAGATCGGGTATCGCGTAGAGATCCAACTCCTGATGGCTTCCAAAGTGACGAGTTTGCGTCGGTCGAAGTCGTCGCTGTGCGGTGGTAGCCATGTAGGGAGATCCTCCTACTTTTGGAAAAACAAATCCCAAAGATTCGGGCAACGAGTGCGCAGCCACCCGGCGGCCGAGAAACCGCTTGAATCGCGGCAAGTCTGATATGAGCCCAAGGTTGGTAGCCAGCGCACCACACCGCGTCCCCTCGAGGAAGGTGCCGCCTATGGATGAGTGCAAGGCCAATTGCCGGCGGGGTGGGGCCCCGCCCCGAAAACCCCTGCTCCCCGGGGGAGCTTTCCGTCCCCTGGCGATGCAGGCGTCAATCATCGCAGTACCAGCGGAACGCCAAACGAGCGTCCTGCTACTTAATCGACACCGTGGCGCCCGCCTCTTCCAATTCGGCTTTCAGCTTTTCGGCGTCTTCCTTCGAAATCCCTTCCTTGACCTTCGAAGGCGCGCTTTCGACCAGGTCCTTCGCTTCCTTCAAACCCAGGCTGGTCGCCGCGCGGACCACCTTGATCACGCCGATCTTCTTCGCGCCGAAGTTCTCCAGCACGACGTCGAATTCGGTCTGCTCCTCGGCCGCTTCGCCCCCTTCCGCCGCTCCCCCGGCCGGAGCCATCATGGCCACCGCCCCGGAAGCCGCCTTGATCCCATGCACCTCTTCCAGGTAATCGCTCAGTTCCTTGGCCTCTTTCAACGTGAGGCCGGCAATCTTGTCGCCCATCTCCTGCGTGCTCGCCGAAAATTCGCGAGTTGCTTCGTCGGTCGCCATTTCGTCTTCGTCCTTTCTACATCGCCCGCGCGCCGCCCACCTGAACACTCCAGGGTGGGACCGGTCTACGCAACGTCTTGTCAGGTTCCGGCTTGGTGAATGAAGATTTCCGTTTCCGCTTTGCCTATCGCGGAACTCCATCCGCGGTTTCTTGTCGCTCCGCTGATCTTGCTCAACTGGCCTCGTCTTCCGCTTCCCCCTGCTGCTTGATCTGGCCGGCCAGAGCCCCCCCGGCACCGCACAACTGCGCCCCCAGGGTGGCTCCCGGCCCCAGAACCTGGCCCACCAGAAGCCCCAACTGCTCCTCTCGGCTGGGCCACCTGCTGACCTCCTCCACCCGCTGGGCGGACAGCCTTTCGCCGTCCATCATTCCACCCTGCGGCTGGAACGCCTCGTACTGCTTGTCCTTCGCCAGGCGAACCACTTCCTTGGCCAGGCTCACCAGGTCCTCGCCACCCCAGCAGACGGCGTTGGTCCCCGTCACCCCCTCGAAAAGCCCCGCCAGCGGCGTCCCCTCCACGGCTTTCCGCGCCAGGCTGTTCTTGACCACCAGCACGTGGATGTCCTTGCTCGCCAACTCGGTCCGCAGTTGGTTGTCGGCGATGGCGTCCAGCCCGACCATGTTTACCAGCAGGGCGTCGTTCACTCCGCCCAATCGCTGCTGCAAATGTTCCGCGATCAGCTTCTTGACGTATTTGCTCATGATTTCCAGGGTAGAGCCGAAAACGGCTGCTCGAAAGGATTCTTTTGTCCGCCCCACCGGCCCCGCTCAATTCCCACCGCGACGGATACCTCAAGCCGCCACCGGAACGCCCGGCGACATCGTCGCGCTCACCGCGATTCCTCGAATGTACTGGCCGCGGACCGCCGCCGGCTTCAAATTCTGGATGTGGTCGATGAACGCCTGAATGTTCTCCACCAGCTTCTCGGCCTCAAAACTCAGCTTCCCCGCCATGGCGTGCACAATGCCGCCCGAATCATTGCGGAATTCGACCTTGCCGGCCTTGTATTCCTCAATCGTCTTGGCCACCTCGGGCGTGACCGTGCCGGCCCGCGGCGAGGGCATCAACCCCCGGGGACCGAGGATTCGCCCCAGCGGCCCCACGATCCCCATCATGTCCGGCGAGGCGATGCAAACGTCAAAATCGGTCCAACCTTGCTTGATTTTGTCCGCCAGCTCCGCACCCCCCACCTCGTCGGCGCCCACCGCCCTGGCTTCGTCGGCCTTCTCGTCCTTGGCAAACACGATCACCCGCAACGAACGGCCGATCCCGTGCGGCAGCACGATCGACCCCCGAACGATCTGGTCGGCCTGCTTGGGGTCCACCCCCAGCCGGATGGCCACCTCCACCGTCTGGTCGAACTTCGTGTTGTTGAACGTCTTCAGCAGGGCAACGGCGTCCGGCAACGGCATTGCCTCCTTGCCGGAAATCTTCTCCGCCAACGCTCGCATACGTTTCGATTTCTTGACCATCATTCGTAATGCGTCCCCAGCCACTCTTCGTTGGACAGCGCCACTTAGGGCTCCTCCCCGCCGGCCCTGTGCCGGTGGGAGACGGGTTTGAGAACTACCACGCCCACACGCGTCCCCCCCTACCCGAGGCCACGGAGAACCGTTGGGGGTGGCCACCGCGGATAGTTTCCAAACCCTCAACCCACCGGCACAGGGCCGGTGGGGCGTAACACCTGAAATCCCAAGACTTTACGTTCTTCAACCTCCGCTAAGCGGCGCTGTGCAATGAGGAAATGCCCGCGGCGACGGCCCGCCGCCAACCTCCCGCTCGCCCGACAACGTTCCCCAGGGGAAAAGCCGCGGGCTTCCGCGGAAGCCTTGTTCGTCCGCTGGGAGGCGTCGCGCCGCCCCCCTTGGATATCAGTCCACCACGTCCAGTCCCATGCTCCGCGCCGTTCCCTCGATCTGCCGGCAAGCGTGCTCCATGTCCCGGGCGTTGAGATTGTTCATCTTCTTCTTCACAATCTCTTGAATCTGCGCCGAGGTCACCTGCCCCACTTTTTCTCGTGGCACGTCGCCCGATCCCTTGGCGATCCCCGCAGCCTGTTTGAGCAGGTCGACCGCGGCCGGGCTATGCGTCTCCAACTCGAAGGTGCGGTCGTTGTAAACCCGCACCACGACCGGGATTCGCAGCCCCTGATCCTCCTTGGTCCGATCGTTGAATTGCTGCACAAACTGACCCAGGTTGATCCCGAAACGGCCCAGTGCCGTCCCCACCGGCGGGGCCGGCGTGGCCTGGCCGCCGGGAACCTGAAACCTGACTTTTCCCGCCAACTGCTTTGCCATGATTCCTGTTTTCGTTAGTCTGCGATGAACCGGGATATCACTTCCACATCCCCCCGCCACACGGCTGGACGAAAATGCCAAGGGGCGGCCGAAAAACAACTTACCGGTTTGAAAACCGAGGACCGCCGTGAAACGCGGCCCGGCAAATCGGCAAATTCATTATCGGCTGGTCCAAAACGTGTCTGTCTGCCTACTGGCCCTCAGATGGTTTCGATCTGCCAGTATTCCAATTCCACCGGCGTGCTGCGACCAAAAATGTTGATCATCACGGTAACCCGCCCGTTCGTCTCGTCGATGGTGTGGACCTCGCCCTCGAAGTTTTCGAACGTCCCCTCGTTGATCTTGATCCGGTCGCCCGTGCTGAAGGCGATCTTCAGCTTGGGGGCCTCGTCCTGTTTCTCCTCCTGCTTGGCGAGAATCCGCGACACCTCGTGGGGTTCCATCGCCGTGGGATGGCCGGCTGCCCCCGTAAAGTCGCCGATCCCCGGCGTCTCCCGAACCAGAAACCAGGTGTCGTCGTTGATCTCCATCTGCACGACCAGGTAGCCGGGGTAGAGCTTACGCTTCATCACCCGCTTCTTGCCGCCCTTGAACTCGGTGACCTTCTCCGTGGGAACGATAATCTGCCCAATGTAGTACTCCAACCCGGCAATCGCCACGCGCCGCATCAGGCCGTCGCGAATCGAGTCCTCGCGGTTGCTCTGCACCTTGAGGATGTACCAGTCCATTTTCTCCGACTTCTCTTCCCCGGCCGGCTCCTCGCCGCTGGCCGACTCCTCTTCGGCAGCTTTCTTTTCGGCAGCTTTCTTTTCGGCAGCTTTCTTTTCGGCAGCTTTCTTTTCGGCAGCT
>CAYZWG010000030.1:20748-20821 GCA_964481605.1 uncultured Planctomycetaceae bacterium
TTCTTTTCGGCAGCCTTCTCTTCCGCAGCCTTCTCTTCCGCAGCTTTCTTTTCGGCAGCCTTCTCTTCCGCAG
>CAYZWG010000030.1:21060-23807 GCA_964481605.1 uncultured Planctomycetaceae bacterium
CCGCAGCCTTCTCTTCCGCAGCCTTCTCTTCCGCAGCCTTCTCTTCCGCAGCCTTCTCTTCCGCAGCCTTTTCTTCCGCAGCCTTTTCTTCCGCAGCCTTTTCTTCCGCAGCCTTCTCTTCCGCAGCTTTCTTTTCGGCAGCCTTCTCTTCCGCAGCCTTCTCTTCAGGAGCCTCTTCCTGGGCAGCTTCCTCTTCGGCAACCTTGTCGGCAGCGGGTGCCGCCTCCGGCTGCTGCGAAATCTCGGGCGTTTGTGGTTCGGCCGCCGCCGCATCTTCCTTGGCAGCGTCCTCGACCGCCTCCGGCTCCGACCCGGCATCCTCGCTGGCGGCCGGCGGCGGCGCCTCCGGCTCGGCAACCTCGGCCGGCGGACCGGCCGGCTGTGTCGCCTCGCCTTGGGGCGGCTCATCCGCTGTGTCGATCGGTTTGTTCGGTTCGTCTGTCACGGCGAACTTTCCCTCGGCCCCAGTGATGGCCCTTGCGGCTGCGGTAAAAGCAGACAACGCGGCTTCGTTCGGCGCGGGGCTGCCGACCCCGCCGCCGGTGACCGGCCGAACCGGCGCGGGTTTGCCCGCCGGTCCCTTACCCCTTGGGCAAGATTCTCAGAAACGTAAAAAACCAGTTCCAGAAAAAGTCGAACACGAACAGCACGGCGGCCAGGGCGAAAATGGTTATCAGTACAACGATCGAACTGCGGTAGAGTTCACTCCGCGTGGGCCAGGAGACCTTGTTCATCTCCGCTTCCACGGCAATCAGAAAATCGGCAAACACCGGCAGGTTCATCAGCCGATAACCCACCCAAAACCCGATCACCAATAGTGCGGCGGGAATCGCCAGGCTCAACGCGGTTTCCCACCCCTGGGGTAGCCACGTTGTCCCTCTCAACATCCAGTGCAACCGCCACATTCCGGCCGCCAGACCCACCGCCCACGCCGCGAAGGTCACCTGCCTGGCGATCCGGCCCTGCGTACGCTTGTAGATTCCGACCTGAAACAACTCTTGCAGAAACGCGCTCACCGGAAACCACTTTCCCGCCCGCCCGTCTCCGAGCGATCCGGAGCCGGCGGCGACTTGGCATTCAAACCATGCTGTGTGAAAACCTCACAACTCGACCGTTCGTAGGAATCAAAGCAGGGGCGGGGGGAATCGAACTCCCAACCGCTGGTTTTGGAGACCAGTGCTCTACCAATTGAGCTACACCCCTGCACGACCCGGCAACCCCCCTATTGACGCTTGCACAGCCAACCAATGGAGGGCTTCCAGCGGAAGCCCGGATTCTCAGGGTGTGAGCCCGAAGCGACCGATCATGCGCGATGCAACCATCAATAAACCGGCTCCGTGCTTGGCGGCACGCTCGCCTCCTTCGGCCCACCGGAACTCGTTCACGGAGACTACTCGATCACCTTGGTCACCACGCCGGAGCCGACCGTCCGCCCCCCTTCGCGAATGGCAAATCGGACGTTGGCGTCCATGGCGATCGGATTGATCAACTCGACCATCAGCTTGACGTTGTCGCCCGGCATGCACATCTCCGCGCCGCCCAGCAGATTCAAGCTCCCCGTCACGTCCGTGGTGCGGAAGTAAAACTGGGGCCGGTAGCCGCTGAAGAACGGCGTGTGGCGCCCGCCTTCATCCTTGGAGAGGACGTAAACCTCGGCCTCGAACTTGGTGTGCGGGGTGATTGAGCCGGGCTTGGCCAGTACCTGACCGCGCTGAATCTCGTCGCGCTTCACGCCGCGGAGCAGACAGCCCACGTTGTCTCCGGCCATCCCTTCGTTGAGCGTCTTGTTAAACATCTCCACGCCCGTACACACCACCTTCCGCAACTCGTCGCTCAAACCGACGATCTCCACTTCCTCGCCGGTCTTGATCACGCCCCGCTCGATACGCCCGGTGGCCACCGTGCCGCGACCCTCGATCGAGAACACGTCCTCGACGGCCATCAGGAACGGCTTGTCCGACTCCCGTTGCGGCTCGGGAATGTAGGAGTCGATCGCGTCCAGCAGTTCCTCGATGCACTTGATCGCGGCGGGATCTTCGGGATTCTGGTAGGCCCCCAGCGAATTCCCCTGGATGATGGGGATGTCGTCGCCGGGGAAGTCGTAGCTGGAAAGCAACTCCCGCAGCTCCAACTCGACCAACTCGATCAATTCCTCGTCGTCCACCAGGTCGCACTTGTTGAGGAAAACGACCAGCGAGGGCACGTTCACCTGGCGAGCCAAGAGCACGTGCTCCCGGGTCTGGGGCATGGGGCCGTCGGCCGCCGAAACCACCAGGATCGCACCGTCCATCTGGGCCGCCCCGGTAATCATGTTCTTGATGAAGTCGGCATGCCCCGGACAGTCGATGTGGGCGTAGTGACGGTTCTCCGTCTCATACTCTACGTGAGCCACCGCAATCGTCACGGTCTTTGTTGCGTCGCGGACCGTGCCGCCCTTGGCGATATCCGCGTACGACTTGAACTGGGCCAGCCCCTTCTTCTCCTGGACAGCCAAAATCGCCCCGGTGAGGGTGGTCTTTCCGTGGTCGATATGACCAATCGTGCCCACGTTGACGTGGGGTTTCGTGCGCTGAAATACGTCCTTGGCCATTCTCTCGTTTTCTCCCTGCACTGAATCAAGCGGGTACGTTGAACAACTTGGGTTAGACCCTTGACTGGGGCAATTCGACACAAGAGCTGCTGATGGGACTCGAACCCATGACCTCGTCCTTACCAAGGACGCGCTCTACCAACTGAGCTACAGCAGC
>CAYZWG010000031.1:0-23062 GCA_964481605.1 uncultured Planctomycetaceae bacterium
GTTCCGTCTGTAGGCCGGGTCGCGACCCGGCATTTGATCGGGCAAGATACCGCGTTCGGCGCGGGTCTGGCGACCTCACGGGTGGCCGCGATAGCTCTGCTATCGGGGTGCGGTAGGCACGGGAGGCAAGGATCGCGGCGTGCCGGACTGCCGCCCGCGCGCGGCATTGTCGCCCCATGCCTCTTGCGGCTACGCCGCCCTGATAGCAGAGCTATCAGGGCCACCCGCGGGGGTCGGCAGCCCCGCGCCGAGCAGGTGCCTCTTGCGGCCGCGCCGCCCTGATAGGCGAGCTATCAGGGCCACCCGTGAGCTATCAGGGCCACCGGCGTTGCCGTAGGCAACCGGCCGGCACAGCCGGCCTTACGGCAACTCGGCTTTCGAAATCGGCAACAGCCAGTTCTTGCGCCTGGCGGTGTCCCGGCGGACCCCAACACCGGGTGAACTCCAGGCTTCCGTGGGTTGAGAAAGTCAGCGGTGCCTGCTAGGATCCGGGTTTCTGGGGACCGTTGCATCCATTTCATTCCGACGCTTGTCCATGGTGTGCGTTGTGGTGTCGTGTTGATGAGTCGTATCGTTGAATCGTGCCTGCTGCCGGTGGTGAAATGGGCCACGGTGAAGTTCTCCCATGGTGATATGGCCCGTCCGAAAAAAACTGCAACGTTTCGCGATTTAGCCATACGAACCCGAAGCGCCAGCGAGGGACGCCATTCGTGCGTTTTCTTCCCTCGCTGGCGCTTCGGGTTTGTGTGGCACATTCGCTGGCGCTTCGGGTTCGTGTGGCACATTTTTTGCGACGGGCCATACGTTGTTCTGCAACGTGTGCTGGCTCGTGCCCGGCCAAAAGACAGTTCCGCGAGGTCGTTGTTTTCATCCGCGTTCTTGCGGGAGAACGGGAGGCTCGGGTGAGTAGCATTTTCAGATGGTGTTCGGCGATGTCGGCAGGCGCCAGGGTGACGGCGATGACGGCCGCATTGCTGGTTGCGGCGGTGGGTGTGTTGCTCTTGGACGGGGCCGCATCCTCCGGCGGCAATCGTGACATCGCCCGGCAGTTTCAGCGCATGGCCGGTGGGCTGGGCCTGGGAGCGACCGTGCGCCCCCGCTGGTGTTTTGTCAACTTCGATCCGCGCCTTGAGCATTGTACGTGTGCGGAATATCCTTTGCCGGGGGGATATTGCTACTGTTCCGACCACACCGGCACGGTCTCCTTTTTTGTGGTGCCCAGGACGGGCATTCGTCACGCCGCCGAAGAGGAGATGCCGCGCCCGTGAGGATCTACTTCAACTTGTTTCGTGCTGCTGCCGCGAACGTTGCACGCTATCGGGTCCGCTCGGTGGTGGTGGTGATCTGCCTGGTGGCGATCTGCGGGCCGTATGTAACGGGTATCGCGATTTCCGAGGGCATTCGGGCCGATGCCGAGGTCGCCGTGGAGGAAGGCGCCGATTTGTATCTGACGTTGGACCAGTTTGGCCGCAACGGCCCCGTGCCTCGCAAATACGTGGAGGCTTTCCGCGCGAGTCCTTATGTTTTGAAGGTGGTTCCCCGCATCGTGGGCCGGGCCAGCGCGGAGATTGGACTCGCCGGCAGCGGAGAGGCGAAGCCGGATTTGATTGTGATCCTCGGTTTGGAGCAGGAGCAGGCCGACCTGGCCCCGCGATCGGGGTCGCCGGCGGAGAAATTCCACCAGGGAGAGGTGATGATCGGATCGGCCTTGGCCGACGATTTGCATCTCCAGGCCGGCCAGCAGATCAACATCAAGGTGGGCGACGTGACGATGCCGTTTCGCGTTGCGGCTATCCTGGGCCGGGATGCCACGATTTGGAGCGCGCAACTGGTGTTGATGACGCTGGATGACGCGGCGACGTTGTTTGCCCTGCCGGGCTATGTTTCTGATTTGCTGATTTACTGCCGCCCCGGGCCCGAGAACATCCAGGCTGTTCGCCGGGATGCCCTGGAGATCCTTGGGGATATCCCCTACCGGTTGCAAAGCAAGAAACGGGAGGTGCACGCCTACCTGGACAAAGGGTTTCGGCATCAGCAAGGGGTGTTCACCGCGTTATTCCTGGTGGCTTTCGCCGTGGGTATCCCCGCTTTGCTGGTCGCCTCCGGGCTGGGGCTTTCGGACCGACGGCGAGAGATTGGAATCTGCAAGGCGGTCGGTTGGCAGACCAGCGATGTGATGGTCATGGTGACCTGCGAGCAGGTGCTCTTGTCGATCCTTTCGGCGTGCCTGGCGGTAGTGGTCAGTTACGTTTGGGTACGGGTGTTCAACGGGGTGCTGGTGGCACAGTTTTTCATCAGCGAGCTAGGCGAGGTAGCTCCGTTCCGGGTCCCTGCCCGATTCACGCCGGCGCCGGCGGCGGTGGCGCTGCTCTTGTGCTTGACGATTACCCTGGTGGGCAGTCTCTACACCACGTGGCGGCTGGCGGCCCATCCACCGGCCGAAAGTATCCGTTAGAGGGCGAACCACAATGACACCGACGGTCCGCACCCGCCAACTGGTACGCTATTATCCGGCGGTCCGCAGCGACCCGTTGAAAGCCGTTGACGCGGTGGACCTGGAGTTGGGGCCGGGGAAGATGGCGGTGGTGACGGGGCCTTCCGGTTCGGGAAAGACGACACTGCTGAGCCTGATCGGAGGACTGGACCGTCCCCACGGCGGCAGCGTGGAGTTGTTTGGCCAGCCCCTGGGGGAGTTGTCGGACGCTGCCCTGGCCTTGCTGCGGCGAAGGCGTGTTGGCCTGGTGTTCCAAGACTTCAAGCTTTTGCCGGGTATGCCTTGTTGGGAAAACGTGACGTTGCCGCTGGTGCCCATGGGAACCGCGCCTTCCGCTCGTAAGCGGAGGGCGTTGGAATGGCTTGAGCAACTGGGGGTTGCCGAGGTCGCGGACCGTCCTCCCGAACGCCTCAGCGGCGGGCAACAGCAGCGGGTGGCCCTGGCCCGCGCCTTGGTCAACGAACCCGATCTGGTGTTGGCCGACGAGCCGACCTCGCAGGTCGACGCGGAATCGGCCCGTCGGGTGCTCGACGTGCTGGCGGCGTTGATTGCCCGGGGAAAGACCGTCCTCATTGCCACCCACGACCCCATGCTCAGGGCGAACGGCGCGGGACGGTTTCGGATGACGGCCGGACGATTGGAGCCGGTGCCATGATCGTCAATACCTACAGCATTTTGATGTTGTTCATGGCCGGGCTGGGCGTGGTCCTGTCGGTTGGGCTGATGGGGACGGCCTTCTGGGCAGCGTGGCGGATGCGCGCCGGCGGCGGGCAGCAGCAGGCCAGTCGGGCGGAGCAAAGCGTCGATTTGGCGCGGTTGGTGGCCGTCGTTTGCCTGCTGACGTTAGTGATCGGCTGGCCGTTGTTCTACGCCATGCTCAACAGTTTTGTGCCGGAGATTCCCGGTGCGATGTGTATCTACGGCGTGACCCGCGTGATGCCTCGCATGGTCACCCTGATCCAGGTGGCCCAACCGACGGTCGTTTTCCTGCTAGGTGCCTGGCTGCTGCTGGATCTCATCTGGCGGCGTTCCGGGCGCCCGGCTGGCCGAATCAGGGGGATGGTCGCCTTGGCGGCAGTGGCGGCGGTGGTGGCGGCCGCCCATGGCACCGAACTCTATTACGTGGTCCACATGGAGTCGCTCAACGAGGTCTCCTGTTGCTCGAGCTACGGCGAAGCCGCGGGTACCAAGTTGGAGGCACCGTCGTACTACCTGCCTTGGGTACTCCCCGGCCCGGCCCGACGCCTCGTCCTCGGTACGCTGTTTTTCGCCGGGATACCCTTGCTGGCCGTTTGGCTGCTGGTGCGATCAGGTCGCCGCACGTGTGGGCACGGGCTACGGGCGGTGTGTGAGAACACAGGGCTGCTGGCAGCGTCGGTCGGTCTCGGCTGGGTTTCGTGGCAAGAACTGTCGGAAGTTGTCGCCCCACTCTTGATGCGGCTGCCGTTCCACCACTGCGTCTACTGCCTCGTATCTGGCGGCAGGGCTCCCGAGTCGCTACTGATCGTGGTCGGCTTGGGCATCGGCTTGTATGCGGCAGGATGGGCCGCCGTGTTGGGGATGGCGTTGCCGTGGGTCGGCTCGCCCGCGGGCTTGGTCGTGCATCGACGAGTTTGCGTGTTGGGAGCCGCCGCCCTGTTGGGCTCGGTGTTGACGCTGGTGGCCTCGCTGGCATACGTCCAGTGGGGGGCGAGTTTGTCGCATGAGAACTGTGCGATGGACGGCCAGGAACTCTCTCCCAGTCTTCGCGTCGATCTGGTGATGCCCGACGGCACGCGTGCGGCTTTCTGCTCCATTCAGTGCGCTCTCAACTGGCTCGCACGACAGCCCGGCACCCACCCAAAAGAGGCGGTGGTTCGGGATGCGCTGAGCGGAGATCCGCTGGATTCCTACACGGCGCATTTTGTGCGAAGCAAGATCGTGACCAATCGGGCCAACGGCAATAACATTCACGCCTTTCAATATCGAACCGACGCGGCCGAGCATATCCGCCGGTTCGGCGGGGAAGAAATTGACGACCCTTTTGAGGTGGAATGACGGGTCGGCGTGGGTTGGTGCCGTCACCGGCTTTGCTCAGACAGGCTACGACTTGCCCCCAATCTTCACAAACCTCGATCCAAATCCTGCGGCAAGACCGCCGGGATTCGGGGATTCCGCCCCTAATGCGACATATTGCGTTTCGGGGACAATGCCATACAACACGCACGGCGGGGGGGCGGCAACGCCTTGGAAAATCGATCCGCGTTTGCCCCTGACCCCAGTCGGCGCAGTGTGTGTTGACACCCGGGCGAAACATCACGTATTAACTCATCAACCATCTTTGAGAAAACCTTCCTCGGGGGCTTGAAGAAGCCAATGGAGGTCTGTAAGTTACATATGGAGGGGGAAATGGGGAGGCCGGATGGCAAACAGCACGGCTTCTGATTCTGAAACATAAAGCAGTTGTGTTGACTGCCATCGTCCGACAAGAATCGGCACGAATCCCCTTTTTTGAAGAGTTCTTTGTGGCCCATCTTCTCAATGCTACGCTTTACTGATCGTGTTGTTGGGGCACGTCAGGTTGCGTTTTGGCGGGTGGGCCCGTGGTGAGCTTTGAACCAGCCGAGGAGGTATCCCATGAGTAAGTACGTCGGCGTCGGTATTGTCACTTTTTCGGTCATGTATCTTGGCCTCGCGGCGTCGGGTGTGGCCACAGCGGAGGATGCCAAGACGGGCTCCATCCAGGGGAAGATCTCCGTCCACGGGGTACGCAGCCCGGAGCACGTGCTGGTGTACATCGAGAAGGCCCCGGGAGAGTATCCGCCGTCTGAAAAGCCTGTCGAGATGGACCAGGTGAAACTCGTCTTCGTCCCCCATGTGCTGCCAATCGTCAAGGGCACCACGGTGAAGTTCCTCAACGACGACCCGATTCTTCACAATGTGATGTGGCCTGCCAGCAAGGACCACGCTTACTCGGCTAATAACTTGGGCACGTGGGGCAAGGGTGCCAGCAAGAGCTTTATCTTTGGGAAAGAAGGGCATGTGACGATCTTGTGCAACATCCATCCGGAGATGGAGGCCCACGTGGTCGTCCTTCAGAATCCGTTTTTTGCGGTCGTGGGCAAGGAAGGCACGTACGAGATCAAAGACGTTCCCCCCGGCCAGTACACGGTCAAGACGTGGTACCCCAACAAGCGAAGGCTCAAATCCAAGTCGGCCGAGGTGACCGTGGAGGCCGGCAAGTCGGCCGAGTTGGATTTTTCTCTGAGCCGCCGGTAGGGGAGCCAGTTTGCCGCCAGCCGTGTCGCACGAGGCCCTTGCTGGTGCCTGGTGGCAGCCGTCTCGGAGTTTCATGTAGCTGCGTATCGTTCGTGGTGATCTCGTGAAGGTTGTTTGATGGAGCCGTTCAAGCTGCGGAGTGTCGACGGAGCGAAGTGGTTTCACGACAACGTGAACTGCCACGCCACCTGCCCGGTGGGAACCGAGGCGTTTGCGTACGTCAGCGCGCTGGCGGAGGGCAACCACGAGTTGGCCTATTCGATCGCCAGAAGGCCGAATCCATTCCCGTTCATTTGCGGTCGCGTGTGTGCCCACCCCTGCGAGGACGCTTGCCGCCGCGGCGACATCGACGAGCCCATTTCCATCCGGGCCCTGAAACGGACCGCGACCGATTCCCACGACCTTCGACGGGGGCACGCGCCGGGGCTGGAGAAACTGCCGCCGCGGGACGAGGCGGTGGCGGTGGTGGGATCGGGCCCCGCAGGGCTGGCCTGCGCCCATGACCTGGCCCGGCTGGGCTACGCCGTGACGGTGTTCGAGGCCTCGTCGGTGCCCGGCGGAATGTTCACGTTGGGCATTCCCGAATACCGGTTGCCCCGGGAAATCGTCCAGCTTGAGATCGATGCGATCCTTCAACTCGGCGTGGAATTGAAGTGTGGGCAGACACTCGGCCGGGATTTCCTGCTAGCGGATCTGAAGGAGCGAGGGTACCGGGCGGTTTTCCTGGCGATCGGTGCGCACCGCAGTAAGGACTTGCGGATCGAGGGGATGAACCTGGACGGCGTGCTCCACGGAGTGGAATTCTTGCTCAACGTGAACCTGGGCTACCGGGTGTGGCTGGGTCACAAAGTCGTGGTGATCGGCGGCGGCAACGTGGCCGTGGACGTGGCCCGCACCGCCGCTCGCGAAGGAACCGACAAGGTCGCGGTGAGCACGACGATGGATGCCGCTCGGGCGGCCCGCCGACTGGGCAGCCGCGAGGTCCACGTGATTTGCCTGGAGTCGCGCGAGGAGATGCCGGCCCACGGCTATGAAGTGGAGGACGCCGAGGGGGAGGGAATCCTCTTTCATCCCTCCACGGGACCCAAGCGGGTTTTGGGTGTGGACGGCAAAGTGGTCGGCTTGGAGACCGTACGTTGCACGTCGGTGTTCGACCCGGACGGGCGGTTCAACCCTCGGTTTCAGGAGGGTTCCGAATCGACGATCACGGTCGATTCGATCATCGTTTCGATCGGGCAAGCTTCCGACCTGTCGTTTCTGCAGGAGGAAGACGGCATCGAGACAACCCGCCGCGGAACGCTCGCGATCGACGCGCAGACGTTGGCCACCACCGCTGCCGGCGTGTTCGCCGGGGGCGATGTGGCGTTTGGTCCCCGGCTGATCATCGACGCGGTGGCCGACGGCCGCCGGGCGGCCCGGTCGATCCACCGGTATTTGCGGGGCCACGCGGAGTGGAAACAGCGCGTGAAGCTTCAGACGATCCAACCCCGGGACCTTCACGATCCCTATGATGCCACGCCGCGCCAGGCTTGTCCCACTCTGACGTTGGACCGGCGGATGGGATTCACCGAGGTCGAGCTTCCCTTTTCCGCCCCACAAGCGGCCATCGAAGGGAACCGGTGCCTGCACTGCAACGACAACATTTTTTTGGACGGCCAGCGGTGTATCCTCTGCGGCGGATGTGTGGACATCTGCCCCTACCGGTGCATCGCGATGGTGTCGGCTTCTCGCATCGATTGGGGTGATTCGACCGGGGATTTCCCGGCCCAAGCGAGTCAGGGCCAGGGCTACGCGATGGTCCTTGACGAGACCCGCTGCATCCGCTGCGGTCTGTGTGTCCGTCGCTGTCCTACGGATGCGATCAGCATGCGTTCGTTCCAAGCAAAAGGGGAATGGGTCTATGGCTGATGCCCATCGAAACGGCTCCCCAAGCGCCGGCCGACGCCATTTTGTGGCCAAGGTGCTTACGTGGTTGGGCCCGTCCCGCGGGACTGAGCGAGATCTGGGCGCGCTCAACCTCTTGCTGGTCGTGTTGGGAGCCACGGGGTGTCTTGCTGGTTTCTTGCTTTATTTGACATGGAAGTCCTTTACGGTGGCGGCTCCCTCCGTACTGTTTACGCGTTCCTCCGCTTCACGCGACTATAAGTATGCGAAGGGCTACGAGCCGAATCGCCCGCAACCGGTCGTGAACCAGACGGCCGAGATGCCGTTTGAGGTCTTATCCACCGTCGAACAAGGACAATGGCTGTACCGGAAGAACGGCTGCGCCCTGTGTCACGGGCGCGAAGGGCAAGGCGGGGTGACCAACCCGAATTACATCAAAGGCACCTTCCCCCGACTGGACGATATGGGCAGCAAGCTGTCGCTGGAGTTTCCGGAGGATGCGGAGGTCGTCGTCAAGCTGTTGCGGGAGGGAATCTCGCTCAAAGATCTGAGCAAGCCAGACCTGATCGTGTATCCGCCGGAGCTTGATATTCCGGATGCCGCCAAAGTCTCCGCGAAATATGGGGCCATCGCCAAGATCTTTTTTGAAGGGACCCAGGCGGGAAAGAAGGATGAGAGCGGGCCGGAGCCGATCGTGATGCCTGCCTTCCGAGGTGTTTTGAGCGAATCTCAAATGAATCAAATTATTGCGTCCTTCCTGATCTTGTACCCCGTCAGAGAAGAAGAATGGCAAGAGGAAGCAGAGCAACAATAATTGGGGCGTTGGGAACAGCCATCGTGCTGCTTGCCGGGGGAGGGATCGGGGCATGGAGCCTCCTGGGCAGCGGCAAGGACGATATCCAGCGGCTCCGAGCATTGAACAATCACGCCAAACACGTGGCGTTGAAGATGGACTGTGCCGCCTGCCACACCGGCGCCCGGGATGAAGTCTACGCCCGCCTGCCGTCTATTCGGATGTGTGGGAATTGTCACCATCCGGGTCAGTCTGGCCCGCCCACTCCGGAGGCATTGGCCAAATACATCGAGGCGGGGCAAGAGATCCCCTGGATTCGAGTCAACCGGTTGCCGGGACACGTCTACTTTTCTCACGTTGCACATGTCAAGTACGGTGCGGTCGAGTGTGGCCAGTGCCATGGCGACATGGCGGACACGGCCCATCCGGTGGAGAGACCTCTGGTCCGACCTCCCGACATGTTCGCCTGCATCGATTGCCACCGGCAACGCAACGCGAGCGTGGACTGTCTGACGTGCCACAAGTGAGGTGAGACGTTGAGCGAGCTATCGAGAAGGAATTTTCTGCGGGCGGCGGGGGTTGCCACGGGCGGAACGTTTCTCGCGGGGTGCAACGACGACCCGCGCCCCTATTCGCTGGAGAAACCCGCCGTTCCGGGCGCCGAAAATTGGGCGCAAGGTGAACAGCGCTGGGTGGCGTCCACCTGCAGCCAGTGCTTTGCCGGATGCGGCATCCGTGTCCGGGTCGTGGAAGGGCGAGCGGTCAAGATCGAAGGAAATCCGTCTTGCCCGATCAACGAAGGAGGCCTGGGTCCCAAGGGGCAGGCGGGGGTGCATCTGCTGTATCATCCCGACCGCGTGCGCCAGCCACTTCGCCGCGACGGAGAACGGGGATCAGGACGTTGGAAGCCGATACCATGGGAAGAGGCGATCCGCGAGATTGGGGTCCGCTTGCGCGAGCTGCGCGAGCAGGGTGAGCCGCGCGGAGTGGTGGTCCTCGACGGCGAGCCGCACGGCCTGATGCCGCAGTTGTGGGAGCGATTCCTCCAAGCCTATGGCAGTCCCAACCACATCAACCATCGCTCAACGACCGACGGAAGCAAACGGTTGGCGATGGCCTACATGCAAGGGGTCTTCGAGCTGCCGGCCTATGATTTGAAGGGAGTTTCTTACATCTTGGGTTTCGGGGCGACACTGCTGGAGTCGTCTTGTCAGGGAATCCATTTGATGAGAGCGTCGGCCCGGCTGCGAAGTGGGGTTTCCGGCCGACGGGGGAAGTTTGTTCAAGTTTCTCCCAGCTTTTCCGTGACGGCGGCCAAGGCCGATGAATGGGTCCCGCTCAAACCGGGCACCCATGGGGCCTTGGCCCTGGGGCTGGCGCACGTTCTGGTGCAGGAGGAACTCTACGATAAGGAGTTCGTCCAGGAGCACACTTTCGGCTTCGAGGACTGGGCCGACGGCGACCAGAAACACCGGGGGTTCCGCAGCCTTGTGCTGGAGGATTATCCTCCGGAAAAAGTCGCCAAGATCACCGATGTGTCCGTGGAGACGATCAAGCGTCTGGCCCGGGAAATGTTCGCCCATCGGCCGGCGCTTGCGCTGGCAGACGACGCGGCGGCCAGCACCAACGGCCTCGCCACGGCGATGGCCATCCACGCCCTGAACGCCCTGCTGGGAAGTGTGGAACGGCCAGGCGGAGTGCTGGTGCAGCGCCGAGCACCGCTGGCGCCGTGGCCGCCCGTGGAACTCGACGACGTCGCCCGCACGAACCTCGCGGCGCCCCGCATCGACGGCACGGGCACAGCGGTCTGCCCCCTCGGGGATGGGTTCGTTCAAGGCTTGCCTGAAGCCATCCTTTCCGGGAAACCGTATCCCGTAAAAGCCCTCTTCCTTTATCGTTCCAACCCGGTCTTTTCGAAGCCCGAAGGCCAGCGTTGGATCGAGGCGATCCGCACGGTTCCGCTGGTGGTGAGTTTCTCGCCGCTGCCGGACGAGTCGACGTTCTGGGCGGATTTCATCTTGCCGGACCACACCTACTTGGAGCGCTGGGAACTGGTGGAACCGGTGGCGAGTACGGGCTACCCGGTCCTCGGGATACGCCAACCGGCGGTGGTCCCGCGTCACGATACGATGGCAACCGGCGATGTGATCGTCCACCTGGCCCAAGCGACCGGGGCCCCGGTCAGCGATGCCCTGCCCTGGCCCGACTATCGCACGGCCGCCACCGAGCGTCTGAGGGGGATTCTGGACGCGAAGACCGGTTCGATCGTCGCCTCGGATATGCCGGACCTGGTCAGAAAACTTGAACAACAGGGAGGATGGTGGAGGTCGGACTACCCTTTCGAACAGTGGGAGACCGCTTTTCGGACGAAATCGGGCAAGTTCGAGTTCTACTGCCGGGCGATCGCTGAGCGATTGGCTAAAGTGTTCCCCGACGCCAACGAGCGAGAACAGTACTTGAAATCGGTGGGCCTTGGCGCTAGGGGGGACGAGTTGTGCTTGCCGCACTGGGAACGGCCGCGCTTCGTCGGCCAGGAGGAGAAGTTCCCCTTCATATTGATCCCCTATCGCAGCATCGACTACGCGGAGGGGGGGGCGCGCCATCTCCCCGTGCTTCGGGAATTGCCCGAGGCGGGGCATGGCGGTGGCTGGAAGGAGAGCATCGAGATGCACCCCGACGACGCCTCGCGTTTGGGCATCGGCAAGGGTGACACCGTTTGGGTGGAGTCGCCCGTAGGAGGACACCGGCTGACCGTCGAGTTGCTTTACGGTGTTCGCCCGGGGACACTCGGTCTCCACCTTGGACACGGTCCCTGGCCGCCGTCCGGAACAGAACCGGGGAACGCCTGCTACGGGTTGCTCGCCAATGCGAACGATCCCCTGGCCGGAATCATGGCTCTGCATGGGACCCGGGTCCGCATTCGGAAGGAATCATGACGGATGAGTAGCGTGAGCAACAAACCCGAGGAAAAACTTCTGCTTACTTCCCGCTGGGGATTCCTCAAAACCTTGGTGGGGACGGTGGGAGGGTTGTTTCTCCTTCCCAAGCGGCTCTTCGGCCGTTCTCCCCAGCCGCAATCGCGGCGACGGATGTGGGGAATGGTGATCGACCTGGATCGGTGTGCCGGATGCCGTTGCTGTGTGGTCGCCTGCCGGCTGGAGAACAATGTTCCCGTGGCGGGACCGGAACAGGCTGAAATGGGGCGGGCGATTTTCTGGATGGACATGATGTCGGTGACGACGGCAGAGTACGCCCGCATGGAGGGTCACTTTATCCCCACCCCGTGCAACCACTGCGAGACGCCTAAGTGCGTCAAGGTTTGTCCGGTGGGGGCAACGTACATCAATGAGGAAGGGATTGTGGCGCAGATCTGGGCCCGCTGCATCGGCTGCCGGTATTGCACCGTGGCATGTCCTTACACGCGGCGGTATTTCAACTGGTATGCGCCGAGTTGGCCGGAGGAGTTGAAAAACCAGTTGAATCCCGATGTGGCGACCCGCCCCAGGGGTGTTGTGGAGAAATGCACGTTCTGCCACCATCGGCTTAGAAAGGCTCGGGCCAGGGCGCGCAAGGAGAATCGCCCACTGACCGACGCGGATGTGCGTAGGCTTCCGGCCTGCGCCGAATCGTGCCCAGCCGGCGCGATCACCTTCGGCGATCTGAACGACCCGCACTCCGGAGTGTTCCAGCTTGCCAGAAGTCCGCGGTCCTTCCGGCTCCAGGAAGAGGTGGGAACTCATCCCAAGGTGATCTATCTGCAGGAGGCGAAATGGCAGGACTAGAAGCTGATTTGCGCACGACCGACTTTTCCTTCGATGTCCAACCGATCCTGGACGGCCTCCGCCGCCCCGGCAAGGGGTTTTGGATAGCTACCGCGATCTTGCTGGGGTTCGTCGCCTTCGGACTGTATGCGTACCTGTGCCAGTTCCAGAGTGGGTTGGGCATGACCGGGATGAACCGGCCCATGTACTGGGGCGTCTATATGGCCAATTTCATCTTCTTTATCGGCATCAGCCACGCCGGCACCCTGATCTCCGCGATTTTGCGCATTTCCCGCGCCGAGTGGCGAAGACCGATCACCCGTTGTGCCGAAGTGATCACGGTGCTGGCCCTGATTTTCGGCGCCTTGTCGGTGATCATTGATCTGGGTCGGCCCGATCGGATCTTGAACGTGCTGAAGTTCGGTCGGCTGCAATCGCCGATCCTTTGGGACGTGGTGTGCGTCAGCGGGTATCTCACCGGGAGCATTCTCTACCTTTACTTTCCGCTCATCCCGGACTTGGCCATCCTCAGGGACCGGCAGGTGGGTCTCACGTGGCTCTACCGCATCCTGGCCCTCGGCTACCAGGGGACCCGGAAACAGAAAAGGCGGTTGGAATTTTGTATCTCGGCCATGGCCATTCTGATCATCCCCATCGCGGTTTCCGTCCACACCGTGGTCTCTTACATCTTCGCCACGACCGATCAACCCGGTTGGCACAGTACGATCATGGGGCCCTATTTTGTGGTGGGTGCGATTTTCTCCGGATTGGCGTCGTTGCTGATTGCCATGGCCATCATCCGCAAGAGCTTCCGACTAGAGGGGATCATCAAGGACGTTCACTTCAACCATCTCGGCCTGATTCTGTTGGTGATGACCCTCATCATGATCTACTTTACCTTCAACATTTATCTTGTCGAGATCACCGGCAGCGAACCGGTGATTCTGCCCTCGGTGGCGGAAAAGCTACTGGGAGAATACGCCATCCCGTTCTGGGGCATGATCCTGGGCGGATTTGTGCTGCCGGGGATTATCTTGGCCTTTCCCAAGGGACGAACGGTCACGGGTTGTGTTGTGGCTTCCATTCTGATCGTTGTCGGCATGTGGATCGAGCGGTTTCTGATTGTGACCCCTTCCCTGATGCACCCCCGGATGCCCTGGCCCGAGGGGGCCTATTCTCCCACCTGGGTGGAATGGTCGATCACGGCGGGATGCGTGGCGGGCTTCGCCCTTCTCTATATGTTGTTCGCCAAGCTTTTCCCGATCGTCTCGATTTGGGAAGTGCAGGAAGGGGTGGAGAAGGCAATCCCGGAGGTTCAACAGCGGTTCCAAGGTTATATGCCGGAGCCGGCAGCGCTGGACCCCGTCTGATTTGTATTCCCACCCTAACGCAAGGGAAATGAGAGCATGGCTGAAAGAGAACCGGACGGAGGTTCCGGCCAGAGCCGGCGTGGTTTCGCCGCCAAGGCATTTACCTGGCTCGGCCTGGGCAGCTTGGGAACGAGCCTGGTGAGTTCGGCGTATGCCAACTTTCGCTTCTTTTTCCCCAAGGTGCTCTACGAGCCACCCGCTCAGTTCAAGGCGGGATTTCCCCAGGAGTACCAGCCGGGCACGGTCAGTGATCGCTGGGTCAAGGACCATCAGGTGTGGATTGTTCGGGAAGACGTCAAGCTCTACGCCTTGTCGGCCGTTTGTACCCACCTGGGATGCTTGACCAGCTTTTTTCCCCGCGAAGACCTTTTCAAGTGTCCTTGCCACGGCAGCAATTTTTCCGTGGAAGGAGATCCGGTGGCCGGTCCGGCGCCCGTGCCGCTCTACCGTTTGGCGCTGTCCTTGGCCGATGACGGGCAGATCGTGGTCAACAAGATGTTGCGAGAAGACCGGCCCGGCAAGCGGGACCAACAGCCCTATCTATTGGAAGTGTGAGGCATGGCATCCAAGAAACTTCCTCAGCAGGTTGTGGAATCCCAGTTGTGGCGATCCATCTTCCGCCACGGTGCTCCCGATACGCCTCGGAACCGCTCGCTCACGGTGGTGAGCAACTTTTTCCTCCACCTGCATCCCGTTTCCATTCCCAAGTCCGCCTTGCGTTTCACGTTTACATGGGGCCTGGGGGGGGCCTCCCTGCTGCTGTTCTCGATCCTCGTGATCACCGGTATTCTGCTCACGTTCTACTACGTACCCGACGTGGGCCGGGCGTACAGCAACATGAAGGATCTGCAGTTTGCCGTCCCTTTCGGCGTGTTTCTTCGCAACATGCACCGCTGGTCGGCCCACGCCATGGTGCTGGTGGTGATTCTGCACATGTTGCGCGTCTTTTACACGGGCTCCTACCGCCTCCCCAGGGAGTTTAACTGGGTGGTTGGCGTGTTCCTCTTGATGCTCACACTGGTGCTCAGCTTCACCGGCTATCTGCTCCCCTGGGACCAGTTGGCCTATTGGGCGGTCACCGTCGGCACGAACATGGCCAGCTCGACACCGTTTGTGGGCCATACGGGTCCGTTTCACGGGTTGCTGGGGGTGCGGATCGACAACGACGTTCGGTTCGCGCTGTTGGGCGGAACCGTGGTTGGCCAGAACGCCCTGATTCGCTTTTACGTCTTGCACTGCATGGCGATTCCGGTCATCTTTTGCGTTCTGCTGGCGGTCCACTTTTGGAGAATCCGCAAGGATGGTGGAATATCTCGGCCGAAAAGCGAGATTCCCAGTCCGCAGCCGGCGGCCCACGCCCTGGCCTCGGCCGAGGAACCCGAGGAACCCCCGGCTGCCGCCGCCACGCGTTACCGCCTGTTGGCGTACGTCCCGGGTCAAACGTATTCCGGCAAGCGCGATCTGGCCGAGGACGAGGTCCACGTCTGGCCGCACCTGCTGGTCCGCGAGTTCCTCGGTGCCCTGACCGTGATCGTGCTGCTCTGGATCATCGCCATCGCCTTCAACGCGCCGTTGGAGGGGATGGCCAATCCCGCACTCACCCCCAATCCGGCCAAGGCACCGTGGTATTTCGTGGGGCTGCAAGAGTTGCTGGCCTACTTCGACCCCTGGATCGCCGGGGTGATGATTCCCTCGATCGTAATCTTTGGGCTGGCGGCCATACCCTATTTGGACGTCAATCGTGAAGGGACCGGCGAGTATGCGCCCGCCAAGCGGAAGTTCGCCGTAACCGTGTTCACCGGGGGCGTCCTATTCTGGTTCGCCTTGATCTTCATTGGGCTGCTCATGCGGGGGCCGAGCTGGGCCTGGTATTGGCCCTGGGAAGACTGGACGGTGCCCAAGCAGACGCTCTCCATCACATGGAACCTGCCCACGCTGTGGGGCAGCCTGCTGGTGCTCGCTTATTTCACCTTCGGCCTCACCTTGCCGGCGCTCTTGCTGCCCAAGTTCCGTAGGGCTTTGGGTCTGCCTCGCTACATCATCACCATGGTCCTGCTGTTGCTGATGATCGGCGTTCCCACCAAGATCCTCTTGCGGCTGGCGTTCAATATCAAGTACATCCTCCATACACCATGGTTTAACCTTTGAGGCAGGGAGTGGATGCCATGCCGGTTCGGGTCTATTTCGCCGTCGTCTCCGTGGCCATTCTGGTGTTGTGCATTACCAACTATTGCGTGGAGTATTCGCCCGAGTGGAAAGAGTGGCAGCGCCAGTACTATGCGCGGTTGGCCGAGAAAATCGAGGATCCCGAAAAGGCAGCCCATGCCGCCAACACGCCGCTCAAGTTCGTGCAGGTTTACAACAAGGAGTTGGGCGTAGCCGACCGCTGCGTGATCTGCCATTTGGGCATGGATAGTCGGCTCATGGAGGACGCACCCAACCCGGATCGGAAGCATCCGGGCGACCTCTTGGCATCCCATCCGTACCAGCAGATCGGCTGCACGATTTGCCACCACGGCCAGGGGCTGGCAACCACCCTCAAGGATGCCCACGGCGATGTGCCCCATTGGGAACAGCCCCTGCTACGCGGCGACTTTGTGCAAGCCACGTGCACCAAGTGTCATCACGAGGACGAGGTCCCCCAGGCGCCGGTGCTGACGCGAGGCAAGCGGCTGTTGCGGGATCGCGGCTGCGTGGGATGCCATCGCACCGGCGAACAGGTGGCCAGGGAAAAAGTGGGGCCACGGCTGTTCGGCATCGGCAGCAAGGTCTCGCGAAGATGGCTCAACCGATGGCTGCTTGATCCCAAAGGCTACTTGCCGAAGGGCAAGATGCCCCGTTTTCATCTCTCGCCGCGTGCGGCCAACGCCCTGGCCGCCTATCTGATGACTTTTCGGAACGAGGCGATCGACGCCGCGCCCGAACAAGAGGGAGACTATGATGCCGGCGACCAACTCCGCCGTGAATCACAGTGCGTCGTCTGCCATGTGACCATGGAGCGTGCCGGAGAGCCCGTGGGCGGCGAGATCGGGCCGGACCTGCGAAAACTCGGCAACAAGGTCAACCAGCGCTGGCTGGTGGCGTTCTTCAAGGACCCTCATTCCTTCTACCCGTACACCAAGATGCCGCGCTTCAACTTTACCGACAAGCAGGCCTTGGACCTGGCCCAGTTCGCCACCGAGGAATGGGTCGACTACGACTTGTCGGATGCCGACGAGGCAGCCCCCAAGCTGCCGCCCGACTCGTCGGCCCTGAAAGAACAGGGTAGGCAGTTGTACGATGAGCTTGGTTGTGCCGGTTGCCATGATTTGACCGGCAAGCCGACGCAGCCGCCCGGTCCCGACCTGACGTATATCGGTAGCAAGCCGGTCCACGACCTGGGTTTTGGCGATGCCGAAGTGCGGCACACGCTGCCCGATTTCCTCTACACGAAACTGAAATCGCCCAGAGCGCTCACCAGCGATTTCCGGCTTCCTCTGGGCGAGGACCCGGCGGAAGCGATCTGGAAGAACTTGCAGCCCACGGCGTTGTTCTCCAGGTCGGCCTCCTTGCCCAAGGGATCGGATACCCAACGGCTGGCTTGGATTTTGGCCCAGGTGCAAGAGCGAACGGCCCTGCCTCCGGGTTGGCAATCGCCGGCAGCCAGTGGGGAGAACGGGGCGGAGGGATCCGAGGCCCCCCCAACGCCGGCCGAGCCAGGGGCAGCGGACCCGCAGCAAGCCCAGCCAGCGCCGAGCGGGCCGGCGGAGGGCCGGATCGACCCCCAACTGGAGTTGCCCCACTTGCCCCCGCGGAAACAAGCGGCTTGGCTGGTGCAAAAGTTCAACCAGGCGGGCTTGTTGAACTCGCTGAAGATGCCCAATTTCTTGCTCTCCAGCAAGGACGCCGAAGCGTTAACGATCGCCCTGATGAGTCATAGTGCCGAGCGGGTCGCCTCAAGACGCTTCGAGGTGCCCAGGAAGCGAAAGACCTTTTTCAACCCCAAGGACGAGTTCGGCCAGCTCGAACGCCGCAATCGCTGCCTCTCCTGCCACAGCATCCGAGACTCCGGTAAACCCCTGGCGTGTGACCTGACCTTCGAGGGCAGCCGGGTCAACCGGCAATGGTTGTACCATTATCTGAAGAAGCCGTACTCGATGCGGCGGACGATCACCATCGCCATGCCCATCTTCAACTTCCCCGACGAGGAGGCCCGCTTCATGGCGGAATACATCTCGCAAGTGTTTGCGGACAGCGAGATGGGAGAGGCCCCGTTCATGGCGGAGCATGGGTCGAAGGTGTCTGGGGAAAGCGAGAAGCTCGGCGTCGGCTGGCGAGAGGGCCAGAAGAAAGCGAACGTCGACCGCGGCAAGGCCCTGTTCGACTCCAAGGGGTGCCTCGCTTGCCATCAAGTGCTCGGCCGAGGCGGGGACGTCGGTCCCAGCCTTACCACCCAGGTGCCGGAGTTTCCCCAGGGGACTTGGGTCGGCGACAAGCTTCGTGGCGAGTGGATCTACCAGTGGCTGAAGGATCCGCACAGCCTGGTGCCCGATGCCTTGGAACCAAATCCGGGACTGACCGATCCGCAAGCGGCGGACCTGACCGCCTACTTGTTGAGTCTGAAGAACCCCGAGTTCCAAGAAAAAAAGTGAGTGCTCCTGGTCCCTAGGAGAAAACAGACGTGACTCGACGTTGGATACCGATTGCCCTGGCGGGCTTGCTTGCCGCAGTATACGCAACCGCCTTTCTGAGCATGGCGTGGATCCGGGCTCAGCAAGGCCATGGCGGACAGGTCTTGCCGTCGGAGATCGAGAAATTGGCCGTGCGGGAGGAACCACCCAACCCGCTGGACCTCAGTCAAACTCGGGGGCGCAAAATCTACGAGCACTACTGTGGCGTCTGCCACGGGGTGGAGGGTAAGGGCGATGGCCCCAACTCCGGCCCCCTCATCGCAACCCTCCAGACCCACCCCCAGAACTTCACCGACCCGGCGTTTTGGAAAGCAAAAGGAACGACCGAGGAACGTCTCCACGACGCCGTCTCCGAGGGCGGACAGGCCAACGGCAAGTCCCTGCTGATGCCCGCCTGGGGAAACACCCTCACCGACAGCCAGGTGCGTGACGTGATTACTTTCGTCCGCACCTTCGCCGCACAACCGAAGACGCAGAGTGAGTAGCGTTTTTCCAGCGGCCTTTGTCCACCTAGTTGATCGTCTGAAGCGCTACTCGAATCTCCTTGAGGCCCACCACCTCGTCGTTGTGTACCACGGCGTCGGGCTTCCAGCGGACCCGCCGGATCCACTGGTTGGTTCCCCTCGGTAGCCAGGTCAGCTTATACGCACCGGCCGGCACGTTCTCGAAACGATACTCGCCTCGGTCATTGGTGGTCGCATTCAGAGGCCGCCTTGCTCCATCGACGGTGTAGTTCTTGCCATTCCGTTTGAGAGGCACGATCGCCACACGGCAATTCACCAGGGGGCGCTTCTTGTTCACCAGTCGACCATAGACCACCCCGCTTTGGACCGGGCGTGCCTCCACAGGCCCTCCTTCCCGGCCGTGGCGGCTATCCACGTAGGGGCCGTCGTTTTCACCCCACGAGGCGTCGCCGGGACGCGCCAAAGCGGCCCCGGCGAAGGAAGCACCGGACGAATCGATCCAACCGCGGTCGTTCTCAAGCCACGAGTCGTCGGTGATTCGCCCCGGCGGGGTGTAGGCGGGCTGGGCAACCGACGCGACACGCGGATCGATGCGCTCGCGGTCAGGTTCACGCCATGCGCCATGGACGGGTCGGGCAAACGCCGGGCCGGCCGCGGCACGTGACACGCCCAACGGTACGCGGGGCTCCACCTGAGGAAGTCGGATGGGTGTGTCCCACGAAGTAGCACGCGACGTCTCCGCGGGCTGCCATCGTTGACCGCTTGAAGGGAAAGGCAACCTTCGGTTCTGCGGTGCTTGGGGTACACCGGCCGCTGGCCAGCCGCTCTCGCCAACCCGCACGCCGGCCGCGGGCGGAGGAAACGACGCCCAGTCCTGACCGGCCCCCCGTGGCCGGGCCGCTGCTGACGGCGCCGGCCCGGCGCCATAGCCCTGATACAACGTATTGTCGCCCCGTGCCGACGCCGTGGCCATACTCACCAGGGCAGCCATCATCGTCAGCCCGCACAAGCGGTGGACCATATCGGACTCCCTTCCGATCGATTCCTTGGCAACGTATCACGATTGCTGAAGCCCGGTTCCTTCCAGGCTAGCCCCGTAGGGCCGGCTGTGCCGGCCGAGACGTGGCTGACGCTACGAACCCGGCAACCGGCCGGCCCTACGGCAACTGCCGCGGAAAGGGGACATTCGCGTTTCCCGACTTTCCGCGGCAGAAACCATTGCCGTCCGGTTCCTTCCAGGCTAGTAGGCCCAGTCAAGCTGGAAACGGAGCTGATCGGTCGCCTGGCGGCCGCCGGTATCCATTCCCGTCGTATCCAATACCCACTCCGCCTGCAGCTTCAGATTCTGGCGGATGGCGAAAACCGCTCCGGGGATGATGCGGGCCTCTTCCTTGTTCTTGCGGCTCACCTCGTCGAACCACGTCTGCTCATAGCGGAGGTAAGCGAGGATCCACGGCTTGACCATGTAGTCGGCCTGCACGAGGTAGCTGAAGTGATCCTCCCCCAACAGGTCCACCGGGGCATTGTCCGGCCCCACCGTACCGGCGAACCGGTCGTGGCCCCAGTAGAACACACCGTACAGGTCCAGGTTGAACCACTGGAGTCGGGAATCAAAGCCGATCCGGCGAAATGCGTCTTGCCGACCTGGAAAGATCAGCCCTCCGTTACTGTCCAACCGATCAGGGATCTCGGCCCAACCCCACCAGCCGAAGAAGCCGGTCTCAACCCCCAGGGCACGATACCAGTCCAAACCGGGCGAGTAGACGTCCTCGTCCTGGCCGCCGGTCGCCGGCTCGTCGTCGCTCGACTCCGCGCTGCCGATCTCGCCGTCCAGGGGGTAGCCGAACCATTTGCGAGCCACCCGGAAATAAACATCCTTGGCGTCGTTGTCGTCCCCCTGCCCGCCGCTAACTCTCCCCCCGTTGGCAAATCCCACCACATAGGAGGTATATTGCCGGAGGATGCCGTGCGCCTCCACGGCCGCACTCTGAGCGGGCTCGAAACGGAAGCGGTTGCCGAAATACCGCTGCCGGTTGGGAAGCCCCTGCTCGATGGACACCCGGGCGTGCTGCGACACATAGTGGGGAAGCACCTGGGGCTCCATCTTCCCCAGCCGCACGTTGAGGGCGTGCTTGGGAAGTACCAGCCATCGGTTCCCCAGATGCATGCCGTTGTCGTCCTCCTCCGCGTCCCAAGCGAACAGGTTGCTGAACTGAATGAACAACCGCTCCACGTTGGGAACCGCCCCCTCCTCCTCGATGTCTTTCGGCTCCCATTCGATTTCCCACCAGGCGGAAATGTCCGGACCGAACGTCCCCGCTCCCCCCAAAACCACCTCGTGAGGAAAATCCTGATCCCACCGGAGACCTTGAGGATCCGTGTGGAAAATCTCTCTCAATTGAGCCCGCACGAAGATGGGCGGCAGCGTCGACATGTCCGAAGGCCAGACGGAATTTGGAAACATGTCCTTGTAGGCATCGCCGCCGAACTTGACCGGCTCATCTTTGACCAGGATGTCATCGTCTGACGGAAACTGGTACCCGTTGCGCCGAAACGCTTCCCCCACATCCGTAAGTTTGGGAAAGACCGAATGGCAGGTAATGCACGAGGTCCGGTACTTTCGGGAGAAAACCGGGATTGCCCAGGCCGGTTCGGCCAAGGCCAGAACCAACACCGCGGTGATCATCCCTCCCAGCGTTACGCACTTCATGCGTCTGGGTGTTGGCGACTTGTCCTTGAACATCTCGTATCCTCCATCCGTGAAACGTTGTCTCAGTCGAACACCGCCACTTGCCATTCCAAGCAAGCGTCACTCTACTTGGCTTCTCTTTCGCGCCTGCGCCCAGGAAGCCACCGTCAAAACACTGACGCGGCTTCCCCACCCTCCGCTTGGGCACCGCACCAGACCATGAAAATGTACCCTTACTCGCATGAGGACTCGCAGCTCGCCTCGCCGCATTGATCGCAGCTACCACCGGGATCGCAGGACCCGCAACCGCCGTTTCGGCACACGTGCCGGGTAATCGGAACCTCAACGTGTTCGTACCGAGGCTGCTTCACGCATACCGGCTTCTTCACCTGGCGGTAAACCGTATACGGCTCCTTCACACATGTCCGGTAGTGGACCTTGACCACGGTCTGGCCGGGTTTCCTCCCGCAATACTTGCAGGGAAGCTTCTCGTTTTTCGCTTGGCAGGTCTTGCAGTGCAGGTCGCCGCAACCGTTCGGATACTTCGCCCAATGCTCGGCTTCGTAGCAATGGTCGACCTCTTTCTCCTCACAAGTCGGCATGCAATACGGACAGGGGATTTCTTTCGTCACACACCTCGTCTTCCAGCGGTACCTGGTCTCCGGAATGGACACGTACTCGTACCGCACCTTGCTGACGAAGACTTCCTTCTTCCCCTTCACGCAGTCCTTCACGGGGACACGCTCGATGCAGCCCTCGTGGTGAACTTGATGTGGCGATTTCGGACAGGAAATATCCACGGGAGTGCGATGCAACAAGCCGGCGAGATTGCCCCAGGCCAGTTCGGCTGCGGAGAGCGTAGCCGGTCGGGCCATCGGCAGCATGGCTGACACCGCGAGGACCACCCAAAACACGGTCTGTTTTCTCATTCGATCATCTCCTTGAAATCTAGCCACGGCCGCCACACCGGCGTCCCAGGCACCCAGCTTCGGCAGTCATCCCCGAGTACTCGCCGGTTCCGGCATGACTCCAGGCCCACCGTCGGGCAAGTTGCACTGGTCGGTTAAACATCCGTGCCTTGATCATCGTTTCACCCACTACCGTCCTTGCCAGGGGGGCAGCCAACCGGTGCGTGCCGCTTCCCACGCCAGAAATCATTCCCGTGCTTCATCTTGCACAACGCTACGAGGCACGTTTCCAACCAATGTCCCGTTAGCGTGGGCGAAAGGTGATCGAGGACAACCTCCTTAATCGGTTCACATCGTTGGCCACCTTCATCCGGCCGTCATCGGCACGTAAAGCCAACCTAGTTCCTACCTTTTCTCAAGTAGCGTTTTGCAAATTTGTGAGTTTCTTCTGGAAAAACAGGCATTTTTGGAAAATCCCTCTGGCCCAACATGAGTGAGACACTTGTCAAGGGACACGTACTGTTACGAGTACATTGTGTAGCAGACCTCCTCCTGCCTCCCCCTATAGATGGGGCACCTCACATTGCCCCACTTCAATAGCTTCTCCAGGTCTCGCAGCCTGTAACTGCGGCCGCGGATGTTCAGCACCACACTCTTATGCAACAGACGATCCCGGATCACGGCCGTCATCGCTTCGTCGCCGGCGAAGATGCCCGGCCGATCCTTGACCGACTTGTTGGTGGTGATCGCCGTCGAACCTCGCCGCTAGCG
>CAYZWG010000032.1:0-4764 GCA_964481605.1 uncultured Planctomycetaceae bacterium
CGCCATCCCTGAAAAGACCCTTGTTCCAGGAATCGCTACATTTTCGTCACCCTAGGGCGAGGCTCCCGCCGAGACGGGAAATCAGGGTGAATGCCGCCCCCACGGCTCGGCAGGAGCCTCGCCCTCCCGGAACAAATCCTCTGTTCGGCGCGGGGCTGCCGACCCCGCCGTAGTTGTCAAACCCGTAAACCACCGGGGCAAGCCCGGTGGGGATTCTCCTTGGTCACTAACCCTTCCCAAAATCCGTGACGGTCAGACAATCATCCATCCCGATAAAACCGGTTGGCCAAGACGTGCTCCGCCCCCAGCGCCAGCACCCATAGCGCCAGCAGCCATCCGCAAAGCTCGCGACCGACGCGGCCCCGGCTGACGTTTCCCTCCAGTTCGCCTTGCCGCCGGGCCACTTGGTAGGCGGCGTCGCCGAAGAAGCGGGCGAGTTGCGGCCGGTCGAGCCGGTCCAAGCGCGTTGCCTCTTGGGCCAGGTTGACGCTGAAGCCGTGCCGGGCGCCCGAGTCCGATCCGCCGGCCGCCACGCGGTAGTTGCCCACCTCCTCGGCCGAGGCAATCACCAGGCGGTGGCGGTCCAGATCGGGTGTGAGGCGAACGTCCACGCCGCCGGGGGTGCGCATCGCGTAGGAGGGAAACGACTCCTCCGGCGCCAGTTGCAAGACGACCGTTTCGCCGGCCACGTAGTTGAACTGCCGGTCGCTGCTGCCCACCAGGTAGGAGGTGATTCCGTTGACCAGCATCACGAACGGCCAGGCTTCGCCCACCGGCAGGAGGTTCCAGGGGTCGGACACGCCGACCTCGGAGATAGGCGTGGTGAGCGTCAACACCCGGCCGCCGGCCAACGAGCGCTCCAGCACCGCCGGCCGGCCGTCGCTATAGGGGATGATCGCGCGGGCGGAGGCCGCCGCCTGGTCGAGCTGCCAATAGCGAAACACGGGGAAGCCCTCCCAGGGAACCGTGCCGCCGGCGAGATGGAAGGGACGGAGGATGGGATGTTGCGCTTCGCCGGGGCGGAGGTAGAGGCTGCCGTCGGGCCGCCGGGCCTGGCGCAAGAGCTTGCCGGGCAACAGCGCCTGGGCGGCCGGATGGTTGAAGGCGTCGACCGGCTTGGCACGTCGCCCCAGGCCGATCGCCAACCCTCCGCCGCGGGCAACGAAGTCTTCCAGCTTTCGCCAGGTGTCGCCTTCCAGCGGCGGTGGGTCGAGCAGCCAGACGGCCGCGTAGTCATCCAGTGAGCGGGAGCCCAAAGCGTCGGTCCCCACCAGGTCGCACTGGAAGGGGGCGGCACGCTCGCGGCGAAAGGCCGCCGGCGCCAACGCTTCGATCAAAAACAGGCTCGACCGGTCGGCCGGCGGTGGGGCGGCCACCAACACCCGCCACGCCGGCTGAACCTCGAGCGTAAACCAGCGGCGGTCGTCGCAGGCCAGCCCGTCCTCGCCGCCCAACTGGACGTAGCCCTGGTGGATTCCCGGGGAGAGTCCGCCCACCTCGAATTCGACCCGAGCCGCGGCCCCGTCGGCCAGGGTCACGATCCGCTCGTCCCGCTTCCGGCGAGCCGAGCCCGATGTGGGGTTCTCGCCCCAGTCGAGCAGAAACAGCCCCACGGACTGCTCGCTGGGCGGCCCGCGGCGGGTCACCCGGGTGGAGATTCTCAGCGTGGCCCGGCTGGCGAGCACTTGGTCGGAGAGCCGCAGGTTGCCCAGCGCGGTGTTGATCGGTTGTTCCACGCCCACGTCGATGATATAGATACCCAGGTCGGGCTGCCGGCGGAGTGACTGGCGTAGTTGTGCGGCCGATTCGGCCGGCCAGCTCGCCCGGGCCAGGTCGGTGAAGACGTAGACCTCGTGGCGTGCCAGCTCGCTGGTATCGAGCAGCGTCACGGCGTCCTGGACCACGGCCGCCAGGGGCCGGCTGCCGGCCGCGGTGGCCAGCCGCTCGATGCGGCGGCGGGCGGCGCCGGCATGGACTTGAAAGGCGGCGGGGCCCGGCCGGGTGTCGAGCACCGCGATTTGGCTTCCCTGGGGGAATTGCTCCAAGAGAGAGAGTCCCCAGGGCTTGGCCACGTCGAGCCGGCTGTCGTTTTCATGGACGTATTCCATCCGCCGCGCGGTATCGAACACCAGGGCCGCGGCCACGGGCGCCTTCTGGCTGCCCAGCGACCCGGAGAACTTCACGCTGGGTCGGGCCAGGGCCAGTGCCAACAGCCCGATGACCGCCATCCGCAGCAGCAAGAGCAGGAGGTGGCGGAGCCGAAGCCGCCGCTGGTTGGTCTCGTGCCGCGGTTGGAGGAACCTCAGCGCGGGGAACTCCAACGGGCGCGGCCGCTGCCGCATCACCAGGTGCAGCAGCACGGGCAGCCCCACCAGGGCGGTTCCCGCCAGCAGGGAGAGGTTCAAAAAGGACATGGGATCGAGGATGGATGCGGGAGAACGGGGGGCGAGGGGAGACCGGTGCCGGCCGCCTTAGCCCCTGCTCCTCCGGCTGGTGAGGTACTCAGTAAGCGCCCGGTCAAACTGCATACTGGTGTCCAGCGGCACGTAGTCGATGCGGGATTGGAAGCACTCGCGGCGGTAGGTCTCGCGGAATGCTTCCAGTTGATCGAGGTACTCGCGGCGGAAGCCGCCGGCCTCGAGTTTCAGCCGCTGGTGGGTCTCCGGCTCTTCCAGTTCGACCATTCCCTCGAAGGGAAAGTGGGTTTCGGCCTCGTCGAGGATGTGAAAGAGAATCACTTCGTGGCCACCGTGGCGAAGGCGGAAGAGCGACTGCAAGATGGGTTCGGGGTCGGCCAGGAGGTCGGAAAAGACCATCACCAGGCTGGCGTGCTTGAGCATGGCGGCGATCTGGGTGAGGCTGGCGGCCACGTCGGTGGGGCCTTGCGGCTTTAGCCGCGCCAACAGCGAGAGCACGTCGCCCAAATGGCCCCGCCGCGACTTGGGCGCCAGGCTGTGGCGAATCTTCTCGTCGAAGGTCAACAGCCCCACCGGGTCCTGCTGGTGGATCATCAAGTAGCAGAGCGCGGCCGCCAGGCAGATGGCGTACTCGAACTTGGTCAACTCCTGGCGATAGGTGTATCCCATCGAGCGGCTGAGGTCCATCACCAGGTAGCCGGTGATGTTGGTCTCCGCCTCGAACTTTTTCACGTAATACTTATCGGTCTTGGCGTAGATCAGCCAGTCGATGTCCTTGGGATCGTCGCCGGGGGTGTACTTGCGGTGCTCGCTGAACTCCACGGAGAAGCCCTGGAAGGGGCTGGCGTGCAGCCCATGCAAAAACCCCTTCACGATGAACTGGGCGCGGAGGTCGAGCCGCTTGATCTGCTGGATCACTTCCGGCTTGAGGTACTTTTCGGCGGTCGACATGGGTTGGTGGGGCTAAGTCGTGGGGGGCCGAGTTCACGTCTTCACGAAACCTACTCGTTACGAAGCTCCGGCTTCGCGGCGCAAGCGGTGCCAAGCCGGAGCTTGGCAAGGAAAGCCACGTGTCTTTGCCACGGACACGGCCGGCACGGGCGGCCGTGCTTTCGGTTCCCAAGCTGGAGCTTGGGAACCAGGGGGCAGTGTCTTCGTCACCGGCACGGCCGGCCCTACTTCTTCGACTCAAACTTGGGAATCTCCGGGGTGGGGATCTCGGCCACCAGCCGCTCGATCACCTTGTCGTTGGACATGCCCTCGGCCTGGGCCTGGAAATTCGTGCTGATCCGGTGCCGCAGCACGGGCACGGCGATTCGCTGCACGTCCTCGATCGCCACGGAGAAGCGTCCGTCCATGGCGGCCAGGGCCTTGCCGCCGAGGATGAGGAATTGGCCCGCGCGGGGGCCGGCGCCCCAATCGACCAGCTCCCGCACAAACTCCGGGGCCGAATCATCTCCCGGCCGCGAGGCGCGAACCAGGCGGGCGGCGTACTTGACGATATACTGGCTCACCGCCACCGAGCCCACCAGCTTCTGAAGGTTCAAGATCGACTTGCCCGTAAGCACCTTGCGAATCTCCACCTTTTCGCTCCGCGTGGTGGTGGCCAGGATTTGCTCCTCTTCCTGGGCGCTGGGGTAATCGACCTTGATGTTGAACATGAAGCGGTCGAGCTGGGCCTCGGGCAGGGGATAGGTCCCCTCCTGCTCGATGGGGTTCTGCGTGGCGATGGTGAAGAAGGGATCGGGCAGGGAGTGGGTTGTCTGGCCGACGCTCACCTCGCGCTCCTGCATGGCCTGCAAGAGGGCCGCCTGGGTCTTGGGCGGGGTGCGGTTGATTTCGTCGGCAAGGAGAATGTTGGTGAAGATCGGCCCCTCCACGAAGCGAAAGTTGCGCCGCCCGCGGTCGTCCTCCTCCAGCACGTTCGTGCCGGTGATGTCCGACGGCATCAGGTCGGGGGTGAACTGGATACGCTTGAACTGGATGTCGAGAATCCGTGCCAGCGTGCTCACCATGAGGGTCTTTGCCAAGCCGGGCACGCCCACCAGGAGGCAATGCCCCCGGGTGAAGATGGCAGCGAAAATCTGCTCGATCACGTGGTCCTGGCCGACGATCACCTTTTGTAGTTCCTCCTGCATCAGCCGGCGGTGCTGGCTGAAATCCTGGAGGACGTCTCCGAGACTGCGGGGCTTGGTGGCCAACGGTCTTCCTTTTTCCTCGGTTTCTGTTGCGGAAAGGAATCTTCGTGTGTATGGGCAGCGCGAGGCTCCCGCCGAGCCGGGTTCCCATGATTCTGGTTCCCAAGCTCCAGCTTGGGAACCGGAGGGACATGCCCAGGGCCGGGCCG
>CAYZWG010000032.1:4864-21660 GCA_964481605.1 uncultured Planctomycetaceae bacterium
GGGCCGGGCCGCGACCCCCTCCGGGATCATTGTATATCCGGATCGGACCGGGGCGCACCCGCCCCCCTCTGCTTTCGTGACTTAACCTCAGAATTGTAATATACTTATGACGACCCTGCGGCTGCCGAAAAGGAAGGACGGCTCCCCATGCGGCGATTGATCGTGCAAGAGGCCCTGTCCCTGGTTCTGATTGTACTGATTGGGCAAGCTGCGCGGGCCGACATCTCGCCGCAACAGGTCCGCAAGGCCATCGGCGGGGCCGTCACCTTTCTCCAGCAACAGCAGAAGCCCAACGGCTCCTGGCCCCCCTACAGCAACGAGGACACGGGAACGACCGCGCTGTGTACGCTGGCGCTATTGAACGCGGGTGTCGACCCCCACGACCCGGTGATCGTCAAGGCGCTGGACTTCCTCCGGCGTCGGAAGCCCAGGTCGACCTACGGAACCGCGTTGGCGACGATGGTCTTTGCCAAGGCCGATCCGGCGCGGGACCGGGGGCTGATTGCCAGAAACGTGGGCTGGTTCCAACAGACGCAGAGTCAAGAGGGGCCGCTCAAGGGGGGATGGGGATACGGGACCCGGGCCGGCGCCGACAACTCGAACTCGCAGTTCGCCCTGCTGGCGCTGCACGAAGCGGAGCGGGCCGGGGTGGAGGTGAGTGCCCGCACCTGGCGATTGGCCAAGGCCTATTGGGAGAAAGCTCAGAACCCGGACGGCTCCTGGGGATACACGATCGCCGCGGCCGGAACCGGAAGCATGACCTGCGCGGGGATCGCCTCGCTGGTGATCACCTCGGGCGAGGTGCGCGAGCCGGACGCTTCGGTCGACGGCAATCAGATTCAGTGTTGCCGGCGCGGGCCGTCGGCGGACGATCGCATGGAAAGGGCGCTCCAGTGGCTGGGAACGAATTTCACCGTGACCCACAATCCTCATAGCGACCGGCACTGGATGCTTTACTACCTTTACGGCGTGGAGCGCGTGGGCCGGCTGACGGCGCGGCGGTTCCTCGGCGATCACGACTGGTATCGCGAAGGGACCGCGCATCTGCTTGCCCAACGGGGCGAGTTGGCCAACTATTGGCTGGGGGTGCAACCGGCCGAGGACAATCCGCTGGTGGCCACCAGCCTGGCGCTATTGTTTCTCTCCAAGGGGCGCCGGCCCGTGCTGATGGCCAAGCTCCGCCATGGTCCCCAGGAGCAATGGAACCAGCACCGCGGCGACGTCCACAACCTGACCCGCTACGTGGAGTCGAAGTGGGGCCTGGACCTCACCTGGCAGGTGGTCGACCTCCGCGCGGCCACGGTCGACGACCTGATGCAATCGCCCGTATTGTACTTTTGCGGCATGGACAGTCCCCTTCCCGGCTCGGAGGCGGGCCGCAAGGACGTGGCCGCGAAGCTGCGGGGGTACCTCGACCGGGGCGGGTTCCTCTTTGCCGAGGCCTACACCAGCGGGCAGGAATTTGACCGGGGGTTTCGCCAACTGATGGCCCTGGTGTTTCCCGAGCAGGAATACCGGCTGCGGCTGTTGCCGGCCGAGCATCCGATCTGGCGTGCCGAGGAGCCGGTCAAGCCGGAGCTGGTTCGCCCCATCTGGGGAATCGACTTCGGCTGCCGCACCAGCGTGGTCTATCTGCCGCCGGACTCCAGCGGCCACTTGCGGCCCTCGCTCTCCTGCTTGTGGGAGCTTTCCGGAGCTGGTCGCCAAAAGGACTTCAGCCAGAGAGTGCGGGAGCACGTGCAGGCCGGCCTGTCGACGGGGATCAACGTGCTGGCCTACGCCACCAATCGGGACCTCAAGTCGAAGGACGAGATTCCCCGCCAACAGGAGCGGCTCTCCGGCAACGACTCGCTGCGGCAGGGACGGATCGTGATTGCCAACCTGCGGCACGGGGGCGGGTGCGAGGCGGCCCCCCGGGCACTGGCCAACCTGATGGAGGCCGCCGCCCGCCAGCTCCACATGCGCGCTTCCACCGAACCCGACCCCCTGAGCATCACCGACGACGCCCTGTTCGACCACCACCTGGTGTTTATGCACGGGCGGAATCGCTTCCGGCTGACCGACCGGGAGCGGCAGCGTCTGGGCGAGTACCTTGCCCGCGGGGGGATGCTGTTTGGCGACGCGATCTGCGCCAGCGAGCCGTTCGCGGCGTCGTTTCGCCGCGAGATGGAGGCGATCTTCCCCCAGCATTCCCTGGAACCCATTCCGCCCGACGATGCGATCTTCACGCGGGCCTACGGGGGCTTCGACTTGAAGACGGTGCGACGCCGCGATCCCCAGGCCGGCGGCGCCGGCCGGCGGCTGGAGGACGTGGTCCGCCGGGTGCCGCCCGACCTGGAAGGGATTCGACTGGGTGACCGCTGGGGTGTGGTCTTCTCGCGATTCGATCTGAGTTGCGCGTTGGAAAAGCAGAACTCGCTGGAATGCCGCGGCTACGTTCGCCAGGACGCGGCCCGGATTGGGCTGAACGTGCTTCTTTATTCCCTCCAACAGTAGCCGTCGAAAATGGAGCCGAACGATTCCCGCAAGAACGAGCGTGGCCGCGAGAACGGCTCGGCGGTGCTGTTGGTCGTGCTGGTTCTGGCGCTGGTGGTGCGGGTCGGGGTGCTGGTGGTTTCCTCCCAAGCGCTGGCGGCCGATCCGGATGGTTACCGAGGCGTGGCGGCCAACCTGCTGGAGCACGGCTGCTTCGGCGCGGGCCGGCGGCCGATCGCCACGCGACCTCCGCTCTACCCGCTGCTGGTAGCGGCTTGCCTGGCGGTGGACGGCGGGAGCCGAATCATGCTGGCCGCGCTGCACGTGGTCATGGGGGTGGCCACCGTGTGGCTCACGTTTCGCCTGGCCGAGCGCTGGGGGGTTGGGCGGACGGCCGGCGTGGCGGCCCTGCTGGTGGCGGTGGATCCGATTCTGCTGGCCCAGTCGACCCAGGTGATGACGGAGACGATGGCCGCGCTGCTGGCGGTAGTGGCGCTGACGGCGCTGGGGGCGGCGGTGCGGCGTCCCGGCCCGCTGCGGGCTTGGCTGGCGGGCGTCTGCCTGGGCCTGGCCGTGCTCTGCCGGCCGACGTTTCTGGTGTGGGCGGCGCTCTGCCTGGTGGCGATGCCGCTGGTAGGGCCGGCGGCGGCCGAAACCCGGCGGGGCGGGTGCGGCCCGGCTGCCGGCCGACAGAGCCGGCCTGGTGCGGATTGGCCGCGGCGAGGGGGGATGCTCGCCGCTTGCCTGGCGGGAGTGGCCGTCGCCCTGGCTCCCTGGATGCTCCGCAATGCCGTGCAACTGGGGCATCCCGTGGCCGGCACGACCCATGGAGGCTACACGCTGCTGCTGGCCAACAACCCCTCGTTTTATGATTACCTTTGCCGCGGAGAGTGGGGCACCGTGTGGGACGCCGAGGCGTTTCACCGCTGGTGGGCCCGGCGGGGGAAAGCCTCGGGCTTGACCGACGAAGTGGCCTTGGATCGGCTGGCCTATCGCGAGGCGATGGCGAATATCGGCCGCCGGCCGGGGACGTTTGCCTACGCCTGCCTGGTTCGGGCGGGACGGCTGTGGGGCCTGGTGCCCCATCGGCCCCGCGGAGCGGCGGTGCCGGAGAGCCCCCGGTGGCGGGCCGCCCGGGCGGCGATCGGCCTCTGGTACGTGGTGCTGTTCGGCCTGGCGGTGGTCGGCCTGGGGCGGCTGGCGGGGGGGGGCGTCCCGGCGAGGATTCTCTTGGGGGGGTGGCTCTGGGGGCTGTTGCTGGTGGGCAGTTTCACGGCGGTCCACGCCGTCTATTGGAGTAATCTGAGGATGCGGGCCCCCCTCATGCCGGTGGTTTGCCTGGCGGCGGCCACGGGGCTGGCGTCCCTCGGAGAAACGGCAAGTCGATGCAAATCGCTTGCACGCAAGTAGTTAGGTGATGGCACTCAAGCCCGAACCTGCCTTGATCCCCGCCGGCGACCCTCCTATAATCGGGCCCTTCCTGGAATGGACTCTCGTGTCGTAAGGGCTTTTCTCGACGACGCTTGCGGTCCGGCGCCTGACGAGCCCCCCAATTCGCGCCGGTGCTGCCGAGCCACGGACGGCAAACTGCTGAAGGCCAAGGTGCGTCTAACGCGAATCCGCTCTCCGCGAGCGACCGGCCGGTTGCGCGCCGCGGGCCGTTGCGCGCCGTGG
Source organism: uncultured Planctomycetaceae bacterium (assembly GCA_964481605.1). GTDB lineage: Bacteria > Planctomycetota > Planctomycetia > Pirellulales > Thermoguttaceae > CAYZWG01. The sequence goes on from CAYZWG010000032.1 coordinate 9,014, forward strand.
GGCATCTGCCCGCTGCTGGCCGCGTTGATCCTGCTGGGCGATGCGGTGGCGGGCTGGGGGCAAGTCGATCTGCCTCGCCCCGGCGCGAATCTGGCCGTCTCGATCACCGCCGAGCGGGCCCATCGCTGGAGGCAAGGGGCCTACGAGGTGTGGATGCTGGAGGGGGCCTGCCGGATCGAGCAGGGGACACCGCTGGCCGAAAGCGAATCGGCCGTCTTGTGGATCGAACGGGACTGCGGCGAGCCGGGCGGCCGGCACAAGGTGATTGCCTACCTGGAGGGCAACGTCACGATTCGCTCGGGCGATGGGCACCGGCCCGGGCGGCTGACCACGCCCTCGTGGCTGGGTCGGTTCTACACCGACGTCTCCGTCCGCGTGACGGCCGGCAGCGTGGGCAGCGAGCCCCATCCGCAGCCGCCGCTTGTGGGTCGGGCGTGGGCCAGACGGGAGAAACGGGTGCGGCGGTTGGTGGTCCGGGGCCAGGCGGCGGAGGAACCGACGCCCGCTGCCGGCGTGCGGCGAATCCGGCTCTTTCGCCGCTCCAACGTACCGGTGCAGGCCAAGTGGACCGTCGATCCCCGGACAAAGCAGGCCGTCGCGCAGATCGACTCGGGCGTCAACCTGATCGTGGAGGGGCTGGGCAGCCTGGAGGCCGGCCCGATCGAGGTCACCTCGATCGACGTTTCCACCGACCGGCTGGTGATCTGGACCGAGGACATCCTCGACCGGGTGGAAGGGGGCCAGGCCGTGCAGGCCAAGGACGTGCCGCTGGAGATTTACATGGAAGGCAACGTCGTCTTCCGCCAGGGCGACGCCGTGATCTATGCCGACCGGATGTATTACGACGTCAATCGGCGCATCGGCGTTGTGCTCGACGCCGAGTTGTTGACGCCCGTGCCCGAGTACGAGGGCCTGTTGCGGCTGAAGGCCCAGATTCTCCAGCAGACCGGTCCGCACCGGTTCTTCGCCCAGAACGCTTTCATCACGTCCAGCCGGATGGGCCATCCGGGGTATCGGATCGAGACGCAGAACGCCACCTTCGAGGACACGGTTCGCCCCGTTTTCAATCCCTTCACCGGCACCGTGGCCCGCGACCCGGAAACGGACGAGCCGATCGTCGAGCACGAGTACCTGGCCACGGGCCGCAACAATTTCCTCTACCTGGGCCAGATTCCGATCCTCTGGTGGCCGTTTCTGGCAACCGACCTGAAGGACCCTTCCTTCTATATCAGCCGTGTTCGGGTGAAAAACGACAACGTGTTCGGGTCCCAGTTACTCACCGATTGGGATGCCTACCAGGTGCTGGGGCTGCGTAATCCGCCCGAGGGAACCGACTGGGATTTCAGTATCGACTATCTGAACGACCGCGGCGTGGGCCACGGAACCACGTTCAGCTACGGCCGGGAGGGTTTCTTGGGGATGGCCGGCATGGCCGCCGGGCTGGCGGATTTCTGGGCCATCCAGGACCGCGGCAGAGACAATCTGGGACGCGGCCGCCGCTCCCTCCAGCCGGAGAAGGACTATCGCTACCGCCTTTTCTGGCAGCACCGGCAGGAGTTGGCCAACGATTTTCAGCTTTCCGCCGAGATCGGCTGGATCAGCGACCGCAACTTCCTTGAGCAATACTACGAGCGCGAGTGGGACGAGCTGAAAGATCAGAGCACCGGTCTGGAACTGAAGCGGACCCACGACAACATCTCCTGGAGCATCACCGCCGACAAGCGGATCAACCGCTTCTTCACGCAGACGGAATGGTTACCCCGGCTGGACCATTTCTGGCTGGGCCAGTCGCTGTTTGGCGATCGGGTGACGTGGTATGAGCACAGTAGCGCGGGTTACGCCCGACTGCGCACCGCCAGCACGCCCGACAATGCGGCCGACCTGGCCCTCTTCAAGTATCTTCCCTGGGAGAGCCTGGCGCCGGCCAGCCCGCTTTCGGTCCAGGGTGAACGGTTTGCTACTCGCCAAGAGTTGGACGTGCCGGTGCAACTGGGTCCGGTCAAGGTGGTGCCCTACGTTTTAGGGGAATTTGCCCATTGGGGCGAAGACCGCTTGGGCGACTCCTTGCAGCGGTTCTACGGCCAGACCGGCGTGCGGGCGAGTCTGCCGATGTGGAATGTCGATCCCACGGTCCGCAACGACTTGTTCAATCTCAAGGGGCTAGCCCACAAGGTGGTGTTCGACGTGGAGGCTTCGTTTGCGGAGTCGAACCGCGATCTGACCCTGCTGCCGCTCTACGATCCGCTGGACGACGATTCCGTGGAGGCGTTTCGGCGGCGATTCGCGGTGACGGCGTTTGGCGGAGCCATTCCGGCCCGCTTCGACGAGCGGTTCTACGCCCTGCGGAGCGGCCTGGCCGGGTGGGTGACCTCGCCCGCCACGGAAATCGCCGGCGACCTGCTGGCGATTCGCCTGGGGATGAGACACCGCTGGCAGACCAAGCGGGGAATGCCCGGCAACGAACGAATCCTCGACTGGCTCACGCTGGACACCAACGCCACGGTCTTTCCCAAGGAAAACCGCGACAATTTCGGCCAGGCCGTGGGGCTGGTCGACTACGACTTGCGGTGGCACGTGGGCGACCGGCTGACACTGTTGTCGTCGGGCATGTTCGATTTTTTCGACTCGGCGCCGCGGCTGGTGAGTGTGGGCGGATTTCTCAACCGGCCGCCGCGGGGAAACCTTTACCTGGGAATGCACTGGCTGGACGGACCGGTCTCCAGCAGCATTCTCTCGCTCTCCTACTCCTACCAAATAAGCCCCAAGTGGGTTTCCTCCTTCGGGATGTCGGTCGACTTCGCCGGCGACGGCAATATCGGGCAGCAGTTCTCCTTCACCCGCGTGGGTGAGTCGCTGCTGGTGAGCGCGGGCTTCAACGTCGATGCCAGCCGCAACAACGTGGGAGTGCACTTGGCGATCGAGCCCCGTTTTCTGCCCAAGAAACGACTGGGCCGGGCGACCGGGGCACGCATTCCCGTGGCCGGCACCGAGGGCCTGGAATAATCAGCAAGGGGGTAGAGGCCATGAACCCGCTTCACCACGAACCGCGTACCTGGCGGGCGAAATTTCGCGACGCCTTTCGGGGAATCGCCTACGGTCTGCACGACCAGAGCAGCTTTCGCGTCCACCTGCCGGTGGCGGCGGCGGTGTTGGTCGCGGCACTGCTGCTGCAAGTCGCCCCGGCCGAGTGGTGCCTTCTCGTACTGGCGATCACCGCCGTGTTGGCCACCGAAATGCTCAACACGGCGCTGGAGCACCTTGCCAAGGCAATCACCGACGAGCCCCACCCCCGGGTTCGCGCGGCGCTGGACATCGGCAGCGCGGCGGTGCTGAGCACCGCGGGGGGCGCGGCCACGGTCGGGGCGATCATTTTTCTCCACCGGGTGGGAAGCCTGCTGGCGTGGTGGTGAGCGCGGCGAGGAGGAGTGATTCGCGACACTTTTTTCAGCCGCGGGCGCGCTTCCAGAACTCGTCCCGCATGGCGAGGATGTTCTCCGGCGGAACGTCGTACTGGATATTGTGGACCTGGGTGAAAACCAGCGAGGCGTGGGGGCCGAACTCCTCCAGCCGGCGCCGCACGTCGGCCCGCACGACGTCCGGATGGGAGGCGTTCAGCGCGTGCTGCGTATCGCAGCCGCCACCCCAGAAGGCAATGTCCTTGCCGTAGCGGCGGACAAGCTGGGCGGGATTCATCTCCGCGGCGCTGACTTGCACCGGGTTGAGCGCGTCGACGCCCATTTCGATCAGGTAGGGTACGTAAGAGGAGACCGCCCCGCAGGAGTGCATCACCACTTTCTTGCCGGCCGCCTTGATCTTGCCGACCAACTCCGAGATATAAGGGTAGATCATCTCGCGGTAGACGTCCGTGGAGATCATCCCACCCTTCTGCGTGCCCAGGTCGTCAGTGAGAAAGACGATGTCGAACCACGGGCCGAAGGCCGCCAGAAAGGCGTCCACGCGGTCGAGGTACACCTGGTGAAGCTTGCCCAGCAAGGCATGGGCGAGGTCCTTCTCGGCCACGATATCCATGAGGAATTGCGTGTAGCCGCGCATCAGCATTCCGGCTTGCAGGTAGTGCATTCTCCACAGCGAGACCACGGCCCGGTCGGTGGCCTGGTATTGCTTCCGGGCCCTTTCGGCGAGCGACTCCAACGGCTCGTCGTAGGTGTAGGAGTAGTCCCAGCGCTCGAACAGGGGGTCGAAACGGTCCAACTCGGCGGCCGAGCGGATGTCGGCCAAGGGGCTGCCCACCGGATCGTGATAGTAGGCCCCGGCGGCCCGCTCGGCATAGACGGTTCCCTGCGAATTGCGGACCACCGAGGAGCCGTCGGGCCGATCCTCCACGTGGAACGTCTCCGGCACGACCAGGTCCACGCCGAAGGACGTTTTCCAGACCTTGGTCTTGCGGGAGCCGAACCAGAGCACTTCCACGTCGGTGCCCAGGGCGTCCATCACCTCGGCGTCGGTCTGGGCCACAAGCTGAAAGAGGCAGCCGCAACGGATGGGCCCGCCGGAAAGCTCCATCCGCTGCCTCAGCTTCCGATAGGGCACCACGTGCACGCTGGAACAGTCGGTTCCGCCGATATCCAGGGGGATGCAATCCGCCTGCCGGCGCTCGAGCGTGGCCATGATGCGTTCGCGGCCGGTCATCTTCATTCTCCTCGAAACACGTGTCCCCTGCCGGCAAGGGCCATTGCCCCGGCAAGAGCCTACTGGATCGCGAGGCCCGGGTCAATCAGGCCGGCCGCGAGATTGTTTTCCCCGGGCAGGTTCCACGAAGCGTCATTTTTTTGCTATGGTAGGGCCGGCTGTACCGGCCGGTTGCCGTGTTCGCCGTTCGGCGCGGGTCTCCTGACCCCGCCGAGTCCCGGGTCGGCTGTGCCGGCCGGTTGCCGTGTTCGCCGTTCGGCGCGGGTCTCCTGACCCCGCCGAGTCCCGGGTCGGCTGTGCCGGCCGGTTGCCGTGTTCGCCGTTCGGCGCGGGTCTTCTGACCCCGCCGGCCCTACGGCAACTGTCCCGGCCGCCTACGCACGAATCTCCCCCCGCCCTCGCCACCGTCGGCACAACATCCCGGAGGCCTCGAAGATGATTTCACCCATGAGAAGCCGATTGCTGCTGGCATGGCTGATCGCGGCTGCGGTTGTCGCGCTCGCCGTGTCCCGCCACGCCCGGGGAGCCGGGCAAGACGCGGCCGCCGATAGCGTGCCGGTGGGAGTGGCCAAGATCGACATCACGCCCGACACTCCGATCCGGATGTACGGCTATGGCTCGCGACAGACCGAGTCGGAGGGTATCGCCGGCCGGCTGTTCGCCAAGGCCCTGGCCATCGGCTCCGACCAGGGCCAGGGTCCCGCCGTGCTGCTGATGGTGGACATCGGCGCCCTGCGGCCGCAGACCCGCGGCGAACTGCTCGACCGGCTCCGCCCCACGATCGACTTCGGGCCGGGCCGGTTCATCGTGTGCCACACGCACTGCCATTCCGCTCCCGACGTGCGGGGCATGGAGTCGATCCACGGCCAACAGCGGGAGCATCTGGAACGCTACATGCGCCAGTTGATCGAGCGGCTGGAAGAGGTGGTCCGCCGGGCGCTGGCTTCGCGCAGGCCGGCTCGGTTGGCGTGGAGCCAGGGTGAGGTCGCCGTGGCCGCCAACCGCCGGGTTCTCAAGGACGGCCGCTGGGTCGGGTTTGGGGCCGTGCCCGAGGCCCCCGTGGACCATAGCCTGCCCGTGCTGCGAGTGGCCAACCTGGACGGAAGCCTGCGGGCGGTGGTGTTCAACTATGCCTGCCATTGCACCACGCTTCGCGGCAATTTCAAGCAGATTCACGGCGACTGGGCCGCCTCCGCCCAGGAGGACATCGAGGCCGACCACCCCGGCACGATCGCCATCACCTCGATCGGATGCGGTGCCGACGCCGATCCCTGCCCCCACGGCACGGTCGAGCTTTGCCGGCGGCACGGGCGGGCGATGGCCGACGAGGTGGCCCGGCTGCTGAAAGGTCCGATGACGCCGATCGAACCCCGGCTGACGGTCCGCTGGAAGCGGCTGGAATTCGCCTGCGCCAAGCCGCGGCCACGGGAGGAACTCCGCAAGCTGGCCGGCAAGTCGTACCCCATCAAGCAACTTCTGAAGCGTCTCGAAAGGGGCGAAACGCCGCCCGATTCGTTTCCCTACGAGGTGGCCACGTGGGTGTTTGGCGACGATCTGGCGATGGTGTTTCTCACCGGCGAGGTGGTGGTCGATTACGCCTTGCGGATGAAACGAGAAATGGACGGCCGCCGGCTGTGGATCACGGCCTACGCCCACGACGTACCCTGCTACGTCGTCTCCAAGCGGCTCTTGGGCGAGGGGGGATACGAGGTCCGCAACTCGATCAGCACCTGGATTTCCTACGGCCGCCCGAAAACGGTCGCGCCGGCGATCGAGGACCGCATCGTCGCCCAGGTGCGGGCGCTGCTGCCGGAGGGATTTCGCCAACCCGGGGACCGAGAGTGACCGCCCGGGCGACCGCGGCCCAAGAGTAACACCGGCCGGGCGCTGAAGACAAGTGAAAAGCCCTTGTCTCCTGTTCGCGTTGCACCACCGGAAAGGTCGGCCACTCCACAGAGATCACAACCTGGTCGGCCAGGCCGGTGGCCCGTTTGGCTGCGGTTGCACCCCGATCCGTTCGATTTTTCAGAAGGCGAACACCTGGGGCGAAACGCTGAAGTACCTGGCCAGCTTGCCGATGTGGGTGCGGTTGAGGGAACGCTTGCCGGAGAGAACCTCGGAAATGGTCGAGTCTGCGATGTCCGTCGCCTTGGCCACTTGGCTTTGGGGCACGCCCTTGGCTTCGATGAGGTGCCGGAGTATGTCCGCATCCGGCAGCGGGGCGATAGGATGGGCTTCCGCCTCGTACCGCTCGATCAGGTCGCTCAGAACGTCCAGGTAATCTTGCTCCTCCGGCCCGAGCGATCTCTTGCTCAGAAGCAAATCGACCATGCGAACCGCCTCGTCTAGCTCTTGGTCGGAACGGATGGGACGGAGCGGGAATTGGCGGACCAATTCCAGGTAGCGATCATTGAGGTTTCCGGGGCGGTCGACGGTGGCCATCAGCATTCCTCTTTCCACGTGCCCTTGTCATAGTCCTTGTGGGTCAGAACACGACGGACGTACACTTTCCCCACGTTGAAATGAATAACGGCCACGAGGCGGAACTTGTTCCCGCCGATGTTGAACACCGTACACCGACCTATCTGGTCCGCGTTGGAATAGGTCTGCCTCACGTCGGCAAAGGTCTCCCAAACAGTATGTTTGGCTACCCGGTACCACGCCCGAAGCGGAGTCTCCGCCTCTGACCATTGCTGCCAAAACTCCCGTAGCTTCTTTTTCGAGATGACGTGCATCCGTGCCACCCCCCAGAGTATCGGCCGTCCAACTCAAGTATCTTCGCAAAATGCGAAAGAGTCAAGGAGCAACGATGGCCCCCCGGCCGTTGGGTCGGACGGTGCGGTCCGGCGATTCCCTTCCGCCGGTAGCACCGCCGGTAGTGCGGACCGTGCTACCGGCATCGGCCAAGAAAAAACCTCGACGCAACTCATTGTTGCGTCGAGGTTTGCGCTAAAGCTGGGGAACAGGGATTTGAACCCCGACTAACTGATCCAGAGTCAGTCGTGCTACCATTACACCATTCCCCAACGACGCCTCGCGCAGGGAGTGCGTCGGACGGGGGGGACGCCCTGGGGGGCATCTCATCGCGTGGTCGGCAATAGCAATCCTTCGGGGGGTTATCAATATACCCCGAAGTGGGGCCGTTCCAAATCGACGGCTCCGTTGCCATGCGACCGACATCCCTAGGATGTATATGGGCGGAAACCCGCGGCGTCAAGGGGAGAGCCGTGCGGTGGTTGACTCCATCGGCGGTGCCGCCCTAGAATCGAACTCCTCTATCCCGTCTCCTGTGCGTTTTTCCGCCTTGCCGCCTGGGTCCGGAGCGGGGCCCGGACCGAGCGGGGGAGTTCATTCTTATCTTACCGTCCTTGTGGGGTTCGCGACGAAATGGCCATTCTCAGGGTGCTCAAGGGGCCAAATCCCGGGCAGATCTATTCGGTGGATCGTGACGCGACCATCATGGGCCGGCATCCCAACTGCGACGTCGTGCTGGAGATCGGCGCGGTCAGCCGGGAGCACGCCCGGATCGTCCGCGTGGACAATGAGTTTTTCCTTGAGGATATGAAGAGCCGCAACGGCACCTTCCTCAACAACGAGCAGTTGGAGGGCCGGCGGAGACTGAACGAGAACGACCAGGTGCGGATTTGCGACCTGGTGCTCGTTTTTCACCACGGCTCCCCCGAGGTGACGATGGCGGCCGAGGAGCAGGCGGCCGAGGACGACGCGGCGGCGGTGATCGAAGATGCCGCCTTTCGCTCGACGATCACGTCGAAGCTGGACATCTCCACCGGCCGGGGGGGGCTTCAACTGGCGGTCAACGCGGAGACGAAGCTCAAGGCGTTGCTGGAGATTCTGCAAGCCCTGGGCAAGGCGGTCTCGCTGGAAGAAGTGCTGCCCAAGCTTCTGGACGGTTTGTTTTCGATCTTCATTCAGGCCGACCGCGGTTTTATCGTGCTCAAGGAGCGGGGCACGGGCAAGTTGATTCCGGCGGCGGTGAAGCATCGTCGCGAGGGGGAAGCCGAGCGGATTCGGATCAGCCGCACGATCGTCAATTCGGTGATCGAGTCGAAGGAGGCGATCCTCTCGGCCGACGCGGCGACCGACGAGCAGTTCAGCGCGGCCCAGAGCATCGTCGATTTCCAGATTCACTCGATGATGTGCGCGCCGTTGATCGGCACGGAGAACGACGTGCTGGGGGTGCTGCAAATCGACACCCACGACCAGCGGCACCAGTTTGGGGAGGAAGACCTGGAGTTGATGGCCAGCGTGGCGATTCAGGCGGCGGTGGCGGTGGAAAACGCCCAGCTTCACGAGGCGGCCCTGCGCGAGGTCGGTTTGAAGCGCGACCTCAACCTGGCCCACAAGGTGCAGCAGGGTTTTCTTCCCGACGCGCCGCCCGACGTGGAGAATTACGAGTTTTTCGACTACTACCATCCGGCCCGGTTTCTGGGGGGCGATTACTTCGATTACGTGCCTTTGCCCGACGGCCGGCTGGCGGTGGTGCTGGCCGACGTTTCGGGCAAGGGCGTTTCGGCATCGCTGTTGATGGCCAAGTTATCGGCGGAGATGCGATTCTCCCTGCTCAGCGAGCCGACCCCGGAAGGGGCGGTCGCGCGGTTGAACACGGTTTTCTGCGAAAGCCGCTGGGAGGACCGCTTCGTCACGCTGGCGTTGATGGTTTTGCACCCACGGTCCCACGAGGTCTGCATCGTCAACGCGGGCCACATGGCGCCCCTTCTGCGCCACGCGAACGCAACCGTGGAGCCGGTTGCCCAGGAGTTGAGCGGATTGCCGATCGGGGTGGCCGAGGGGATGGATTACGAGCCTTACACGATCAACATGGCCATCGGCGACTCGCTCACCGCCTACACCGACGGCATCCCCGACGCCCAGAACGTACGCGATGAATTCTACGGCACGGATCGGCTCCTGGCCAAGATGAGCGAACCCTCGGCGGGGGGTGTGGAGTCGCTGGGACGCCGTGTGATTGACGACGTGCGACGGTTCGCCGGGGCCCAGGCCCAAACCGACGACATGTGCGTGACGATCTTCGGGCGAACCGGCTAGGGGCGCGGCGCGGCGGTCGGCTTGGCGGTTCGGCGCGGGTCTCCTCGTTCGGCGCGGGTCTCCTGACCCCGCCGAGAGAGGACCGAAGGTCTCCCTAAACTTGCGTAAACGGTTGATGTGGGAAACCATCGGTCGAATTCAAAACCACCGGCAGAGCGGAGGTATGAGGAAGGCCCCTGAAAGGGGCCGTCAAGCCAGACGGTTTACCCTTGCGGATGGCATATCTCTTCTGAAACCACGGATCACACGGATAGGACACCACGGCACGGCGAACCACTTTCTTGATGGGTTGATCCGAGATATCCGTGCCATCCGTGGTGAAAATAGGGGAGATTCTCGCAGCAAGGCGGGGTCGGGAGACCCGCGCCGAACGCCGGAGGGTACCCGCGCCGAACGATTAGTATTACTGCGCAGGGTCGGCCGTAGTAACCGGCTCGTTCTCGTTCCCAAGCTCCGGCTTGGGAACGCATTTTATCGCAGCTCCGCTTCCAATGACGCTGCCAACAGGCCAAGCAGAGCTTGGCGACAGTCGCGCATGCCAAGCTGGAGCTTGGGAACGAGTAGGTTTCGTAAGGACTTACGGAGAATCGCAACGAACAACCCTGCACAGTAATATTAGAATCGCGACGAACAATCCTGCGCAGTAGTAGTAACCCCCCAAAAGAAATCACCCCACCGCCTAACCCCGCCAGAAAGTTGCCCCAGAGATGTCGGCCATCCTATTGGCTTTTCGGACTTCGTGGATCGCCGTGTTCGTGGTCCTGATTGTGCTTTCCTGCGTGTGGTTCGTGATCCGCGTGATCGTCGATTTCGCCCGCTGGTTCAAGGAGGAGATCATCGACGACTTTCGGCGTCCCAGGAGAAGGGCGCGCAAACCACGCCCGGCGAAGAAGAAAGCGGCCGACGAAAAGACAGGGCCCCCCGAGTGACACGGCGGCCCGGGGCGCGTGCGGAATCGCCCCCGGTCCTCAACGCAGATGGGCGTGACGCAATTCGGCCAACCGGGCCAGCGCCGGTTTGGGTCGGCGTCGCAGATCGAACAGCCCGCCGTGCGCGAAATCGTGGGGCTCGCAGTCGCGAAGCTGGTTCCAGAGCACTCCTTGCACGTATCGCTTGGCCAGCATCAGGGGGACATATCGGGTCACCCATTGTTGCTGCAAGGCCGGGTCCCATGGACCGCCGCTGGTGTCCATCTTGCGAACCGCAAGGGAATCTTCTTCGCACGAGCTGGGCACCGTCAAGGCCACGTAGAGCGGCACGCCCAACAGGCTCCAATAGTCCAGATGCCGGCTGAAATCGAGCGGATCGCGGGGCATCGTGCCGCCCGGGTGGTAGCCCATGTTGACCTCCAGCATCAGCCCGGAGAGCCCCAGCCTGGCACGCACCAGGGCGTCGGCGAAATGCAGCGGCGAATAGTTCACGTCGCGCCGGCTGAGATACTCCCCCCAGGGCTGATCGAAGGAGACGACCGCCCCGGCATCGGGGTCCAGGGCATGGACCAGTTCCACCGCCCGGGCGGCCAGCCGGATGCGATCCTGCTCACTCAGTCCCAGCGAGTGGACGGTGTTCATCCGCGCGGCGCACTGCCAAACGTCGACCTGGCCCCGGTAGCGTTGGACGACCACCCGCACATACTCCGAGACGACGCCCTGGATGGCCTCGAAATTCCCTTCGTAAGCCGCCATCCACTCGGGCAGGCGCCATCGATCCAACCGCAGCAGCGGTCCGGCCGAAACCCTCAGCCCGTGGTTGCGGCACCACCCCAGTTGCTGGTCGGCGATATCCCAGTAATAGTTTCCCTGGCTGGCCTCGATTTCCCGCCAGGCCAGCGGCACGTTGGCCGCGTTGAAGGACCGCAGAAACTCGACCGAGGTGCTCTCGTCCAAGAGGGAAATCCCCAGGTCGGCGCCGAGCAGCGTGGACAGAACCTGGCTCTCCTGCCGGCGGGCGGCCAGCGATTGCTGGGCGTAGCTGTCGGCCAAGAGATCGGCGGCGTCCAGCGTGAAGCGGAGAACGTGCCCGATCAGGCTCATCGTCTCGCCGCCTTCCCGCGGGCCGCAGGAAGCATGACCAAAACACCGCATCGCCTGGGCGATCTTCTCGTGGACCTCCCGCGGCACTTCCATGCCGACCATCTCCCAGTCGGCCAATTGGTTGCGGAGCTGGCCGAGTTTTCCCCGGGCGAGTTCGAGGGGCAGGTGATAGGGCTGATCACGCTGCATCAGGCTGGAGGTGGAGAGGGTCACTTGGCCGTGCCCCTCGACCGTCCACGGCACGAAGAGATTGCCCGACTCGGAATTCTCCCGCTCGATGATCAGCTCGCCGTTGGCCCGGCGCACGTCGATCCGCCACGGGATGCGGTCGTAACCCGACAGGTAAGCCCGTTCGACGACTTCGTCCGAAAGCAGTTCGGACGGAGAAACAAATCGCATCGAACCCATCAGGTACGTATCCTCACGGAATGGTCAACTTTGCCCGCGGTGCGCCGTCGGCAAACGCAACAAGACTTTCCTCCTCTGGCCCGATTCGTCGGCCGGTTTCCGGGCCAATCGCCGCGATCGCGTCGCTCGCCCGGCGCACAACTCATGGCCATCGGCCGTCTCGGTTGGTTCGATTCCGGCTCGCCCGGGCAGCCCCCTCTTGCCACCTCGCGCCGACCGGCGCAGGCCGGCCGGACGTCTTGCGGGGAAGAGGAGAATCGGGCACCCGCCGGCACCCCGTTTTTCGGGGTATGGCTCCCTCCCCAGCCGGGTCCCGGCCGGCTGGCCACCTGCATGGTAGAGTTTACCGCAGCCGACAGGGCGCAGCAAGCAAGCCGCGCCGAACGCCGCCGGACCACGCCTCCAGGCCCCAATTCAACGGCCGCCCAGCTAGGCAACCATCAGGGAACCTTGTTATATTGCCGAGATCGGAAGCCCCAGGCCAACCCG
>CAYZWG010000032.1:21760-23002 GCA_964481605.1 uncultured Planctomycetaceae bacterium
GCGGGTGGCCCTGATAGCTCGCCTATCTCAGGCGGCGTAGCCGCAAGAGGCATCGGTTCGGCGCGGTGCCGCCGACCCCGCCGCGTGGGCGGCAGTCCGGCGCGCCGCAATCCTTGCCTCCTGTGCCTGTGGCACCCCGATAGCGGAGCTATCGGGGCCACCCGTGGACCGCCGGGGGTGGGCTTTCCCACGCCGTCCTGCTATTGGAGAGGAAACGAGACGGATGACCCAGCACGTTGTCTTGGAGACTTCGCTTTCCGGTTTGCCGGTCCGCAGGGGAAAGGTCCGCGACGTCTACGACCTGGGCGACCGCTTGCTGCTGGTGAGCACCGATCGCATCAGTGCCTTCGATTGGGTGTTGCCGTCGGGCATTCCCGACAAGGGCCGCGTGTTGACCCAAACGGCCAAGTTCTGGTTCGACCGCCTCGACCAGCCGCACCACCTGCTCACCACGGACGTGGAGCAGATGGACTTGCCCGAGGACGCCGACCGCCAGACGCTGGCCGGCCGAACCAGCCTGGTTCGCAAGACGGAGGTGGTGCCCATCGAATGTGTGGTGCGGGGCTACCTGGCCGGCTCCGGCTGGAAGGAGTATGCTCGCGGCGGCACGATCTGCGGCATCCGGCTTCCCCCGGGGTTGGTCGAAAGCGCCCCGCTCGACGAGCCGATCTTCACCCCGGCCACCAAGGCCGAACAGGGCCACGACGAAAACATCTCCTTCGACCGGATGGTGGAGATCGTGGGCGGCCGGACGGCCGAACAGTTGCGCGCTTGCAGCATCGAGGTTTTCCGACGCGGCGAAGCCTACGCCCGGCAGCGCGGCATCCTCATTGCCGACACGAAATTCGAGTTCGGCCGCGTGGACGGCGAGTTGATCCTCATCGACGAGGTGCTCACGCCCGACAGCTCGCGGTTCTGGCCGGCGGACCGCTACGCCCCGGGCCGAAGCCAGCCCTCGTTCGACAAGCAATTCGTTCGCGACTGGCTCTCCTCGACCGGCTGGGACAAGAACAGCCCGCCGCCCCGTCTACCGGACGACGTGGTGGTGAAAACGCGGGAAAAATACGTCGAGGCCTACGAGCGTCTGAGCGGGCAGAAATTCGCCTGGTAGGCAGGCGCCTTTTCGCCCCCCTCGCGACCCGGCCTCCCGGCTGCACCCCTGGCTGGAGTCGGGCGGAAGCTGCCCTGGGTGCAGGAACGGACTTTTTTTGCAGGGCGGCAGCTAACGATGGGGGAAATGGG
>CAYZWG010000033.1:0-11448 GCA_964481605.1 uncultured Planctomycetaceae bacterium
GCGAAGAGCACGAAGAGCTGGTTCCACGATGCCGGCAGCGCGACCCGGCCTACAGATCTCAGAATCTCCCACTTGAAACCGCCACCTCAAACAGCCTCCAGAAGTCCGTTCCCGCACCCGCTCCGCACGGCCGGTCCTACGGGGCTAAGCCTTTGGCCGGGTTTTCGCTACAATGGGACGGGCCTGGAAAGACACCCGGGGGATAAGAACGTGGGCCGGATCACGATCCGGCCTACGGAACTCGACCCCATTGTGCAGGGAGCCAAGGTTGATCCGCGGGAATCTGGTTGGGACGGAACCGCCGGGCGGCGAAGCACGGCCGCCGGTCACCGGCCGCGGGGCGCGGGCGGATCGGTTCGTCATTCTCGGTGGCCGTCCTCTGGAAGGCATAGCGCGGGTGGGCGGAGCGAAAAACGCCGCGCTGCCGATGATGGCCGCCGCGATCCTGGCGGACGAGCCGGTGCGGCTGCTGCACGTGCCCCGGGTGGCCGACGTGACCACCCTGGCCACGATCCTGGGCGAATTGGGCCTTTCGGTTCACCGTGAGCCGGAAGGGGCCCTGCGGCTGGAGACGGTGGACACGGTGCCGGTTCGGGCAAGCTACCGCCACGTGCGGCGGATGCGGGCCGGTTTTTGCGTGCTGGGGCCGCTGCTGGCGCGGCGGCGGCGGGCCGTGGTGTCGCTGCCGGGGGGATGCAATATCGGCCCTCGGCCGGTCGATCTGCACCTGAAGGGATTGGCCGCCCTGGGGGCGGAGTTGAGCATTCGCCACGGCTACGTCCTGGCCCGCGCCGGGCGGCTCCGCGGGACAACGATCGACATGGCCGGTCCGGCCGGCCCCACGGTGACCGGCACGGCCAACGTGATGTGCGCGGCCGTCCTGGCCGAGGGAACCACCACGATCACCTCGGCCCCGCTGGAGCCGGAAATCGCCGGCCTGGGCCGATTGCTCAACCGGATGGGCGCGAAAATCGAAGGGCTGGACACCTCGACCCTGCACGTGCGGGGCGTGGCCCAGCTCGGCGGTACCTCCGAGCGGGTGATTTCCGACCGCATCGAGGCGGCCACGTTGCTGTTGGCCGCGGCGATCACGCGGGGCTCGGCCACGGTCACCGGCGCCAACGCCGAGCACCTGGAAGCCGTGCTCGCCAAACTCGACGCCGCCGGCGCGCATCTGGCCACCCGGGACGACCGCGTTTCCATCTCGGCCGCCGGCGCGCTCAAGCCGGTCGACGTGACCGCCACGCCCTATCCCGGCCTGCCCACCGACTTGCAGGCCCAATGGACCGCGCTGATGAGCCTGGCCGCCGGGCGGAGCAGGGTGAGCGACCGGGTCTTTCCCCAGCGTTTTCAACACGCCGCCGAACTCAACCGGCTGGGCGCCCGGATTCGCGTGGCCGGCGGCTCGGCCGCGATTTGCGGTCCCGCCCGGCTGAGCGGGGCCGACGTGGTGGCCAGCGACCTGCGGGCAAGCGCCGCGCTGGTGCTGGCCGGGCTGGCCGCCGGGGGCCGGACGGTGGTGCACGGAATCGGCCATCTCGACCGGGGCTACGAGCAGTTGGACGTCAAGCTGGCTGGACTGGGTGCCAGGATTTGGGCGTCCTCGGCGGTCTGTGCGACACGGTCGGATTGAAGCCTGGTGGGCCGGATCGCCCCGCGGTCGCCAACCTGGTTCAGGCCGGATCGAGTTCCCATTTCCGCGCGCGGGCGGCCAGGGCGCGGACGTGTTGGGGCCAATCGTGCAGTGTTGCGGGGTCGAAATCCGCCCCGTTGGGCCAAACCAGGGTGTGAACCTCCGGATCGATCCGAACCTGGTTGAACAGCGTCAAACCGCGCAAGGGACCGAACAACTCGCCGGCGAGAACCGGCTGGAAGTCGATCACCTGTTCGGTACCGTCATCGAAGGCCACGCGGAGCGTGTAATCTCCCACGATATCGAAATCACGCACACGACAGATGAGGTGGTTCATGATGGTTCACTCCAGCGGCGCGATCGGCAGTGGTGGTTGCCCCTCCTGCAATCGCTGCCAATCGACGATAAGTTCCTCTTGATGCAATTCAGCCCACGCCTCCACAAAACGACGTTGCCGTCGCGGTAGACTGCCGGCCATGATTTCGATCGGGTCAAGACCGATGACCGCGACTTCGTCTTGATAGTAAGCGTGAAAGTGCGGCAGGTGGTGTGGATCACCCGTCTCCACGTACATCCTGATGATGATGCCTAGGAACCGGCTCAACTCCGGCATGGCCTCATCCTCTCTCGAAACGGAAGTGCCTATACGACAAGGGGTTAATGGCATCTTCCAGGTAACCCCGTGTGCTACTTGGTCTCTGTATAGCACGGCTGGCTCGACCTGTCCACAAGGCCACCACCGGGGGTTTGCGGAGGCGATTTCCCCCCGCGGCCGCCAACCTGGCTGCCAAGCTCCAGCTTCCCCAACCTGGTTCCCAAGCTCCAGCTTCCCAACCTGGTTCCCAAGCTCCGGCTTGGGAACCCCGCCGAGCCGACACCGAAGTGCGGTCCCAAGCTGGAGCTTGGGACCGAGTCGCCGCGAGCAGGAGCTTGGGACCGAGTCGCCTTGTAGGCCGGATCGCGATCCGGCCTACAGACTTTCCGCCCGGAGCCAAGAAATTCGGCCACCGTGGCAAGAATCGGCCTCCGCGAGCGAATCCCCTCGTAGAGGCCCGGTGGCGGATCGGTCCACCGCTGCGCGCGGTGCCACGGCCGGGCAAACAGCCGTTTGTCGGTCTTCGCGCCGGCCGAAAAGCCGGCCAATGGGGGCAGCGGCACGCCGCAGGTACGATTCTTGGAGCTCCATCGTGGGGTCGGTATAATGGACGGAGTGGCTGTGCGTTTTCCCCGCCTCCCCGTCCCACCTCTTTCTCTTGCCTCGCGCCTCGGTGCGGGGAAATTCCGAACGCTATGAAGAGCCTGCTGAAAGTTATCTTGGTTCTCGTCGTGCTGGGTGCCGGCGGCTACTTCGGCTTCCCTTATGCGATGGCCTATTGGAAGGCCCGCCACAAGCCGGAATTTCGCTCCGCCGAGGTCAAGCGGGGTGAGATTATCAGTGTGGTCAACGCCACCGGTGAGGTTCAGCCGGTGCTGCGGGTGGAGGTGGGTTCGTTTGTCTCGGGGCCGATCACGGACCTCTACGTCGACTTCAACGACGAGGTCCACAAGGACGAAGTGCTGGCCGAGATCGACACGCGGCTTTTCGACGCCGCCGTGGCCCGCGACAAGGCCTTGCTGGCAACCCGCAAGGCCGAGGTCACCCGCGTCGAGGCCTTGTTGGAACAAGCCCGCCACGCGGAAGACCGGGCCAAGGCCCTGCAAGAGACCAACCCGGACTTCATCTCCGAAGCGGAATTGGACGACGTGAAGTACAGCCGCTTGTCGCTGGAGGCGCAACTGGAGGTGGCCCGGGCCGCCATCGACCAGGCCCAGGCCAACCTGGTCAATTCCCAGGCCAACCTGGGCTACACGAAAATCCGCTCGCCCGTGGATGGGATCGTGATCGACCGAAAGATCGACCCCGGGCAGACGCTGGCGGCGCAGTTCCAGACGCCGGTATTGTTCGTGGTGGCGCCCAAGATGCGAGAAAAGGTCTACGTATACGCTTCGGTCGACGAGGCCGATATCGGGCTGATCCGCCAGGCGCAAGACGAGAACCATGTGGTCAAGTTCACCGTGGACGCCTACCCCGACGATCTGTTCGAGGGGCACATCGTGCAGGTGCGGTTGAACCCCACCACGATGCAGAACGTGGTGACCTACCCGGTGGTGGTCGAAGCGCCCAACCCGGACTTGAAGCTGCTGCCCGGCATGACGGCCAGTCTTTCCTTCGAGGTGGACCGGGGCGAGGACCTGCTGAAGATTCCCAACGCCGCGCTCCGCTTCTACCCCAAGCTGGAGTATGTGCGCAAGGAAGACCGCAAGCTGCTGGATGGAGCCGACGAGGAAACGGAATCCGGCGACCTGGAACGGTCGGCGGAAGAGGAGGCCAAGGCCAATCGAAAGCGGGATCGACGGCACGTGTGGATCACCGAAAACGATCTCTTGAAGGCGGTCGAGGTGGTCACCGGCTTGAGCGACAGCCGATTCACGGAACTGGTTTCGGGCGCTTTGAAACAGGGCCAAAAGCTGGTGACCGGCGTGGGAAAACGCGCCAAGTGAGCCCCCGGGCAAGGCCGCCAGCGGCGGCCCTTCAACCACCACCAAGCAACCCTCATGGATTCGCCGCCATGTCACTGCTGACCATCCGCATCGCCCTGCGAGCGTTGCGGAAGAACAAAATGCGGGCCGGGCTGACCGTGCTGGGCGTGGTGATCGGAATCGCCGCGGTGACCACCATGGTCTCCATCGGCCAGAGCGCCAGCCAACTGGTGCAGGGCGAGTTTCAGGCCCTGGGCACCAACGTGATCGTGGTCTTTCCGGCCAGCGCCAAAAGCCGCGGCATCCATCACGGCCGCGGCAGCCGGCCCACGCTCACCGCCGGCGATAGCGACCACATTGCCACGCAGTGCCCCGCCGTGCTGGCGGCTTCGCCCATCGTGGGGGCCATGGGCCAGATCATCTACGGCAACGAGAACTGGAGCCCCAACGAACTGGTGGGCGTGGGGCCGGATTATCTCACGGTTCGCAACTGGGGACTCCGGCACGGCGGTTTCTTCACCGAACGGGACGTGGTCTCGGCGGCCAAGGTCTGCGTGATCGGTCGAACCATCGTGGCCAAGCTCTTTCAGACGACCAATCCCCTGGGAAGAACGATCCGCATCCGAAACATCCCCTTCGAGGTGATCGGCGTGCTGGAGGCCAAGGGCGCCAACCTCGTCGGCGACGACCAGGACAACATCGTGATGATGCCCTACACGACCGTCCGCAAGCGGTTGCAAGGCTCCAATTTCGCCAATGTCGACGTGATCCTGGTCTCGGCTCGCAGCATCAAGTCGATGTCCGCCGCGCAGGAGGAAATCTCCCAACTGCTCTACGAACGCCACAACATCCGGCCCGGCGAACCGGCCGATTTCGATGTCCAGGACACCACCGAGATCGCCGCCGTGCTGGGAATCATCACCGGAACGATGACGGCGCTTCTGGCCTCCATCGCCGGCATTTCGCTGTTGGTCGGCGGCGTGGGGATCATGAACATCATGCTCGTCTCGGTCACCGAGCGGACCCGCGAAATCGGCATCCGCCTGGCCGTGGGTGCGCGGGGAAACGACATCCTCCGCCAGTTCCTGGTGGAGGCCGTGCTGCTCTCGGCGATTGGCGGACTGGTCGGCTTCTTCCTGGGTTGGGGGGCCTCGGCCGGAATCACCGTGCTGATCAATTCGTTCACCTCGGGCACGAAGTGGCCGATCGTGGTGTCGTTCAAGGCGGCCGTGGTCGCGATCCTTTTTTCGGCCGCGGTGGGCGTGTTTTTCGGCTACTATCCGGCCCGGCGGGCCAGCCGCATGGACCCCATCGAAGCGCTCCGCTACGAGTAGTCGTGGTGTGTACCGCGGAAGCCGGGTGGCGCACTCCCCCGGTTGATGCTAGAATGGAGGGATCGAGCCACGCGGGTCAAGGGGAGGAATACCCCCTAGGGCACCCTGGTGGTCTTCTCCGCCGTCCCGATGCGTCGCGCCTTTCGATCCGAGTCCCATGGGCGATCCCAGTCCGCCGGCCCCGTCGATGCTGCTGGTGGCCGTCTTCAGCCGGCATGAAGACGCCCTGGCCTGGGCCCGTGATCGGGCCGCACGGCACTGGGGAGCCCCCTTGCTGGAAAGCGAGCCCTTCGACTTCCACGAAACCGACTATTACGCCGCCACGATGGGCCGCCCGTTGAAGAAACAGTTCTTCGCCTTTCCGCCGCCGTTTGACCCGGCCGGACTGGTCCAGATCAAGCTGGCCACCAACGCCTGGGAACAAGAGTACGCCACCGCCGGCTCCCATTCGGAACCTCGCCCGCTGAACATTGATCCGGGCTACCTCGGCCTGGGCAAGCTGGTGCTGGCGTCGACCAAGGACTTCACGCATCGGATTTACCTGGGCGGGGGAATCTACGCCGAGGTGACGCTCAACTTTCGCCGTGGCCGCTGGGAGCACCACGAGTGGACCTTTCCCGACTATCGCCGAGGTGACTACCATCAATTCTTTTCCACCTGCCGCGACGCGCTCCGCCGGTACGCCCGCGAAGGACGGTTGACGTGATCTTCTTCTGGCTGATCGCCGGGACGCTGATTCCCAGCCTGCTGGTTGCCTGGGCCACCGGGTTCGTGGTGCGACGGTTCGCCCCGGTGCTGGGGCTGGTCGACCGGCCCGGCCGCCGCAAGGTCCACACCGAGCCGGTCCCCTCCGGCGGCGGGATGGCCATCTGGCTGGGCATCGTGGCCCCCTTCGCGCTGGGGCAGCTTTGTCTGGCAGCCGCCCTTTCCCCCGGCGGCGGGTCGTCCTGGCTGCTCGGTCTGCCGATGCCGGAGGCGGTTACCCCGTACCTGCCGGGGTTGTGGCACCAGTCGGGCAGGCTGTGGACGCTGTTGGCCGGGGGCACCGTGCTGAGTGGGTTGGGGCTGGTCGACGACCGCTGGGGCTTGGGCTGGAAAGTCCGCATCTCGGTCGAGACGCTGGTCGCCGCGGCGCTGGTCGCCTGCGGCTGGCGGCTGCACCTGTTTATCGAGGCGCCCGTGCTGACGGGTTTGCTCAGCGTGTTCTGGATCGTGGGGCTGGTCAACTCGTTCAACATGCTCGACAACATGGACGGGCTGTCCGCCGGCGTGGCGGCCATCGCGGCCACCATGCTCGCCGTGGTGATGCTGATTTCGCCCGACCCCATCACCAACCAGCCCCAATTGTTCGTGGCCGGATTCCTGTTCGTGCTGGTGGGAGCGCTGTCGGGCTTCCTCTGGCACAACCGGCCGCCGGCCCGGCTGTTCATGGGCGACGCCGGCAGCTACCTGATCGGATACCTGCTGGCGATGGCCACGTTGACCGCCACCTTTGCCGGCCGGTCCGTGCCGCCGCACGCGATCCTCGCCCCGCTCTGCGTGCTGGCCGTGCCGATTTATGATACGACCACGGTGGTGCTGATCCGGCTGCGGGCCGGACGCAGCCCCTTCGAGGGCGACAAAAGCCATTTCTCCCACCGCCTGGTCGAGTTGGGAATGACCAAGCCGATGGCCGTGGCCACGATCTATCTGACCACGGCCACCTGCGGGTTGGGGGCCCTGCTGTTGCACCAGGTCAACGGATTCGGGGCGTGCGTGATCCTCCTGCTGATCGGCTGCGTGCTGGTGCTGATCGGAATATTGGAAACCGTCGGCCGCCGCTCCGTTCATGCCGCTGGAAACGGGGATGGTTGACGGTGAGTTTCTGTTGCGGCGTGCCGGACTGCCGCGCTCACGCGGGACGGCGGGGTCGGGCGACCCGCGCCGAACAGGTGCCTTTTGCGGCCACGCCGCCCTAACATGGCCCGTCCAAAAAAACTGCAACGTTTCGCGATTTGGCCACACTAGCCCGAAGCGCCAGCGAGGGACGCCATTCGTGCGTTTTCTTCCCTCGCTGGCGCTTCGGGCTAGTGTGGCATATTTTTTGCGCCGGGCCATAGGCAAGCTCTCAGGGCCACCCGCGGCGCGGCTACATCACGGCGAAGTAGTTTTCGCAGGCCTTGTCGACGTACTCGTTGGAGAGCACCATGGGCGTCTTGTGATAGATGCAGTAGTTGCGGATTTGCAGGAGCAGGTCGCGGGGGTGGCAAAAGCGGAAGGGCCGATTGGCGGCCCGGTAGTGCGTGTTGACAAGATGGTCGATCGGCTCCGGTCGATACTCGATTCCCATCTCGGCCGAGAGGACCCGGAAGAGTTCGCGGAATTCGTTTTCCGTGGGGTCGACCGCCTCGATCTTGTAGGGAATTCGCCGCAGGAACGCCTCGTCCACCAGGTCGCGGGGTTCCAGGTTGGTGGAGAAGATCACGAGTTGATCGAAGGGAACGCTGATTTTCTTGCCGTTGGGAAGGCTGAGGAAGTCGAAGCGTGTTTCCAGGGGAACGATCCAGCGGTTGAGCAACTCGGCCACGGGCATTCGCTGGCGGCCGAAGTCGTCGATCACCAGGGTGCCGCAATTGCTCTTCAGTTGCAGGGGGGCCTCGCAAATACCGGTGGAACGGTTGATGGTGACCTCCAGGGCCGACATCGTCAGCTCGCCGCCGGCGAGGATCGTGGGGCGGCGAATGCGAACCCAGCGCTTGTCGACGCGGCGACGGTCGATCAACCCTTGGTTGGTTTCGACCGGCGCCTCGGTGTGGTTGATCGGATCGAAAAGCCGAATGATCTCCCCGTCGACGCCGATCGCCCGGGGAATCCAAATCGTCCGGCCGAACGCGCCGGTGATCCGTTCGGCGATACTGGTTTTGCCGTTGCCGGGCGAGCCGAACAGAAACAGGCCCCGCCCGGAGTTGACGGCCGGTCCCAGGCGGTCGAACATCTTTTCGTTGAGGAGGAGCCCCTGGAAGGCCCGCTCGAGCGCCTCTGGCGAGGGGTTCTGGGCGGTCAGCGACTGGGCCGTGACACTCCGCACGTAGTCCTCCAAGGCCACCGGGGCGGACCCGAAGTAGGAGCAGCTTTCGATGAACCGTCGTGCCCGCTCCCGCCCCAGATCGCTCAATTGGTACTCGTAGTCGTTCATCGCGGCGGCGCCGCGGTGAACGACCAACTGGTCCGCTTTGAGTTGTCGCAGGAGCTCGTCGACGAGGACAAAGGGGAGCTTGATCTGCTCGGCCACGTCGCGTCCGGTGAGGTTGCCTCGGACGAGCAGGTACTTCAGCACCAGGGCCTCGACCTCGCCGTCGGTGAGGCCGGCCTGGCGGAACGACTCCGGTTCGACCGGCACGAAGGGATTGTCGTCCGTGCCCAGCGAGGCGGTGGGATCGGCGGTGGTGTCCGGCTCGTCCTCGGGGGTGGCGATGTGACGGATGCGGCTGATGAGCCGATCGAGCTTCTCGTCGTCCGGATTCGGCTCGTGCTCCGGCCGGGAAGCCGCCACGGCGGCAAAGGGGTCGCTCTGTTGGTCGAGGTCCGTTCCGCGGGCCAGCCGGGCCAAGAGGTTTTGCGGGGGAGATTTTGCCATCAGATGCAATGTCCTGGCGGGTTTTGCCTTGGCGGGGCCGAACAGCAGGCCGCCTTTGCAAATCTAGCTTGCCCGGCGTGGGGAGCAAGCGGCCGTGGCGGCGGCATTCACGCCGATTACCCGGCGGGTGGCCCGGATAGCTCGCCTATCAGGGCGGCGTAGCCGCAAGAGGCACCTGGTTGGGCGCGGGTGGCCCGACCCCGCCACCCGCGTGCCCCGGCAGCCCGACACGTCGCAATCCTCGCCTCACGTGCCTGCGGCACCCCGATAGCGGAGCTATCGGGGCCACCCGCGGAGCCTCGTCCGGCCTACGCGTTTCGCCGTTTTCCGGACGATGCGGAACTTTGCCTTGCGGCGCGGCGATCCTATAATTGGGGATTTCCGCATATCCTCAAGGGAGTGCTGCCGTGGCGGACGACGACCTCCGCACTGGGCCAGAAGAACTCCGCATCGGCGCGGTCAGCTATCTCAACTCGCGACCGCTGATCGAACGGCTGGAGGCGCTTGCGCCGAACATACGGGTGGAAGTGGATTTGCCGAGCCGGCTGGCAGACGGGTTGGCCGCCGGTCGATTCGATGTGGCGCTAATTCCCTCGATCGAGTATTTTCGCATCCCGGGCGTGCGAATCGCCTCGGATGCCTGCGTGGCCTGCCGGGGCGCGGTGCGTAGTGTGCGGCTTTACAGCCGGGTGCCGATCGGTCGCATCCGTACGCTGGCCCTGGACGAGGGTTCCCGGACCAGCGCCGCGATGGCCCGCATTCTGCTCGTCGAGCGTCACGGGGTCCGCCCGCGGTTGCAGCCGCTGCCGATCGGAGCCTCCGTGGAAGACGCCCAGGCGGATGCCCTGGTGGTGATCGGGGACCGCGCCATGTTGCCCACGAAAGCGAGCTACGAGGCGACCTGGGACCTGGGGGAGGAGTGGACCCGCTGGACCGGTTTGCCGTTTGTTTTTGCCATGTGGGTGGCCCGCGACGGGGTAGCCGGGGGCTGGGTGGACGCGATGCTGGGCCGGGCCCGGGACGAAGGCGTGGCGCGGATCGACGAGATTTCGCGGCGCGAGGCCCCCCGGCTGGGTCTGAGCGAAGCCACCTGCCGCAACTATCTGCACGACCACCTCGTGTTTCGACTGGGGCAGCGGGAACGGGCGGGACTGGAGCATTTCGGCCGCCTGGCCGAGCGCCATCAGCTTGTGCAGGAGGGAACGGGAGTTGTACGCAACTGTCCGAAGTGTTCTCGATAAGGCGGTCTCGGGCGAGCGGCTCGGCGGCGACGAAGGGCTTTTGCTGTTGGAGTCGAACGACTTGGGAGCCCTGGGCGAAGCGGCCGACGCGGTCACCCGCCGGCTGCATCCCCAGCCCTATCGAACGTACAACATCGACCGCAACGTCAACTACACCAACATCTGCACCAGCGGTTGTCGGTTTTGTGCCTTCTGGCGGAGCGAGGGCGCCGCCGATGCGTACGTGATTCAGCGCGAGGAGCTTTACCGCAAGATCGACGAGACGATCGCCTTGGGCGGCGATCAGATCTTGCTGCAAGGGGGGATGCACCCCGAGCTGCCGCTGGGCTGGTACGAAGACCTGTTGGCCGACGTCAAGCAGCGGTACCCGCAAATCAACGTGCACGGCTTCAGCCCCACGGAAATCCACCATTTCAGCCAGTTGAGCGGTTTGCCCATCGGCGAGGTGCTGGGGCGGCTGAAGCGGGCCGGGCTGGGGAGCCTGCCGGGCGGCGGGGCGGAGATCCTGGTGGACCGGGTGCGGCGGAAGCTCAGTCCGAACAAGGTCAGCGCGGGCGACTGGCTGGCCGTATGCCGGGCGTGGCACGAGTTGGGCGGTCGGGGCTCGGCCACGATGATGTTTGGGCACGTCGAGTCGTTGGGCGAACGGATCGAGCATCTGGAGCGGCTGCGGCGATTGCAGGACCAGACGCGCGGTTTTACCGCCTTTATCTGTTGGACCTTTCAGCCGGATCATACGAAGCTGGCCAAATTGGGGAAGGTTGGCCCCTGGGAGTATTTGAAGACGCTGGCGGTGGCCCGCCTTTACCTGGACAACTTCGCCAACCTCCAGGCGAGTTGGGTGACCCAGGGTCTGAAGGTGGGGCAGCTTGGGCTGCGGTTCGGGGCCAACGACATGGGCAGCCTGATGATCGAGGAGAACGTGGTGGCGGCGGCGGGGACCCATTTTCGCACCAGCCGGGAGGAGCTTTGCGAGGCGATTCGGGCCGCCGGTTACGAGCCGCGACGGCGGGACGTTTTCTATCGCCTGGGCGACGCCCCGCTGCAGGGTGCCCGGGTGGGTCGATCGAGCGTAAACTAAGCTTATACGGAAGGTTATTGCAC
>CAYZWG010000033.1:11548-22943 GCA_964481605.1 uncultured Planctomycetaceae bacterium
CACCGAGCGGGGTGGAAGGTCGCCGCGAGTTCTGTTTGAGAAGAGACGATGATCCACGTTCGCGGATTGACCAAGCACTACGACGATCTCCGGCGAGGGAAGCTGGTGGCCGTGGACGGCATTGATTTCGATGCCGGTCGCGGCGAGATCTTCGGACTGTTGGGGCCCAACGGGGCCGGCAAGACCACCACCCTGCGGATTCTCAGCACCGTGCTGCAACCGACCGCGGGAACCGCCACGGTGGACGGCTACGACGTCGTCACGCAGTCGTCCCAGGTCCGCCGCCGGATCGGCTTCGTCTCGGCCAACACGGCCGTCTACGACCGCATGACCGCCTGGGAGATGGTCGAGCACTTCGGGCGTCTGTACGGGCTGGACGAGGCGGCGCTTGCGCACCGCATGGAGGACGTTTTCGCGCGGTTGAAGATGAACGAGATTCGCGATCTCTTGGGCGGAAAGATGTCGACCGGGATGAAGCAAAAGGTTTCCATCGCCCGGGCGATCGTGCACGATCCGCCGGTGATGATTTTCGACGAGGCGACCGCGGGGCTGGACGTGCTGGTGGCGCGGTCGTTGTTGCGGACGGTGGCCGAGTTGAGCGAACAGGGCAAGTGCATCGTGTTTTCCACGCACATCATGCGGGAGGCGGAAAAGCTCTGCCACCGGATGGCGATCATGCACCGGGGACGGATTCTGGCGGAGGGAACGCTGGGCCAGTTGCGTGATCGGTACGGCCAGAACGACCTGGAGGAGCTTTTTTTTCGCTTGATTTCGGAGCGGGAGGAGGTCGAGCGGGAGGAGATCGAGCGAGAGGCGGCGGTTGCGGCGGCCGGAGAAGGGAAGAGCGAGGCATGAACGGCGCCAACGTGAAACAGATTTTCAGCCGCGAGATCCGCGATCAATTGCGGGATCGGCGGACGCTGTTCATGATCGCCGTGTTGCCGATCATCTTGTATCCCTTGCTGGGGATGAGCCTGTTCCAGGTGGCCCAGTTCATGAAGGAAAAGCCCAGTCACGTGTTGTTGGCGGGCGCGAAACCGCTGGTGGGGCGCGAAGATCTTCCGCCGCTGGTGGATGTGGAGCAGACGACGCGGTTCGACGCGGGGCTTTTCGGCGAGGCGGAGCAGGTGCCGCTTCTGGAGGTGGAATTCCTCCGCGACGAGCCGGCGGCGGCGGGGCTTGCGCCGGCCGATCCCCGAGAGGCCGCCCGCCGGGCCGTCGAGCAGGGGGACTGCGACGCGGCGGTCTACATTCCTCCGGAACTGATCGATCAGCTCGACCGGATGCGGAGCGCGATCGACGCCGGGGAGGAGTTCCAGAGGCCCACGGTGCAGCCGGAAATCCTCTACTCGACCGCCAGCGAGAAATCGCAGATCGCCTTTGCTCGGCTGTTTGCCGTGCTGCGGCGATGGATCGAGAGCATTGGCGAAGAGAATCTCGCCGCGGTGGGGGTACCGGCGGGGGCGGCGCGGCCGTTCGACCTGGCCACCGACGACGTGGCCGGAGAGACGGGCTTTCGAGGGGCCGCCCTGTGGTCGAAAGCCCTGCCGGTGCTGCTGGTGATTTGGGCGCTGACGGGGGCCTTCTACCCGGCGATCGATCTGTGTGCGGGCGAGAAGGAGCGGGGGACGCTAGAGACACTGCTGACCAGCCCCGCCGAGCGGAGCGAGATCGTGGTGGGCAAGCTGCTGACGATCATCACCTTCAGCGTGGCCACGGCGGTGTTGAACCTGGCGAGCCTGGCGGTGACGGGGTGGCTGGTGATCGCGCGGATGCCCGAGATCGGTCCACCCCCGATGGTTTCGTTCCTTTGGCTGGCCGTTGCGTTGGTTCCCGTGGCGGCCATGTTCAGCGCGCTCTGCCTGGCGTTGTCGGCGTTTGCCAAGAGCAGCAAGGAGGGGCAATACTACCTGATGCCGCTGTTTATCCTCACGCTGCCGCTGGTGTTGCTGCCGATGGCCCCGGGGGTCGAGCTGACGCTGGGCAACAGCGTGATTCCGGTGACCGGCGTGGTCTTGCTCTTGCGCAGCGCGTTGGAAGGCGATTATTGGACGGCGCTGCAATTCTTGCCGGTGGTGGCCGCGGTGACGATCGGCTGCTGCCTGGTCTCGATTCGCTGGGCGGTGGACCAGTTCAACTCGGAGAAAGTGCTCTTCCGCGAAAGCGAACGGCTCGACCTTGGGCTCTGGCTGAGGCACCTGGTCCGCGACCGGGGGCCCACGCCCAACGTGGCCGCGGCGGCCTTCTGCGGGACGGCGATCCTGGTGCTCCGTTTTTTCGTGGGGCTGTTGGTACCCAGCGTGGACGGGTTCGGCGGGTTCGCCCTGTTGGTGGTGGTCACCCAGGTGGTGGTCGTGTTGATGCCGGTGGCGCTGATGACCTGGCTGTTGACCACCAGCCCGCGGCAAACACTGCTGTTGCGCCGGCCCCGCTGGACGGCGCTGGTGGCGGCGCCGCTCTTGGCCGTGGTGTTGCAGCCGGCCGTGGGTGCGTTGCAAGTGGCGGTCACCAGCCTGTATCCGGTGAGCGACGAGATGGCCTCGGCAATGAAGGCGATGGAGTCGATGTTCGCGGGGGTTCCCTGGTGGCAAGCGATCGCCGTGATCGCCCTGTTGCCGGCGGTCTGCGAGGAGTTGGCCTTTCGCGGTTTCATTCTTTCGGGCTTTCGCCACATGGGGCGGAAATGGCAAGCGATCGCGTTCAGCGCGATCTTTTTTGGGCTTAGCCACGCGCTCTTGCAGCAGTCGATCGTGGCTTGCATGGTGGGGCTGGTGATTGGGTTCGTGGCCGTCCAGACCGGCAGCCTGTGGCCCGGGGTGTTGTTCCACCTGGCAAACAACTCGCTGGCCGTGGCGATTGGTCGGATCACACCGCAAATGAAGGCGGAACACGAAATCCTGGGGGCGATTTTCGGCTGGGGCGACGTCACCGGCTGGCTCTACCAGTGGCCGGCGGTGGTGGTCAGCGGGGCCGCGGCGGTGGCGATTCTGGCCTGGTTTGGGCGCCTCCCCCATGCCAGCTCTCGCGAAGAAGCGCGGCGGGAGGCGATCCGGCAGGCCCGCGAGCCGGGCTGGACCTGCCGGCGGCAAGAGGCGTAGACTGGTTGGCGAAGCGACGGCGACTTCTTCGTTTATGTTGCGGAAAGGCCATATTCGTGCCTAGCAGGAGCCTTGCCCTCCCATCTTTCCGCGACGATAACTTGTTGGCGAATTGACCGTATTCTTGCTGGCGGGGCGGGTCAACGGCGTGCGGCCGTGGAGACGGGAGATGACCCTTGCCACCGACCGAACGGCTTATCGTGCCCGATGGATCGTTCCCATCGCGGAGGCGCCGATTGCCGACGGGGTGGTGGTGATCGAGGGCCGGCGAATCGCCGAGGTCCGCCGCGCCAGGCCGGCCGAAACGGCCACCGACCTGGGCAACGTGGCCCTCTTGCCCGGGCTGGTCAACGCCCACACCCACCTGGAATTCAGCAACCTGGAACGGCCGCTGGGCCGAGGCGGGATGCGGCTGGTGGACTGGATCGCGGAGGTGGTCCGCGTGCGCGGGGCCGGGGGAGAGGAACCCGGGCAGCCGATCCGGCAGGGCGTGGCGGAGTGCATGCGTGAAGGCGTATGCGCGGTGGGCGAGATTGCCCAGGCGAATTGGCCGGCCGGGCTTTTTGCCGAGGCCGAATTGACCACGGTGGCCTTTCTGGAACTGATCGGGCCGACGCCCGATCGCGTGCGGGACGCGCTCGATGCGGCCGAAGCGCACCTCCGCCGCTTGCCGCCGGGGGGGAACCTCCACTTGGGATTGAGCCCACACGCACCCTACAGCGTCCATCCGGAGTTGCTGGCGGGGGCGGTGGCGCTGTCGGCCGAGCATCGGGTTCCGCTGGCGATGCACCTGGCCGAGTCGGCAGAAGAGATGGAGCTATTGCGGGACGGCGGCGGACCGTTGCGTACGCTGCTGGAGCGTCTGGATGCCTGGGATCCGCAGCAGTACCAACGGGGAAGACGGCCGCTGGACTACCTTCGGCAGTTGGCCCAGGCGGATCGGACGCTGGTGGTGCACGGCAACTATCTCGACGACGAGGAGATTCGTTTTCTGGCCAACCACCGTGAGCGGATGAGCGTGGTCTATTGTCCGCGGACCCAGGCCTACTTTCGGCACCACCCCTACCCGCTGGAAAAGCTGCTGGCAGCCGGGGCCGCGGTTGCCCTGGGGACCGATTCGCGGGCGTCGTCGCCCGATTTGAGCATGTTGGAGGAGATGCGGGCCGCCGGCCACCGGCATCCGGCCGTGTCGCCGGCGGCGATCCTCAAGATGGCCACCCTGGGAGGCGTGCGGGCCCTGGGCCTGGTCGATGGAAGCGGCTCGCTGGAGGCGGGCAAGCCGGCCCGGATGACGGCCATCGGGCTGCCTCGGGGCCAGGCGGCAGACCCCAACGTGCTGGTCCTGGACCCCGGGGCCCGAGTGGTCGGCCGCTGGTTCGCCGGCGCGAGGCAACCGGCAAGCGAGTGATCGTTGGATTGGCGATGCGAGTGTCAGGAGGAATGGCGGGTGCGGGTTTTCTGCCGTGTCGATGAGATTTTGCGGGGTCTGGCCATGCGGTGGCAAGCGGGAACCTGGAACGTATGCAGGCATTCCGCGCGGCACGGTGTGGGGCCGAGGCGTTGGGCCGTGCAGGCGATTTGCCTCCTGTTGGCGGCGGTCGCCGTCGATTCGCCGGCCCGGGCGGCGACCGGCCGGCTGGCCTTGACCGTGGTCGACGGCGAATCGGGCCGCCCGGTGCCCTGCCGAATGCACCTCAAGACGGGCCGCCCGGACGGTCGCCCCAGAAAGGTTCGGGGGGTGCCGTACTGGTTCGACCATTTCGTGTTTCCCGGTGAAATCACGCTGGAGTTGCCGCTGGGAACCTATTTTTTCGAGATCGAGCGTGGTCCGGAATATCCCCTGCTCAGCGGCCATTTCACGCTGGAGCCGTTCGCCGACGACTCGAAACGGATCGAGCTGACCCACCGCACCGACATGGCGGCGGCCGGATGGTGGTCGGGCGACCTCGACGTGCGGCGGCCGGTGCGGGAGATGGAATTGCTGATGCGGGCCGAGGACCTGCACGTGGCCCAGGTGGTCACCTGGTGGAACGAGAAACAGGAGTTGGAGGGCGGGTCCGCGGCGGGCAGTCCACTGACGGCGTTCGACGGGGACCGTTTCTATCACCGCGGGGCGGGGGGAATCTCCTATCCGGGCGCCACGCTGATGTTCTACAACCTGCCCCGGGCGTTGAAAGTCGAGCGGCCTCCGTCGGAGTATCCTCCGCCGGGGCATTACATCGAAGCGGCGCGGAAGAACCCGCAAGTATGGATCGACGTGACGCGGCCCTATTGGTGGGACCTGCCCATGCTGGTGGCGTGCGGCCAGGTCGATTCGGTCCGCGTGGTCCACCAGCAGCTTTGCCGATCCCGGGTGATCGACAACGAGTCGGGGGGAAAGCCGCGCGAGAGGAAACTCTTTCCCGGCGTGTCGGGCAATCCGCGGTGGTCGCAGCAAATCTATTTTCACTTGCTCAACTGCGGGCTGCGGATTCCGCCCAGCGCGGGCAGCGGCTCGGGCGCGGCGCCCAACCCGGTGGGATACAACCGGGTTTACGTGCAGGTCGAGGGGCCGCTCAGCTACGAGCGATGGTGGGAGGGTTTTCGGGCGGGGCGGGTGGTGGTGACCAACGGGCCGCTGCTGCGGCCGTCGGTTCAGGGGTACCCGCCGGGGCACGTGTTCCAGGCGGCGGAGGGCGAGACGATGGAGTTGAGCCCGGCCATGT
This sequence comes from uncultured Planctomycetaceae bacterium, assembly GCA_964481605.1. GTDB lineage: Bacteria > Planctomycetota > Planctomycetia > Pirellulales > Thermoguttaceae > CAYZWG01. Next base: position 17,352 of record CAYZWG010000033.1, read on the forward strand.
CGCTCTCCATGCGGGAACCGTTTCAATACCTGGAGGTGATCAAGAACGGCCGCGTGGAATACTCGATTCCGTTGCGAGAGTACCAGAAGCGGCAAGGTGTCTTGCCGCCGGTTCGTTTCCAGCAAAGCGGCTGGTTTCTGCTGCGGGTGGTCTCCGACGTGAGCACCACCTACCGGTTCGGGATGACCGGGCCCTACTACGTGGAGATCGGCTACCAGCCGCGGATCAGCCGCGCCAGCGCCCAATTCTTCCTGGATTGGGTTTACCAGCGTGCGCGGCAGATCAAGCTGGCCGACCCGGCCCGGCAGCGCGAACTGATCGAGGTCCACCGGCGGGCGCGGGACTACTGGGAGGGGATACTGAAGAAGTCCAACGCAAAGTAGCGGCGGCGAGATGCCGGCCGAAAGAGTATCGGGATGAAAGGGGGCTACGACCAACGCGGGAATTGCAGCAGCCGAGAACTACAACAGGTGAGGGAAGCCCGGATGGATAGAAAATGCGGTTTAACGCGAACACTTGTGGCAATGCAGGTCGTGCTGGGTTGGTCGTTGTTGTGTGGCACGCTGAGGGCGGACGACTGGCCTCAATGGCGTGGTCCCGGTCGGGACGGCGTCTGGCACGAGTCCGGTATTGTCGAAAAGTTCCAGACACCCCGGCTGGCGATCCGCTGGCGGACCCCTATTTCCAGCGGGTACTGCGGGCCGACGGTCGCCGATGGCCGCGTTTATGTGGCCGACCGGGTTACCGAACCGGAAGAAATGGAACGCGTTCACTGCCTGGATTGGAAAACCGGCAAGACGGTCTGGAGCTACGCCTATCCGTGCGACTATGGCGGCACCGGTTTTCCCGCCGGGCCCCGGGCGTCCATCACGATTGACGATGGTCGTGCTTATTCCTTGGGGACCGTGGGCCATTTTCACTGCTTCGATGCGGCGACCGGCAAGGTGCTCTGGAAGAAAGACCTGGTCAACGAGTACAACATCCACCTGTTGACGTGGGGGATCGCCCCCGCGCCGCTGGTGGAAGGAGAACTTGTGATTCTGCAAATCGGCGGCGCCGACGGCGCCTGCATCGTCGCCTTCGACAAGAAGAGCGGACAGGAGCGATGGAAAGCGTTGGACGATCCGACGTCGTACTCCTCGCCCATCGTGATCAACCAGGCGGGTCGCCGCGTGCTGGTGTGCTGGACGGGAGCCAGCATCTCGGGATTGGACCCGAATTCGGGAATTCTCTTGTGGAGGCACGCATGGAGTCACCATAAGGGTTGGATCGATGCCATCGCCACGCCCGCGTTCGATTCCCATCGGCTGTTCGTTTCGTGTACCCAGGATGGCGCGCGGATGCTGCGGCTGGATCCGGACAAGTTGAAAGTCGAAACGGTGTGGGAGTACGACGGCCCCGCTCGACGGCGCGGCGACAGCTTGCACGCCGTGATATCGACTCCTTGGATGGCCGACGACTTCCTTTACGGAATCGACTATTATGGGCAATTGCGCTGTCTGGAAGCCGAGACGGGAAAGCGAGTCTGGGCGGACCACACGGCCACGTCCCAGGTCGTCTGGGGAATGGCCCACCTGGTCCGCAACGGCGACAAGACGTGGATTTTCAACGATCGTGGCGAGTTGAGCATTTCCCGGCTGTCGCCACACGGGTACAAGGAAATCAGTCGCGCCAAGTTGATCGAGCCCACGCGAGTTCAGTTTCGACGTCGCAGCGGCGTCTGCTGGTCGCATCCGGCTTTCGCCTACAAACATGTGTTTGCGCGGAACGACGAGGAACTCGTGTGCGCCAGTCTGGCCGCCGAGGAACCGGCCGCGGATATGCTTGTCGGCGGCCGGAATTCGTCCGGCACGCCGGCCGCCAAATCCACGTCCTCCCCAGCGCCGCCGCCGCTCGTCGCTCCCTTTACGGTCGCAAGGATCAAGCAAAGCCAACAAGCGTGGGCGCGATACCTTGACCTGCCCGTGGAGTACCCAAACATGATCGGGATGCTATGTGTCTTGATCCCACCGGGCGAGTTCGAGATGGGGTCCAGCAAGGCGGAAACCGAGCGTTTGTCCCAAGAGGCCAAAACGCGAACGATGCCCCCATGGTACGTCGATCGGGTGCCGGATGAAGGTCCGCGGCACCGCGTCAAGATCACCAAGCCGTTCTACATGTCGAAGTACGAGGTGACGGTGGGGCAGTTTCGCTTCTTCGTCCAATGGGAGAGATACCGGCCCGGCGACGAGCAACACGGCCCAAACGGCTGGGGCCTCAATACAACGAGCGGAAAACTGGAAAGCGGTCCGCAATACACCTGGGAGAACCCCGGTTTTCCGCAAGACGCCGGGCAGCCGGTCGTCAACGTGAGCTGGAACGACGCGGTGGCGTTCTGCGAGTATTTGCACGGCGTGGAGGGCGACCAATGCCGCTTGCCCACGGAAGCGGAATGGGAGTACGTCTGCCGCTTGGGGGCGATCGCGGCTTCGCCCCACGACGGCCAACCGCAAAGGCTGCGCGAGTGGGCCAACGTCGCCGATCGGTCCCTGGCGCGGCAGTGGCCGCAGGTCGCTGCCGACCGCATCGCGGAGTGGGATGACGGCCACCCATTTACGGCCAAGGTGGGACAGTTCCAACCCAACGCGTTTGGCCTCTACGACATGTATGGGAACGTGTGGGAGTGGTGCCAGGACTGGTATGGTCCGACGTACTACCAGCGGTCGCCCGGCAGCGACCCCAAGGGTCCGGCTTCCGGCTCCGCACGCGTGTGTCGGGGCGGCAGTTGGATCGACGCCGCTGCTGCCTGCCGATCGGCGTTTCGCAATGGGCGCTCGCCATCGGACCGGCACGCCACCGTCGGTTTTCGGGTGGTTCAGGTATGGTAGTTCACCGCCCCACTTGGCGGAAAATGCGTTTGCCCTGCCAGGCCTGCGGTTCGTCGCGCGCTGCCGTGGGGCGGTTGAAAAACCGGCTCTTCCGGGTTGGTCGTGGGTGAAATGGGTGTATGCCGGTTCACCATTCACCAAAACACGAGCGGGAAACCGTCAAAGGCAACGACGAACAGGTGGCCCGATCCCGCCAAATACCGCAGTCTCCTCCGTCAACTCGCGATCTCCACTAAGTGGTGGTGTCCAACCAGGCCCGGACTTCGGTCCAAGTGGTGCTTTCCAACCAGGACATTGCCCGACGCGATCGCTCCCTGCGCCACTGGCGGTGCTACGCCTCCTTGGCCTTCAGCGGCTTCAGCGCCAGCGCCAGCGCCGCACCGACGAGACAGGCGATCCCGGCAATCACGAAGGGAGCGATCCAAGCCGTCGGGTCGCCGCCGGTGGCACGCGTTTTGAACATTCCACCGAGCACGGGGCCGACGATACCGCCCACGCCGTAGGCGGTAAACACCCAGCCGTAATTGGGGCCCACGTTTTTGTTGCCGAAGAAGTCGGCCGTAGCGGCGGGAAAGAGGGCGAAGTTGCCGCCAAAGTTGAAACCGATGATGGCGGAGCCGAGATAGAGCATCCCCACGCTGAAGCCCATCTTGTAGAACAGCAGCATCACGATGCCTTGGGTGAAGAGCATCAGGAAGAGGCTCATCTTTCGCCCCAGCTTATCGGAGACCATGCCCCAGCCGATTCGGCCCAGGCCGTTGGCCAAGGCGAAAAACACGGCCATCGCCGTTCCCGCCTTGCCGGAAGCGACGGCCTCGTCCAAACCGGTGCTGCGGAGAGCGTCAATACCAAACAGCTTGATACAGCCGATGACCATCAATCCCGCCATGGACCCGGCAATAAACATTGCCCAAAGCATGAGAAACTGGGGTGTCCCCAGCATTTCGCCGCTGGTCAAGTTCACCGCGCCGCTGGCGGCTCCATCGCCGGAAGGCTCGGGCGGAGTCCAGCCCTTTGGCCTGTAGCCTTCGGGCGGGTTGACCATCCAGGTGCAGCCGACGAGCACCAGCACGGCGAAAGCGATCCCGTAGGTGAGAAACACATTGGCAACGCCCATGGTGTCGATCAGGTGGCCCCAGGAACCGGCCAGCTTGACCCAGATCAGGGCCCCGAAGCCGAACCCCGCCACGGCCAGGCCGGTGAGCATCCCCTTCTTGTCGGGAAACCACTTCACGCCCACCGCGATGGGCACGACGTAGGCCAGCCCGATGCCGGCCCCACCGATCACTCCGATCGAGAGCAGGTGTCCCATGAAGCTGGTGCCCACGAACGCGGCCGCGGCATAACCCAGTCCCAGCACGATTCCACCCAGCGCGGCCACGTTGCGAGGGGCAAACCTTGCCTGTAGTCGGCCGGCGACGATCATCACCAGCGCAAAGGAAGCCAACCCCACGCCGAAAATCAGTTGCGTCTGGGTGGCGGTGAAATTGTAGGGTTGTTTCGTCAGTACAGGGGTAAAAACACTCCAGGCGTAAATCGCCCCCAGGCAGAGCTGAATCAGCACCGCCCCCAAAACCACCAGCCAACGATTCATGATCCTTTCTTCTGACATGCAACAACTCCTCTGCGGTTGAGGCCGACCGAGCGTTCGGCTGCGGCGGCCGGGTAGGTAACAAATCGGCACCCGCCGTCCGCGGACACCCTTATACGCGTCTTCGCCGGCATCATAAAAAACGTTGATTATAACAGCCCCACTCGACCGTCGCCAGCGGGCACCGCTGCACCGTGCGCCACGAGAACTGTCAACCGCGGTTGGAAAAAACAACCGGTTCCGCGCTGCCGTCCGCAAGCCTGTAGGCCGGGTCGCGACCCGGCATTGGTTGGGCAAGATACCGCGCGCCAGCCGAACGGCCGTTCTACCGTGCCGGGTCGCGACCCGGCCTACTACAGGATCCGGCTGGGTGCAACGGGCCCCTATTCCCCCCAAGGCGGGATTCTCCTAGAATGTCCCTTGGCTTTTCTTGTCCCGCGGCGAGTCAACCTGTCTGAAATGTCTGAGCACGCTAGAGAACGGATGAGACACAGCGCGGACGACGACCTTCCGCTGGTTCGCCGCGCCAAGGGGGGCGATTATTCCGCCTTCGAATCGCTGGTGGCCAGGCACCAGCGGCAAATCTATACCCTGGCCGTGCGAATCGTGGGCAGCCGCCACGACGCCGAGGAAGTCGTGCAACAGACATTCTTGAGCGTGATTGAGCACCTGGGTGAGTTTCGCGAACAAGCCGGCTTCCGCACCTGGCTCTTCCGCATCGCCACCAATCACGCCCTGGCGCTATTGCGCAAACGGGCTGTGCGGCGGACGGTCCCCTTCCAGGAAGACCCTGGCGACGACGACTTCGCCGACGTGCCGCACCCGCAGTTCATCGCCCGATGGTCGGAAACCCCCGAACAGATCGCCTCGCGCCGCGAGACCCGGCAGATCGTCGACCAAGCGCTGGCCGAGATCGACGAAAAGTATCGCGTTGTGTTCGTGCTCCGCGACATCGAGGGGTTCTCCACCAAGGAAACGGCGAAGTTGGCGGGCATCTCCGAGAGCAACGCCAAGGTGCGGCTGTTGCGTGCCCGGCTGATGCTCCGCGAGCGTCTCACCCGCCGCTTCGGCGACGAAGCGAGCCGGGTGCTCACCGGGCACGATCACGCCGCGGGCGGCTGACACGTCCGTGCT
>CAYZWG010000034.1:0-12681 GCA_964481605.1 uncultured Planctomycetaceae bacterium
GTGGAAATGGGAACAGAACGGAAAGGAGGTGATCGAGGCAGCAGGCCGGCCGACACGGGCGTGCGGCGGCATGGCCGCAAGCGTCGGCGAGGCAAGCGTTGAGAGGGTAACACGCAGAGGAAACGGTGTTTGTGAACTATCCAGTTTTGACCATGGGAGAGAGTATCGTGAATGATCGAAAGAGAGAACGTGGTTTTACGCTGCTGGAGATGCTGGTGGTGGTGGCGATCATCGGTATTCTGGCGGCCTTGCTTCTGCCGGCGCTGGCTCGGGCCCGAGAGGCCGCCCGAAGCGCCACCTGCAAGAACAACCTTCGCCAGTTCGGGATCGGCCTGCACATGTTTGCCGACAAGGACCCGCAAGGGCGTTATTGCTCGGGGGCGTTTGATTTCCGCCGCGACGGCTGTCCGGACACGTGGGGCTGGGTGGCGGACCTGGTGAACATGGGGGCGGCCGCGCCGGGGGAGATGCTCTGCCCAACCAATCCGTTGCAGGCTCCGGAAAAGTACAACGACCTGCTGGGCCACGACACGACGGACGGCAAGGACGGCGCGCCGGCGCCGCGGCTGGACGACGGCGTATGCGGCGCGGGCGGCGGTTTTGGTGGGACGGGGATCGATACCCCGGCGCGGGCCGACTACGTCACGCGAGCGATATGGGAAAAAGGGTACAACACGAACTATGCCTCGAGTTGGTACTTTGTCCGCGGAGGGGTCAAGTTTGAGCCGGGAGTCACGCCGTTGGAGACGATCGACCAGGCGGGGCAGGGTCGCAAGGGCCTGAGCACGACGACGGGACCGTTGACGCGGCGGGTGGTGGAATCGTCGCGGATTCCGAGTTCGAACATTCCGTTGATGGGGGACGCGACCGCGGGCGACCCCACGGAAGCGATCCTCACCTTGGACCTTCACAAGGATCCGGCGCTGAACACGTTGGCCAACGCGGACGCCGAGGACGTCACTTACTTGAACGCCGGGGTGCGGCTGGTGGAGTCGTTCAACGATGGGCCGGCGACGTATGATTCGGCCAATTACAAGGTGGCTCTGTTGGGTCCGGCGGTGCCGATCCAGGCGCAATTGGAGGCCGAGGCGAGCGTGGCCGGTCCGCCGCCCGCGTTGGACGGCGCGGCCTGGCTGCAAGACACGCGCGACTGGTTCGCGATTCACGGTTCGGGCAACGACTTGAGTTGCAACATCCTCATGGCGGATGGGAGCGTGAAAAGTTTTATCGACAGCAACGGTGACTCGTACTTGAATCCGGGTTTTCCGGTACCGACCGGTCTGACGCCGAGCCAGTACGCGGGGATCGGGTACCGGAACGGCGAGGTGGAGTTGCACCCCGCGCGGATTTACAGCGGAACGTTTCTCACCGGCGACGTGGGCAAATCGGCCGACTTCGAGTAGGGATTGCGTGGAGTGGTTGGTGCCGGTAGGGGGCACCGACCAGAAGAGCGGGGTTCGCCCGGTTGACGTGATGAGGCAGGCGAGAGGTCCTCCCCCCGGGCCTCTCGCCTGCCGGTGGGTGTGCAAGCAGCGGTGGAGTTGTGGATTGGGACCTTGCACGGGAGAGGGGTGTGATGATGCGTTCGAGTTGGTTTTGGCTGATGGGCGCGGTGGCGGTCGGCTTGGCGATGCTGATGTGTGGGTGTGGTTGCGGAAGGTTGGAAAGCGGTGGCCGGGAGGGTTCGGCGTCGGAGAGAGGCGTCTCGGCAGGGGAGCCGCGGGCGGTGGTCGAGCAGCGGGACTGCTGGCTGGGAATCGTGGACGCGGCGTCGCCGCTTTATCACGATTTCGCGATTCGCAACGAGGGGACGGCGCCTTTGGAGCTACGGCGGGGCGGCACGTCGTGCCGTTGCACGATGAGCGACTTGCCGGGACGGCCGATTCCGCCGGGCGGGTTGGCGATGGTGCGGGTGTCGACCAAAGCGGAGGGCAAGGAGGGCCGGTTTTGGGAGACCGCCAAGGTGTTTACCAACGATCCGGCGGAGGAGAGGATTCGGTTGCGCATGGGAGGGGTGATCCAGACGTACTTGGGATTCGAGCCGCCCCGATTGGTGCTTTCGGAGATTGCCCGTTCGGGCGTGGCGGGGCTGGGGGTGCTGATGTACTCGCAGGTTTGGAGGAGTTTTTCGGTGGAGGAAATCAGCAGTTCGCTGGAGGGAATGACGTGGGAGTTGAGTCCGGCGGGGCGGGGGCGGTTGGAATCGGTGGAGGCGAAGTGCGGGTACGAATTGCGTTTGGGACTTCCGGCGGGGTTGCCGGGGGGGAGTTTGCGGGCGCGGTTGGAGGTGACCGTGACGCCGGAAGGTTCGTCGCGGCGGCGGCGGGTGGAGTATGAGATCGTCGGCCGGGTGGCAGCCCGGGCGAGCATTACGGGCGAGCACTTGGATGGGTCGAAAGTGCTGCGAATCGGGGTGTTGCGGCATGGCCAGGGGAGCCGGCAGCGGCTGACGCTGCGAATTCGCGACGAGCATCGCCAGTTGAGGATCAAGCGAATCGAGACGGTTCCGGAGTATTTGCGGATCGAGGTGGTGCCGTGCAACCCGGATCGGCGGGAGTTGGGGCTGTATTGGGTGAAGGTGGAGGTGCCGAAAGATGCCCCGGTGGGGGATTTCATGGGCTACCGGCAAGGCGAGATTCGTATCGAGACCGATCATCCGGAGATACCGGAATTCAAGTTGGGGGTGGAATTTGCGGTAACGAGTTCGTGAAGGGAAAGCGAGGTCGAGGAGAGATGGTCAGTGCGAAGGGGTTGGTGGAAACGCGGCAAATGGGGGCGATCCGAGAGAACGAGATGGCCAACGGCAACGGGAAGACGCAAAAGGGATCGGCGTCGGTCCGGGTGGCGGGGGTGGTGGGAAACGGATTGATCCAGTGTCGGCGGTGTGGCGCGGCCAACTCGCGTCGCGACGATCGCAAGTATTGCGGCGAATGCGGCGAGGGGCTTTGGGAGACGTGCAAGGATTGCGGTGGAACGGTTTCGGCGGACGAGAGATTCTGTGGCCACTGCGGGGTGGACCTGGAAACTCAAGTGGAGCGGCAGGCGGCGGCATTGGAGTCGCGTTTGCGGGACGCCCAGCGGCTGGAGTTGGATTATCAGTATGAGGAAGCGATTGGGATCTTGGCGGTGGTGGTGAAGACGGGGCACTCACGTTTGCGGGAACTGTCGGAGCGTGCGAGAGCGCTGGTGAAGCATCTCTACGCGAAGCGGGATGGCTGGCGCGAGCGGGCGAGGGAGGCACTGGCAAGCAGCCGGGACGCGGTGGCGCGATTCGATTATGGGGCGGCCGTGGAGGCGTTGGAGAGCATTCCGGGGCCGGTTCGTTCGGACGAAGCGAGGCAACTGCTGGTGCAGTCGCGGGCGTACTTGGAGGAGGTGCGCTCGCTGGACGTGGAGGTGAAAAGGGCATTGGAAAAGAGATGCTTGGAGAGGTGTTCGGGAAAACTGGACCGGCTGTTGGAGCTGCAACCGGAGCACGCGTTGGGGCGAGAAGCGGTTGCCTGGCTGGGCAAGCAGCTACGGCGGAAGGCGGAGGAGAAGATTGCGGCGCATCGTTACGAGGAAGCCTTGGGTTTGTTGGAGAAGACGCCGCGGGCGGGGCGTGGCGAACCGTGGGAGGCGTGGCGAGATCGGGTGGGGGAGTTGTGCGCGCTGTATTGGGACCTGACGCACGCGCCCTACGTGGATTCGTGTCTCGTCGAGGTGGCATCTCGCTTGGGGAGCCTGGCGGGGGAGGATCGGCGGGTGGCGAAGCTGTGTGGGCAACTGAAGCGGCGAGTGCCGTTGGCCAAGGAGGCGGGACGCGGTTCGCCGGTGGGCTGGGCGAGTGCTCCGGCGAAAACTCTCTTGGGGTGCCCCATCGAGCGGCCGCGGGGGTGGGGTTCGCTGGTGTTGTCGGAGAATCTCGAGGGCAACGCGTGGACGGCCTACCCGGGGCGATTCGCCGTGGCCTGTGGGCTTGCCTTGCAAGGATTGGGGCGGGGGCCGGTGGGGTTGGATTTTCGCCAGGCGGAGGCGGGGTTCTGGAGCCGGGTGGGACGGCTGAGGGGGGCGCGTCAACGAGCGGGCGTGGCCTGGGGGATTGAGATCGGCAGCGACGCCATCAAGGTGGTGAAACTGGCGGGCGGGGACGGCCGGGGGCCGGTGGAGGTGCGTGCCTGCGACGTGATTTCGCATCGTCGGTCGCTGAGTCGGGTTGGCAACGCGGGCGAAGCGAGGGACGTGGTGGCGGAGAGCTTTGCGAAGTATCGCCAGCAGCACGCTCCGCGGGACGAGCCGATGTGTTTTGGGTTGCCGGGGCGAATCACCTTGTGTCGGGACATTCGCTTGCCGCGGATGGACGCGAAACACGTTGCCGACGCGATCCGCTACGAGGTTCGTCGTTACGTGCCGGGCGACGCGGATTCGCTGGTCTGGCGCCATCACAGCGAGGAGCCTGGCGTGGGGGACGGGGGGAAAGGGACGCAGCAGCACCTGGTAGTGGCGATTCGCCGTGCGATGATGGAACAGGAAGAGGAGACCTTTGAGCGACTTCAAGTGAGTCCTGCCCTGCTGCAAAGCGAATACCTCGCCTTGCACAATTACCACGCGTATCAATCGTGGTGGGACGAAAAGGGGAAGCCGGAAACGGTGGCGGGGGGTGACCGGGTGAGGGTTATGCTGGAGATGGGTTCGAGCGGCACGAACATGGTGTTCAGCGGTGCGAGGACGGTTCGTGCGCGTTATCTGGGGGTGGGGGGACAGGCGTTTACGGAGGCGTTGGGAAAGGAATTCCAGCTTACCGGGGCGCAGACGGAACGGCTGAAACGGAATCCGACCAGGGGGCCGTCCTGGCGGCGGTACGAGGCCGCCTTGGCGCCCGTGCTGGCGACGCTATCGCGGCAGATCGAGGCGGCGTTGGACGCCTACCGGCGGGATGATCCGGGTGCCCGGATCGAGCGTATCGTGACGCTGGGAGGTGGATTTCAGTTGCACGGGCTGCTGCGGTACTTGCGGGTGGGGCGTTAGGAGACCCGCACCTCGGCGTTTTCGGCGGGGTCGCCAGACCCGCGCCGAACAGGGGTTCGAGAACCGCCGCCACCCGCGTTCCCAAGCCGGAGCTTGGCAGCGAGCGTAACCCACGACCCGCGCCGAACTACTCGTCGGGCTGGGCGTGGCGGACGATCTTGCCCTGGACCATGTAGATCACGTCCTCGGCGATGTTCGTGGCCAGGTCGGCGACCCGTTCGAGATTGCGAGAGACGCCGTGGAGCCGGAGGAAGCCGGGGGTTTGCTGGGGTGTTTCGCGGATCATTGCTTCGACCTGGCGGCGGATGGCGCGTTTCATCTCGTTGACCTGTTGGTCGCGGGCGCAGACGCTTTCGGCCAAGGGGGCGTCGAGCGAGACCATGGCGTCGAGGCTGTCGCGGAGCATTTGCTGGGCGAGTCGGGACATGGTTTCCAGGTCGAAGGGGGGCTCGGTGAGCGAGACGGAGACGACCAGCCGGGCCTTGCGGGCGACGTTGACGGCGAGGTCGCCGATTCGCTCCAGGTCGTTGTTGATTTTCAGGGCGGCCACGATCAGCCGCAAGTCGACGGCCACCGGCTGGTGAAGTGCCAGTATCTTCAGGCACTCTTCTTCCACCTCCACCTCGCGGCGGTCGACCTCGGCGTCGCGCTGGCGGACGGCGCGGGCCAGTTGCTGGTCGCCTTGGAGCACCGCGCGAACCGCCATCTGGAGTTGCTCGTCGACCAGCGCGCAGAGGGAAAGGAGGCGTTTCTTGAGCTGTTGGATTTCGCGTTGGAGATGGACGGACATGGGCAGGGGTGGTTGTGTTGAGGGAGGGGGTGTGGGCGCGTGGGGGGTGGCGGAGAGGCGGTCGTTGTTTAGCCGAAGCGGCCAGTGATGTAATCCTCGGTTTGCTGCTGGGTGGGGTTGGTGAAGATGTTTTCAGTGGTGCCGAATTCGATCAGCCGGCCTTCGTAGAGGAAGGCGGTATAGTCGGAGACGCGGGCGGCCTGCTGCATGTTGTGGGTGACGATGATGATGGAATAGTCGCCGCGGAGTTGGGCGATGAGGTCCTCGATCCGGGTGGTGGAGCGGGGATCGAGGGCGGAGCAGGGTTCATCCATGAGGATCACGTCGGGGCTCACGGCGATGGCGCGGGCGATAGAGAGGCGCTGGTGTTGGCCGCCGGAGAGGCCCAGCGCGGAGTGGCGGAGGCGGTGCTTGACTTCGTTCCAGAGGGCGGCGCGGCGGAGGCTGTTTTCGACGGCCTGGTCGAGGAGGCTCTTCTTGCGGATGCCGGCGATGCGGAGGCCGTAGGCAACGTTTTCGTAGATCGACTTGGGGAAGGGGGTGGGCTTTTGGAAGACCATGCCGACGTTGCGCCGGAGTTGGATCACGTCGAGGCCGGGGTCGAGGATTTCCTTTCCGTCGAGCTGGATGCTGCCGCTGGTGCGGACGCCGTCGATAAGGTCGTTCATTCGGTTGAGGCAGCGCAGCAGGGTGGACTTGCCGCAGCCGGAGGGCCCGATCAGGGCGGTGACCTGGTGGCGGGCGAAGTCGAGGTCGACGTCTTCCAGCGCCAGGGCGTTTCCGTAGCGGAGGGAGAGGTGGCGGGCGCGGAGGATGGGGTCGTGGATGCGGGGTGGGGTGGGGGTTTTGGGGGCGGCGGACCGCTTTGGCCGCGGGCGACGGGTGCTGGTGGGAGGCTGGTGTTGGACTGCCTGGCTCATGGGTGTTTCTTGCGGCCGAGGGGTTTCTTCCGGTGGGGACAAGGTGGGGTCCTCAAATGGCTGGCAACTGGTATTGCTTTCGCATTCGCGCTCGCAGCCAGATCGCCGTACCGGTCATGCCGAGGACGATCAGCATCAAAAGCAACGTGGTGACGTAGACCATGGGCTTGGTGGCCTCGACGTTGGGCGACTTGCAGCTGATGTCGAAGACGTGGAAGCCGAGGTGCATGAACTGGCGGTCGAGGCGGAGGAAGGGGAAGCCGGATTGGAGGGGGACCGGGGCGCTCTTGACGGCGCCGGTGATCATCAGCGGGGCGACTTCACCGGCGGCGCGGGCCATGGCCAGGATGAAGCCGGTGATGATGCCGGGGGAGGCCATGGGGAGGAGCACGCGGAGGAGGGTTTGCAGGCGGGTGGCCCCCAGGGCATGGGAGGCATGGTGGACCTCGCGGGGGATGGCCCGGAGGGCTTCCTCGGTGGCGACGATCACCACGGGGATGGTGAGCAGACCCAGGGTGAGGCTTGCCCAGAGGATACATCCCTGGCCGAAGACGGGTTCCCCGGCATCGACCCGTGCGGGGAAGAAAGCCTGGTCGAGGTATCCGCCGCAGATATAGATGAAGAAGCCGAGGCCGAAGATACCGTAGACGATGGAGGGGACCCCGGCGAGATTGTTGACGGCCACGCGGACGAGACGGACCAGCGGGCCATGACCGGCGTATTCACCCAGGTAGACGCCGGCCAGCACGCCCAGGGGAAAGCAGGTGACGGCCATCAGAAAGACCAACAGGACCGTGCCGAAGATGGCGGGAAAGAGGCCGCCGTCCTGGTTGGCTTCACGGGGGTTGGCGGAGAGGAGTTCCCAGACCTTGGCCAGGTAGAAACGGGCCTTGGCGGGAAGGCTCATGCGATTGGGGCAGGAGAAGCGGACAATGGCCGGCAGCGGGATTTGCTTGCGCCGGCCGCCGGCGTCGGCGAAGACGGCGACGTTTTCGTCCAGCGCGCGCTCGGCCTTGAGCCGGCGCTGGGAGAGCCGGCGGGACTGTTCCTCCAGGCGATCTTGCCGAACGTGGAGTTGTTGAATCTGGGCATCGAGGCGGGCGAGTTGGGGGGACTGGGGTGAGCCGCCCTGGTGGAGGAGTTGTTTCTTGCGGTATTGGGCGTCGATGAGGGCGTACTTGACGTGGTCGTTGATTTGGCGGGCCAGCAGTGCTTCTTGTTTTTCGATGGGCTTGATCTGGCGGGTGTGGACGTCGCGGGCGGCGGCCAGGGCGGCGGCCAGTTGGTGGGGAAGGTCTCCTTGGAGGGAGAGGTCGAGCTGGGGGGCGCGGATTTGCTGGAGGAAGCCGTAGTAGTTGAGGTTCGTGGCGCGGTCGAGTTTGAAGGCGGCGGGTGGGCGGGAGGTGGAGCGGATTTGGTTGCGGTCGATCCAGCGAAAGGCGGGGCCGTCCTCGCGGTTTCCGGTCTTGATCTTGAGGCGTTCGGTCTTCGTGTGGGGGTCTGTTTCGCGGTCGACGATTTCGCCCAGCAGGGTTTGGCCGCCGGCAAGTTGGATTTGGAAGAGAGGATGGGGCCAGAAGACGCCCAGCCCATTGGCCAGCACGACGGCCAGGAGCAGGAGGGTGAGGGCGAGGGTGAAGGCCAGCGCGGCGGCGGTGGCCCAGACGAAGGGTTCGCCCCGGGTCCAGAAGTTTGTGGGGCGGAGCGGCCGGGTAGGAGGTTGGGTGGTGGGGAGAAACATGGGTTTCTTCAACGATGCGACAAGAGGCTAAGGCAGCCGATGGTTCGGGTGAGGCTCCCGCCGAGCCGCGAAGGACCGCCAGAGACCGGCCGAGCGGGAGCTTCGCGCTGCCGACGAAAGCAAAACCGCTTGTTGGTAGAACGGTTACGGGAATTCTTGAAAACCACGAAATGCACGAAGCACACGAAGGGGGAGAAGGAACACGCGGCAGAGGCGGATTCATGGACCTCTTTCCCCTTTCTTGTCTTCGTGTGCTTCGTGCACTTCGTGGTTTTCCAAAAGCCTGCTGGTATGCCCAAAGTTGCCCCAAAGGAGTCGAGTTTCCGCGTTCGGGGCAGGGCTACCGACTGCGGCCGCGGCCGGGAACCATCTGGACGGTCCGAGGTGCCCCCCTTCGCTTTCGGTCGCGTCGTTGTTTTCAGGGGGGAGGTGCGCGTGTGCATGGAGCGTTTTTCTAGTAGCGGCCGAATTTCTTTTGCAGGCGGGCGCGAACCAGCTCGGCCGCCGTGTTGAGGACGAAGGTGAAGAGGAAGAGGATCACGGCACAGAGAAAGAGCACGCGGTAGAGCGTGCCGTCGCGGGGGGCCTCGGAAATTTCCACGGCGATATTGGCGGAGAGGGTACGGAAGCCGTTGAAGGGGCTCCAGTCGAGGATGGGGGTGTTTCCCGTGGCCATGAAGACGATCATGGTTTCGCCCACGGCGCGGGCGAAGCCGATCATCACGGCGGCGAAGACGCCCGGAGCGGCCGAGGGGAGGATCACTCGCCAGGCGGTTTGCCATCGGCTGGCTCCCAGGGCGAGGGAGGCGGCGGCGAGACTGTGGGGGATTTGGGAGAGGGCGTCCTCGGAGAGGGAGAAGATGATGGGCACCACGGCAAAGCCGAGTCCGAGGGCGACGACGAGGCTGTTGAGCGGGTCGTATCGGCTGCCCGTGGTGTCGAACAGCCACTGGCGGAAATCACCCTGGAAGAGGATTTGTTCGAGGGGTCCGGCGGCCCAGATGGCCAACAGCGCGGCAAGGCCGAGGACGGGGACGAGGAGGAGGAACTCGTAGCCGTTTTCGATCGGTTTGGCCCAAGGGAAGCGGCGAAGGAACTGCCAGGCGAGCATGAAGAGGACGAAGGTGAGGGGGATGATCAGCAGACCGGCCAACAGCGCCACGATCCATTGGCCCAGCAGCGGGGCGGCCCAGAGGAGGATCAGGAAGCCGACCACCACGGTGGGTACGGCGGCCATCACCTCGACGACGGGCTTGACGGCGCGTTTCCAGGCGGGGGTGGTGAAGTGGCTGACGTAGAGGGCGCTGGCCAGGGCCAGGGGCACGGCGAAGAGCATGGCGTAGAGGGTGGCCTTGAGGGTGCCGAAGATCACGGGCACGAGGCTGAACTTGGGTTCGTCCGTGCCGCTGGACTGCCAGATGAATTCGGGTCGATCGTGGCCGTCGTACCAGACCTTGGCGAAGAGGGTTCGCCAACTGATTTCGGGATGGGGGCTGTGGATTCGCCAGACGGCCAGGCGGTGGTCGCGTTGGAGTCCGATCACGGCGTTGCCGCGGGGCGAATAGCCGAGGATGGAGAGGGGACGCCCGGCGGCCAGGGTGAGGAGTTGTCGCTGGCTGGTCATGTAGTCGAGCCGGGCGACGCCGTCGCTGCCAAGGCTCAAAAGCGACTTGTTGCGTTGGGAGGGGAGGATGGCGCGGACGGGGCCGGGCCGGCGGGAAAGGGTGTGGACGAGGCGGAGGTGCTGCCGCTGGTGGGCATCGCGGATGGGGGCCCAGGTGGTCACCTGGCCGGTGGCGTCGCCCACGGCCAGGGAGATGTCGCCGAAGACCATGGCCAGCGCGGTGACCGCGGCGTCGTTGGGGAGGGCCACCGATTCGTGGGCGGTGATGTGACCGCTGGAATCGAACCGCCAGCGGGCGAGGTATCCGTTGGAGGTGCCCACGAAGAGGGTGTCGCCCTTGCGATTGAGGGTCATGGCGGAGACGGCGCCGGGCAGACGCTCGTCGATCACCAGGCGGGTGGTTTGCGTTTGGGTGTCGCCGAAGAGGGAGGAGACGACGGATTGGCGGCGAAGGAGAATACGGTTGTCGGCGGTGAGTTGGGCGGCGGTGGCGGAGCCGTCGTCGTCGGCGCGGGCGACAGCCCGGACGATGTGGGCGTTTTTCTCGGCGGGCAACCGGGCGCGAAGGCGAAGTTCGTAGGTGGTGTGGCGCCGGCCAAGGGAGTCGAACTGGGGCTGGGCGACGGCTTGAACGAGGCTCACGGAGCCGTCGCTCCAGAGGAGCGTGAATTCGGAGCCGGTGGACTGCTCGACGGCGCGGAGTTGGGCGTGGTCCGGGGAGGAGGGGACTTCTTGCCGACCGAGGACGGCCGGCTGGGGTTCCTCGGGGGGGGTATTCGCCGGGGATGGAGGATCGGCTGTGGGGAAGGAGAAGAAGGTAAAGGTTCCGTCGCGCTGGAGCGTGTAGGCGGAGAGGGCATCGCCGTGGGCGTGGGGGCCGATTTCGACCAGGTCGACGCCGAGGGCGAGGATGTCGGGGGCCTGGAGGCCGGCCGGTAGCGGCGAACGGAGGCGGAGTTCCGCTCGGGAGCGGTGGAACAGCGGCAGCGCAACCGAGGTCAACATGAGGATCACCGCGATCACCCCAGCCACGACAAGGAGTCCGCCGAGGGTAACCACGACCGTGGCAATGCGGTCGTAGAGTTTGACGCGGAGGAGTCGCGATTTGCCGACTTCAATGGGCATGGCGGGGCCGGCCGAATGCGGTCACTACGAACTGGTTGGGCAAAGACGGCAGATGCTGCTCGTTACGAAGCTCCGGCTTCGCATACGCAACTTTCCTACTCGTTACGAAGCTCCAGCTTCGTAACGCAACGGGCGCCGAGCCTTGCTCGGTCTGTTGGCGGCCACTGGAAGCGGAGCGAACGCGGAAATGCGTTCCCAAGCCGGAGCTTGGGAACGAGGGTGCGGGGTCGGGAGACCCGCGCACAACGCTTAATTCAACAGTATGGGGGTTAGTGGAGTTTGTTCAGTTCGCGTTGGAGGATGGCCGGCGGCAGGGGGCCGAAACCGTCCTTGACGACGACTTCTTGTCCCTGGCGGGAGAGGACGAACTTGAGGAACTGGCCGACCAGCGGGGACAGCGGTTGGTGGGGTTTCTTGTTGACGTAGATGTAGAGGGGGCGACCCAGCGGATAGGAGCCGTTGAGGGCGTTTTCGAAGGTGGGCTGGGCGAAGGCCGCGCCGTCGGACTTGGCCAGGGGGAGGACGCGGACATCGGCCGTCTTGTATCCGATGCCGGAGTATCCGATGCCGGCCCGGTCGTTGGCCACGCCGTTGACCACGGCGGCGGAGCCGGGTTGTTCCTTGACCGTGTTTTTGTAGTCGCCCTTGCGAAGGGTGACTTTCTTGAAATAGGCGTAGGTGCCGCTGACCGAGTTTCGTCCGTAGAGGCTCACGGGGAGGCGGGCCCAGCGGGGCTTGTCGATGAGGCCGGCCTGTCCCCAGGTGGTGATGTCTTGGTGTCCGGCGTGGCGGGTGGAGGAAAAGATGGCGTCGAGCTGGGGCAGGGAGAGTCCTTGGACGGGGTTGTCCTTGTGGACGAACACGGCCAGACAGTCCAGGGCGACGATGATCTGGGTGGGGCGATAGCCGAATTTCTTCTCGAAGGTGTCTTGTTCCTTGTCCTTCATTGCCCGGGACATGGGGCCGAGTTGGCTGGTGCCTTCGATCAGCGCGGGGGGCGCGGTGCTGGAGCCTTCGCCGCGATAGGAGGCGGTGACGTTGGGGTAGAGTTTCTGGAAGTCCTCGAGCCACATATCCATCATGTTGTTGAGCGTGTCGGAGCCGACGCCGACGAGGTTTCCGGAGATGGCGGGCACGGTTTGGTAGGGTGCGACGGCGGGGTCGATTGGGGTGTCGGCGGCCAGAGCGAAGGTGGTCGAGGCGGCCAGGCAGAAGGCGGCCGCGGCGAGGCAGAGGAGGGGCGTTTTCATTGTTCGTTTTCCTTTGCTTTGCTGCTTTTTGTTCGGAGGTGGGGGCCGGGGTGAGTTGTTGGGGTTGGTCGCGTGTTCGGCGCGGGTCTCCTGACCCCGCCGTTGTTGGTTGGCGTGTTGAGTTACCACGACAGTGGCATTTTAGGGCGGGCAGGTTAGGACATGATGAGCGAGGCGTAAGAAGCGGGTTAAGCGTGTTAGGATTTGGTTAGCCCTGGTGAACC
>CAYZWG010000034.1:12781-15136 GCA_964481605.1 uncultured Planctomycetaceae bacterium
GAACCCGCGGGCGAAGTGGAGCCAGCGAGGAAGTGCGTTCCCAAGCCGGAGCTTGGGAACGAGAGTGAGCGGGAGCTTGGGAACGAGACAATAGACCTGGTTCCCAAGCTCCAGCTTGGGAACCCGCGGACCGAGAGCTTTGCTCCCCCGCGGGCGAAGTGGAGCCAGTGCGGAAGTGCGTTCCCAAGCCGGAGCTTGGGAACGAGAGCGGGGGAGAGCTTGGTTAGTCCCGGTTGGCGTCTTGGTGGGCGGAGAGGGGGATATGGAGGGAGAAGGTGCTGCCGCGGCCGGGGATGCTTTGGACATCGACCGAGCCCTGGTGGACCAGGGCGATGTGTTTGACGATGGCCAGCCCCAGGCCGGTACCGCCGAGCTGGCGGCTACGGGCCTTGTCGGCGCGGTAGAAGCGTTCGAACAGGCGGGCCAGGTGCTTGGGTTCAATTCCGCAGCCGTCGTCTTGAACGCGGATGGTGAGGTCGTGCGGGGAGCAATCGGCGGTGAGTCGGACGTGTCCGCCGGTGTGGCTGTACTTGATGGCGTTGTCGACGAGGTTGACGACCGCCTGTTCGAGCAAGGGGGCGTTCATCAGGGCGGCCAGCCCGGGGGGGCAGTCGAGGGAGAGGTCGATTTTCTTGTCGAGGGCTTTTTTTTCGCACATTTCCACGGCCGCCTGGAGGACCTCGACGAGCGAGCCGGGTTCGAGTCGCTGGGGGGGTTGTTGGCCGCCTTTTTCCAGGCGGGAGAGGGTGAGCAGGTCTTCGATGATGGCATCCAGGCGGTTGACCTGGCGGGCCACGATGCGGAGGAAGCGGACGGCATTGTCGTGGTCGTCCAACGCGCCGTCGAGGAGGGTTTCGACGAAACCCTTGATCGAGGTGATGGGGGTTTTCAGTTCATGCGAGACGTTGGCCACGAAGTCGCGGCGGACGCTTTCGAGGCGGTGCAGGCGGGTGACGTCGTGGAGCACGGCCAGCGCGCCGATCTGCCGGTTTTGGGGATCGCGCAAGGGGGTGCCGTGGGCGCTGAGCCAGCGTTGTTGATCGTCTTGCAGACGGAGGTCCTGCTCGATGGGCTGGTTGCCGTGGAGGGTCTTTTCCACGAAGTCGAGGAGGTTGGGCTTGCGGACAACCTCGTGGACGAGTCGGCCTTTGAGCTCT
Source organism: uncultured Planctomycetaceae bacterium (assembly GCA_964481605.1). Taxonomy (GTDB): domain Bacteria; phylum Planctomycetota; class Planctomycetia; order Pirellulales; family Thermoguttaceae; genus CAYZWG01. The sequence goes on from CAYZWG010000034.1 coordinate 13,939, forward strand.
TCCGGCGGCGCGCCGAGCAGGTCGGCAGAGGCGTGGTTGAGATTGATGATGGTTCCGTCGTTGTCGACGGCCAGCACGGCTTCCTGCATACTGGCCAGCACGGCCTCGAGTTCCTGGCGCTGGCGGAGGATGGTGTCGATTCGCTGGTGGAGTTGGCCGGCCATGCGGTTCATGGCGCCGGCCAGCGCGTCGATCTCCTCGAAGCGGGAGTTGGGAAGGCGATGATCGAGGTCGCCGCGGGCGAAGCGTTCGGCGCCGGCTTCGAGGGCCTTCAGCGGCCGGCTGATCTCGAGGGCGATGGCCAGACTGACGGCGGCCAACAGGGCCAGCATCACCAGGCTGGCCACGGCGATGCGAGTGTGAATGGCGGCCAGGGTGTGGTCGATGGCGGTGAGGGGGATCGCGGTTCGCACCACGGCGAGGGTCCGGTCGTGGCGGCGAAGGGGCACGGCCACGTACATCAACTCTTTCTTGAGGGTGGCGCTGTAGCGGGTTTTTCGGCCCACGCGGCCGGTCATGGCGGCGCGGACCTCGGGGCGGTCGGCATGGTTGTCCATCTTGCGGGGCAACTCGTGGCTGTCGCCCACCACCAGTCCGGAAGGGAGAATCACGGTGGTCCGCGTGGCGACCGAGTGGGCCAGGCGGGTGACGAGGTCTTGGACGGCGTCGCGGCCGGGGTCTTCACCTTCCAGCAGCGCGGCGACCGGATGCTGGATCAGGCGGGCCCGAGCTTCGAGGTCTTGGGCCATTTGTTCGAGGTAGAAGTCGCGGACCATTCCGGTGGTCCAGAGGGCGGTGAGGGCGACGAAGGCGGCGGCGACCGCGAGGTAGGAGAAGAAGAGTTTTCGAGCCAATCGCCTGTTGTGCATGGTTCCGTTTTCTCGGTGTGCCCAAGGTTGCGTCGGATGAGTCGCCTTGGTGGGGATCCATCCGGACGGTTTGGCTGCATTGTTTCACCACGGATGGCACGGATACTTCGGATCAACTCCATCATCAAACGGAGTCGCCATGCTGTCGTGTCCTATCCGTGTGATCCGCGTGATCCGTGGTTTTGCAAGGATATGCAATCCGCCAGGGCAAACCGACTGGCTTGACGGTCCCTTTTTCAGGCGAAGGCGGCCGGCAGAGCCGGCCCTACAATGTATTGTTTCACCACGGATGGCACGGATACTTCGGATCAACTCCATCATCAAACGGA
>CAYZWG010000034.1:15236-22868 GCA_964481605.1 uncultured Planctomycetaceae bacterium
GTCGTGTCCTATCCGTGTGATCCGCGTGATCCGTGGTTTTGCAAGGATATGCAATGCTAATCCTTGAAGCGGTATCCGACGCCGCGGACGGTTTCGACGTAGCGTCCGGCGGGGCCGAGTTTCTTCCGCAGTCCGACGATTTGGACGTCCACGGCGCGGTCGGTGATGGGATAGTTTTCGCCGTGGACGCCGTTGATGATTTGTTGGCGGGTGAAGACCCAGCCGGGCCGGGTGGCGAGAAAGACGAGGAGACGAAACTCGGTGGAAGTCAATTCGCAGAGGTGTTGACCGACGTGGACTTCATGGCGTTTGGAGTCGATGACAATTTCGTGGATCAAGATGGGGCGATCCGGCGCGTGGGGTTGGTCGGGGGCGTCGGGGGAGTGGGCCCGGCGAAGGACGGCTTGAACGCGAGCGATCAACACGCGGGGGCTGAAGGGCTTGGTGATGTAGTCGTCGGCGCCCAGGTTGAGTCCGGCCACAACGTCGCTTTCCTCGCCCTTGGCAGTGAGCATGACGACGGGAAGGGAGGCGGTGTGGGGGTCGCGCTTGAGTCGCCGGCAGACGGTGAGGCCGTCGACGCCGGGCAACATCAGGTCGAGCAGCATGAGGTCGAAGCCGGTGGTCTTGACGGCGGCCAGCGCCTCTTCGCCGGAGGCCACGCCGGTCACCCGGCAGCCGTGTTTGCCGAGGTTATAGCCGACCAGCTCGCGAATGTCTTCTTCGTCCTCGACGACCAGGATGGAGGGGTCAATCATGGGTTGGCACCTTGTTAGACGTATCGTACGAAAGGGGGTGGTTGGAGTCGAGGGGTCGGGCGGGGGTTGAACTGATCCACTGTATCGGGAAGGGGTTAGAATCGCGTTAGGGGCGGGTTAGGAATCGGTTTAGGGCTACCCGCGGGGGTTCCCAAGCTGGAGCTTGGGAACCAGGTGACGGTGGGGAACCAGGTGACGGTAGGGGACCTGCGCCGAACGGAGACTCGTGGCCAGCGGTGCGCTGGCGGAGGTAGGGAGGGGGGAGTATGATGTGGGGGATGTGGAGATTTGGCGATTGCGGGCGGCAAGAAATCCTTGGGGAGGGTTGAGCGATGGACGCCTTGGAAGCGATCCACACGCGGCGTAGTATCCGGAAATACCAGCCGCGGCCGGTTCCGGAAGAGTTGATTCAGAAGCTGCTGGCGGCAGCGATGAGTGCCCCCAGCGCGGGCAACTCGCAGCCGTGGCATTTCGTGGTGCTGACGGAGAAGGAGATATTGAGGGAGATTCCCGCCATCAACCCTTACGCGGCGATGGCCGACGAGGCGCCGGCGGCGATCTTGGTGTGTGGCGACACGACGGTGGAGAAATACGCGGGGTACTGGGTGGTCGACTGTGCGGCGGCGGTGGAGAACCTGCTGCTGGCGGCGCACGCCTTGGGTCTGGGGGCGGTTTGGACGGGGACCTATCCGCGTAAGGAGCGGATGGAGGCCTACGGGCGGCTGCTGAATCTGCCGCAGGAGGTGGTGCCGCACACGTTGGTTGTGCTCGGTTATCCGGCGGAGCGGCTTCCGGCCGAGGATCGTTACCGGCCGGAGCGGGTGCATTTGAACCGGTGGTAGGCGGTGGTTGTTTTCCCGAATGAGGAGTTGGCGATGGTTGGCGACCGAGACAGGGCGTGGGCGTGGCTGGTCGGATGGGTCTGGGCGGGAGTGCTGGCGTGGTCGTTCGGCGTGGTTGGGGGCGGGGTGGCGGTGGGGGCGCCCGCCGCCAGCGGCGGGAGTTCGGCAGGAAAGCCGAACCTGGTGTTCGTATTCAGCGATCAGCACTCGTGGGACATGCTGGGCTGTTACGGCAACGAGGACGTGCGCACGCCGAACTTTGACAAGCTGGCGGCGGAGGGCGTGCGATTCACGCACTGCATCTCGAATTCACCGGTTTGCACGCCTTACCGGGGGATTCTCATGAGCAGTCAGCATCCGCTGGACACGGGGGCAATGGAGAACGACTTGCGGATGCTGCCCGGTGAGGGCAACTACCTGGGCGAAGTGTTGCGCGATGCGGGTTACCGGATGGGCTATTTCGGCAAGTGGCATCTTTACGGAGGTGATCGGGTGCGGCCGGTGGCGGCGGGTCCGTACCGCTACGGTTTCGATCACGAGTTTCTCACCAACAATTGCACGCTGGTGTTTGACGCGAAGCGGGCGTACTACTGGGACGCGCAGGGGCGGAAACAGCTTTATGGCGATTGGGAGCCGTATGCCCAGACGCGGCAGGCGATGGATTTCATAGATCGGCACGCGGGCGAGCGATTTGCGATGTTTCTTAGCTGGCATCCGCCGCACAACTGGGGAAGGGCCCACGAGGGGTATGCGGCGCCGGAGGACTGTCTGGCGTTGTACGACCCGGCCAAGATTCATTTGCGGCCCAACGTGGAGGATACACCCCGCATCCGCCGAATGTACCAGGGGCACATGGCGATGATCTCCAGCCTGGATCGGGCGTTTGGCTGGCTGATGAAAAAGCTGGAGGAGCGCGGTCTGGCGGAGAATACGCTGGTGGTGTTTACGGCGGACCACGGGGATCTGCTGATGTCCTATGGTTGGCCGTACAACAAGGGGCGTCCGGAGGACGGCTCGTGCCGCGTGCCGCTGTTGATGCGTTTTCCCGGCCGGCTCAAGCCGCGGGCGAGCGAGCTGTTGATGGGGACCTTCGACCTGATGCCCACGCTGTTGGGTCTGATGGATTTGCGTGTGCCGAAGAGCTGCCAGGGGCGGAACCTTGCGGCTGCGATCGTCCAGGGGCGAGACGACGCGGTGGAGTCGGTGCCGTTGTTTTTCCTGCCGATGAACTGGCGGGGCATTTACACCCGGCGGTACACCTATTCGTTCTGCACGGATCCGCGGGCGGGGGATTCCGCGAAGAAACGGCGGTTTACTTTCGATTGTCTTTACGACCGGCAGCAAGACCCGTGGGAGATGAAGAACCTGTTCGGCTCGGCCGAGGCGGAGGGGGTGCAGAAGAGATTGGAGAAGGAGTGCCGGAGTTGGATGGCCCGGTTCGGCGACCCGGGATTCGTGTACGGCGAGCTTCGCCGCCGCGTGGTGCGGGAGGAGGACTGGCCGGGGGCGTCGCTTCGGCCGGGGCGGCGACCGCGGGGTTGGGAAGGCCGACTGCGGGGTCGGCCGATCGATTTTCTGGGTGCGGAGGAGGGGAAGTGAGGGCAGGCTGGTTTGGCCGGCGCGGGGTCGGGGGGCGTTGCCGGGCGGGGGGGTTTCCCAAGCTGAAGCTTGGGAACCAGGTGGGGAGCTGGAGCTTGGGAACCAGGTTGATTCGGCGGGGTCGGGAGACCCGCGCCGAACGTGTGGGAGAGCCGTGGCGAACGTGTGGGCGGGGTCGGGAGACCCGCGCCGAACGTGTGGGAGAGCCGTGGCGAACGTGTGGGCGGGGTCGGGAGACCCGCGCCGAACGGGAACCGGGTGGGGAGGGTAAACGCATGGCTTTGGTACGAGGAAAAGCCTTGGTCGACAGGGTGAGTTCACACTGGGCGTGGCCCGCACGGGGGCGAGGGCGGATCGTGCTGTTCGGTTTGGTCTTGGCGGTTGCGGCGGCGCAAGCCCGGGCCGAGACGGCGAGCTGGCGGTCCCAGGTGGAGGAGGACTGGGAGAAGCAGGCCGAGGCGAGTTCGATGGGCTGCATCCTGGGGCAGTCGGTGCCGACCTGGGGCGACGCGGCGGGGGCCGTGGACGGGGTGAAGAACGGACGGTACGCCTTTCACACCGGGCAACAGCCGAACCCCTGGTGGCAGGTCGACCTGGGCCGGCCGGAGGCGATCGCGCGAATCGTGGTCTACAACCGACTGGACTACCCGCCCGGCTTGCACAACGCGGACAATGTGATCGTGCTTACCTCGGACGATGGAAAGAAATGGGTGTCTCGTTACCGGAACGAGGGGAAGCATTTTGGGGGTATCCGTGGGGCGGCGCCGCTGGAGGTTTGCTTCCAGCCGGGGGTGGTGCGGGCGAGGTATGTGCGGCTGCGGATTCCCAGTGCGGCGCCGATTTTTTTCCACTTGGACGAGGTGGAAGTTTACGGGCCGGCGGATGGGAAGAAGAATCTGGCCTTGGGGTGTGTGGCGGATCAGAGCAGCGTGAGCCAGTGGTCGACGGCGAAGCCGGGAGCCGTTTCGCCCCGCAAGATGCGCTACCCGGTGGAGGAGGTGCTGGAGCGGGGGCGGCGGTTGGCGGCCGACCTGGAGCGATCGGGGGTGGAGACGAAAGGGTATTGCGGGGAGTTGGCGGGGGTGGCCTCGCGGCTGGCAGGGTTGGCACCGGAGGGGACGCGGGAGGCGCGGCGGGCGTTGTACATGGAAGCCCGGTGGGTGGTGCGGCGGCTGGTGTTTGCCAACCCCCTGTTGGGTTTTGACGAGTTGGTGTTGGTGAAGCGATTTACGCAGGAGACGTACCCTGACGTGTGTTTGAACCACATGCCGTGGGTTTCGCGCCCCGGGGGCGATATCTGCGTGGTGAAACTGGCCGGGGCGGAGGGGGAGCCGGAGTGTCGTGAGTTGTTGCAGGGGAGATTGGGTCCGGGGCACGTACACGGGATGGACCTTTGGTGGGATGCGAATCGGGTGGTGTTTGGCTACGCCCGGTCGAAGACGGAGGAGCCGCCGGCGGGTTGGTTGAACCGGGCGGAGAACTACCGCTTGCGGGCCACGGTGGAGCCGACCCACTTGTTCGAGGTGGGGATCGACGGGAACGGCTTGCGGCAGTTGACGGGAGACACGTTTTGGAGCGATTTGGACCCCACGTATTTACCCAGTGGCGAGATTGCGTTCGTGTCGGAGCGGAGCGGGTATTCGTTGCAGTGCAACGAGTACGACAAGGACGAGACGTCGTGCAACCTGTTCGTGATGGGCGAGGACGGGAGCAACATTCGCCGATTGAGCGCGAGCAAGGACGGAGACTACCTGCCGCATTGTCTGGAGGACGGGCGGATCGGCTACACGCGGTGGGAGTATCAGGAGCGGGGGTGGGCTCACATTCAGAGCATCTGGGTGATCCGCCCGGACGGCACGGGGGCGGACGCCTTGTTTAAGCAGCACATCAACAATCCTTGGGCCATCGAGGAGGCGCGTTCGATTCCCGGCGCGGACGATTCCCGGCTGGTGGCCATCGCCACGGGGCACCACACGCTGCCGGCGGGGCCGGTGATCGTGGTGAGGCCGGGGATGGGCATGAACAACCCGGCGGGGATACGGATCGTGACGCCGGAGGTATCGCCACCGGAGGGGGGGATGTCGGGCACCCCGGTGGCGGAGGGGGGGGTGCGGGACGGGACGGGCCTTTACATGACCCCCTGGCCGCTTTCGGAGAAGTATTTTCTGGCTTCGTACACCTACAGCGACAAGCAGACGGACGCGGCCGGTTACGGGATTTACTTGATCGACGTGTTTGGCAACAAGGAGTTGATTTATCGCGATGCGAGCATTTCCTGCTCGGTGCCGATTCCGCTGGTGGGGCGGCCACGGCCGCCGGTCTTGCCAAGCCTGGGCGAGCCGGCCCAGTCCTATGCCGTGTGCTGCGCGGCGGACGTGAGCTACGGGGTGGAGGGTGTCGAGCCGGGCAGGGCGCGGTACTTGCGGATTTCGCAGCGGCTGCCGTGGCCTTACGGGAAGGAATCGGGCGGGCAGCGCTATACGGAGAAGGCGTCGCCCAACAACTGGACGCCGGTGAGGATTCTGGGCGAGGTGCCGCTGGAAGCCGACGGGAGCGCGCATTTCAAGGTGCCGGCCGACACGGCGATTTATTTTCAGTTGCTGGACGCCGAGCACATGGAGCTGCGGCGGATGCGCTCGTTTATCAGTTTTCAGCCGGGCGAGAGGCGGGCCTGCGTGGGGTGCCACGAGAGCCGGGCGGAGGCGCCGGTGGACGTGCCCTTTCCGCTGGCCGCGCTCAAGGCCCCGGTGGTTCCCCGGCCGCCGCGGTGGGGTGATCGCCCGTTGAGCTTTCTCCGCGACGTGCAGCCCATCTTCGACCGCCATTGCGTCAAGTGTCACGGGGGTTTGAAGCCGGCGGGGGGGCTGGACTTCGGTGGCGGATTGACGTCCGGACCGGCGTTTGTTCTGGGCTCGGCCAAGCCGATTGGCGGCTATGGGCACAACCGGGCGTTTGATACGATCATCGCGCACAAGCTGGTGGCCTGGTCGCCGGTGCAGGGCGACGCCGCCGTGACGCGGCCGCTGGAGTTTGGCTCGCACCGGAGCAAGCTGGTGGAGGTGTTGCGGGAGGGGGCCTGCGGGCGGCGAGCGAAGCTGAGCGAGGACGAGTGGCTGCGGCTGGTCACCTGGATCGACGCCAACGCGCCCTACCACGACCGGTTCGTGAACAAGCGGGCGAAGACGCCGGCCTATAGCCTGCCGGACGACGGGGAGTTGCTTAAGGGGCTGACGGCGATTCACGCCCGGCGGTGCGGCGAGTGCCACCCAGCGGAGGAGATTACCCGGGCCGATTGGATCGACATTCATCGGCCGGAGAAGAGCCTGTTTCTGGCCGCGCCGCTGGCCAAGGCGGCCGGTGGTCGCGGGGCGTGCGGGCCGGAGGTGTATGCCAGCAGGAAGGACGCGGACTATCGGGCGGCGCTGGGGCTGGTGGAAGCGGCGGTGGCCAAGGTGTGGCGGTTTCCTCGGCGAGATGTGAAGTCGCTGGCGGAGAGTGGGGAGGTGGCACGGCGAACGAGGTAGGGCGAACGCGGCGGGGTCGCCAGACCCGCGCCGAACAGTGGCGTGGGTCGACTCGAACCGAAGGGAGGAGACGGCGATGGAACTGCGGACGGTTTTTCTGGTGGTGCTCTGGCTTGTTGTGCTTCCCGCCCGGGCGGAACCGCCGGGGGACGATCTTCCGGCGGCGCCGGAGGGGAAGACGTGGGAGCTGGTCTGGCACGATGAATTTGAAGGGGACGCGCTGGACGAGACGAAATGGGACGTGCCGCCGGACGGCAGGCGACGAGACGCCTTTTGGATGAGGAAGGCGATTTCGCTGGATGGCCGGGGGCACCTGGTGATCTCCACGTTGAAGGAAGACGGCAAGTACATCGACGGCTGCGTGCGGACGCGAGGGAAGTTTGAGCACAGGTTCGGCTACTGCGTTGCTCGGATTCGGTTGCAGCAGCAGCCGGGCCACTGGTCGGCGTTCTGGATGATGGGCCCGGGCGTGGGGCGAGTGGGCGACGGGGGGCGGGACGGCACGGAAATCGACATCATGGAAAAGCCGTGGCTGGACGATCGAGTTCAGCATACGCTGCACTGGGACGGCTACGGCAAGGATCACCGCTGGGAGGGCAAGGTGGTGAAGGTGCCGGGGGTGATGGAGGGCTACCACACGTTTGGGCTGTTGTGGATGCCGGAGGAGTATGTCTTCCGCGTGGACGGGAAGGAGACATGGCGGACCAAGGCGGGCGGCGTGTGCCAGGTGCCGCTTTATCTGAAGCTCAGCGACGAGGTTGGCCGCTGGGGCGGGAAGATCGGCGAGGCCGCCTTGCCGGATCGCTTCCTGGTGGATTACGTGCGGGTGTATGATTTGGTCGAGGGGGAGTAGCGTGGGGGGCGTGGGGTTCCCAAGCTGGAGCTTGGGAACCAGGGGACATGGGAACC
>CAYZWG010000035.1:0-7613 GCA_964481605.1 uncultured Planctomycetaceae bacterium
GCCCGTGTGGGGGCAGACGAACGGCGGCGGCTGGAGCGACCGAGCCCAACCGAAAAAGGGCAAGTCCACCGAGCCGTCGCCAAAGGTGAAGCGGAGCTTGCCCTCGGCAAACTTGCACCAGATGAGGGCGGTCTTGGCCGAGCCGGCCAGGTCGACCGCCGGATACCGCTGCTGGACCAGATGCCGGCTTTGGTCTACCAGACACTTGAAGGGGTGCCGGGTGGGGTCGGGTGGATGCTCTAGCCGAACCGTCTCCCCCAAGCCCAATCGCCGGGCCGTGTCGTCGTCGACCAGCCGGGCGTGGTCATCGACGAGCACCTCGACGGTCGCCCCACCGTGCTCGAAGGTCCAGCGCACAAAGGGTCGATCCTCCAGCGAGCACCCGGCCAGGTGGACCGAGCCGTCGTCGAGGGTGTAGGCCGAGAACAGACGCTCCGCAAGTTGCCGCACGCTGGTGGGTTGGTCGGCGGGGGCGAAATGCGGCAGGCTGCCGGCGGCGCTCACTTTCGTCATCTCCGCTACGGCGATGGTCGGAATGCCCCGGAAATCGCTGACCGTGGTCAATTTTGGGGAGGTGCCCGGAGGACCTCCGCTGAGGATTCTCCCTGGCCGGTCCCCCTCTCTTCGCGGAATCCGCCACGGTCAGCGAAATTGTACCACACGCCGGGGACCCATCGCAGCGCCGGCCGGAGGAGGCCTCAACGTTTGCGCAACACGTAGACCACGTCCTCCGTCCGGCCATCGACCGTGACCGGCTGCCCGGCATCGTAGGCGAAATCGTAGGTCTCGACCAGTTCCAGTTCGGGCACCTTGGCCAATAGCCGGCGGAATTGGCCGGCCGTGTAGGTGCGAAAGACGAATTGGTCCTCCAGCCGAAACTGCCGCTTGGGCGTGTAGATATCGAACGTGAACCGCACCGTCTCGGTCCGCCGCTTGCGATCCACCGCGAGCGATTGCATGTCGGAATGGATCGCCAGATGGCCCCGCCGGGCCGACCAGTTTTCCCTCTCGCAGGTCGGTGGGCCGGCAGGCGTGAGGTGGAAGCCAAGCAGGTAGATGCCCCCCTTGGCCAGTGCGTAAGCCATGCACTTGAGGTGCCCTTCGGCTCGGCGCTCGCTGGGCAGATGGCGGAAACTGTTGATCGTGTTGAAGGCGGCGTCTTGTTTTCGCCCGGCTCGAAAATCGGCCATGTCGCCCACCACGGCCGAGGGGGGAAATCCGCCCCGGGCCAGCCGGGCGTTGCAATAGTCGACCGCCTTGGCGTTCAGATCGTTGCCCGAGACCTCGTAGCCGGCCTGGGCCAGCTTAATCAACAGTCGCCCGGTGCCGCAGGCGGGCTCGAAGAGCCGGTGGACCGGCCGTCGGGCGTGCTTGGCGAAACACGCCTGGAGGAAATCGAACTCCGCCCTCCAGTCAGAGCCAAAGAGGACGTCGTAATACTTGGGGTAGTCGTAGATATCTGCCTTAACTACTTTCATGCGAATCACTTGCGCCATATCGCCATGCTGGGTGACACTCGATTCGAAACCCGGAAGGCCAAAAAAGACAGCCCTGCGGCAGCGGTGGTGATACTCCGGCTCCGACCACGCGACGTCTCCGCGTCGAGTCAACCTCCGGAAGTCCGCTGCTGAACCCCTTCTCGACTTTCTCGACCCTTTTTCGCCCCCGCCGCCACGGCGGTGCGGCCGACGGCTAAAAGAGGCCGCGCAGCCGCTGGGCGATCGAGACCGGTTTCGCCGGGGCGGGGGTTTCTCCGCGAACGTACTGCTGCCAACGGTCCACGTCGTCCCCCAGGTTCTCCCCGGTAACCTCCTCCAGCGACCGCACCGCTCGGTATTGCATGGCCGGATCGCGGTCTTCCAGGGCCTGGCCCAAGGGGGCGACCGCGGCCTGGCTGCCGGTCTTTCCCAGCGCCCGGGCGGCGGCCAGCCGAACGTCCTGGTCCACGTCGCTGCCGAGCAGCCCCGCCAGCCGCGCCACGGCCTGCTCGCCACGGTGGTCTACCCAGGCCTGGCAAGCGGCGATGCGGACCTGTGCCTCCGGATCGTCCAACGCCTCGTTGAGCACCGCGTCACTGGCCGGCGTGGCAAACACGGCGATCGTGCGAACGATCTCGGCACGAATCAATTGGTCTTTCTCGTCGTGATAGCGTTGGGCCAGGCTGGCCGCGATCCGCGTGGTTTTCTCCGGGGCCATCTTGCCGGCCTGCTGGCGAAGGTCCCGCAGAATCGCCATCCGCTCCGTCGGCGGGGTCACGCCCGGCACGCTGTCGGCCGTGGCGCGCCGCCAGGGGATCAACGAGCGGACACCGGAAGTCGAGCAGCCCGCCAGGGCGACGATCGCCAGACCACCCAAAAGGATGGTGGGTGCCGAAAAACGGGGAGAAACCATGGTCTTTCCCGGAGAAGGACGGTGGCGAAACGGGAAAAGCGAAAAGTCCGAGAAACGGGGCGGAACTATAGCAGACCGACGGGGCCCGGGCCAAGGCGAATCCGTTTCGCCCAAGAGCGAAGGGAAAAGAAATCGGGCCGTCCGGCGAACTACGGATGGTCTGGTGGCCAACGCCGCCGCCGCAACCCACTCGATCGGGTGGGGCCTTCCGTCCCAGCCCCGCTTGGGTATGATGCGGGAGACCTCGCCGGAGAGAATCACTACGGGGAGCACGAACATGCCTGAGCCGAAAGACCACGCCCGGAAGCGGAATTTCATCGAGACCATCCTCCGCCATGTGCCCGGGTTCCGGGGCTACCTGGAGAAGGAGTACCGCCGGGAAAGCGACGCCTTGGCCCGGCAGTGGCTGGGCGAGCGCCTCCAACGGTCGAAGCGGTCGATGGATCGTTGGACCCGGCCGCTGGCCGATGCCGGCCAGATCGACCTCTTGCCCGAGGTGGATCGCCTTCGCCATCGGCTGGACACGTTGATTGCCAGAATCCGCGGGGCAATGCGGGGCTACAGCGGTTTTTTTGACCTGGTGCGGGTTCGCGAAGAGTTGCTGGATCGGGTTTACGAACACGACGTGGCCCTGATGGAGGAGATCGACGCCCTGGGCGAGGCGGTGGAAGGGCTGGCCGGGCAGCAGGAGGCGATTGCCCAAGCCCTGGGCGGGTTGCACGATTCGATCGATGCCGTGGAAGTCCATTGGGATCAGCGGGAGGACATGCTCAAGGGCCTGGAGTGAGGCGGCGTGCTCTTTCTTGGGCTGGGCGCGGGTCCGCCACGTTCGGCGCGGGTCTCACGACCCCGCCGTGAGTGGCTCGGTCGGGAGACCGGCCACAACGGGTAGGGCCGGCTGTGCCGGCCGAAACGGGGTAGAGTCGGCCACAACGGGGTAGGGCCGGCCGAAACGCGGCGGCCGGCACAGCCGGCCCTACGGCTGCAAAACGCGGCGGCCGGCACAGCCGGCCCTACGGCTGCAAAACGCGGCGGCCGGCACAGCCGGCCCTACGGCAACTCGATTGCCAGACCGGCCGCGACGCGAAGTCCTGCCGTAGAACCAACCATCAAAGGAGGAGTTCGCCATGGGTACCCGGTTGGAAGTCATTCAGTATTTCGACGAAACGAATCGCTCCCTGGTGCAGCGGATTCCGCCGCAAGGTTCGACCGACATCAAGCTGGGGGCGCAATTGATCGTCCACGAAAACCAGGAGGGGATTTTCTTCCGCGACGGCAAGGCGATGGACGCCTTCGGACCCGGCCGCTACACCTTGAGCACTGCCAACATCCCCCTGATTACGCGAATTCTGACGATCCCCTGGGAGAAGTCGCCGTTTCAATGCCAGGTCTATTTCATCGGCAAGCAGACGTTCCTCGACCAGAAGTGGGGCACGCGGCAGCCGATTGCCTTCCGCGACGCCCAGTTCGGCATGGTGCGGCTGCGGAGCTTCGGAAAATACTCCTTCCGCGTCGTCGATTCCACCGTGCTGTTGAACACCCTGGTCGGCAGCCAGGGAAAATACACCACCGACGAGGTCGCCTCGTTTCTGAAGGACCTGATCGTCGCCCGGCTGACCGACCTGTTGGGCACCCTGGGAATCGGCGTGCTCGATCTGCCCAGCAAGTACGACGAGGTTTCCGCGGGCACGCGGGCGAAGGTGGGCGAGGAATTCGCCAAGTATGGCCTCGAGCTGGTCGACTTCTTCATTAACGCGATCACCCCGCCCGAGGAGGTGCAGAAGGCGATCGACGCCCGCACCTCGATGGGCGCCGTGGGCGACCTCAACGCCTTCATGAAATTCCAGGCGGCCAACAGCATGAAAGCGATGGCCGAACGAGGGGGCGAAACCGGCGGCGCGATGGGGATGGGCATGGGAGCCGGCTTCGGCATGATGATGCCCGGCATGATCCAACAGGCGATGGCCGCCGGAAGCGCGCCCGGCGGTCAGCCCGGCGGGGGCGGACCGCAACCTGCCGCCGCGCCTTCGTCCGCAGCCGCGGCGGGCACCGCCGGGGCGGCGGCCGACCCGTTTGCCGATCTGGCCCCCGTCGCCGCCGACCCCCAGAGCCTGGTCCGCGCCACGGCCCGGGCCGCCGGCTACACGGTCGCCGAGTCGGCCCCGGCCTGGCAGATCACCGTGTCCCTCGGTTCGCTGAGAAAGCAGGTGGTCCACGTCGAGTTCGACAAGAAAGATGGGGAGGGGCATCCGATCGTGGCCTACTGGTCGGTCTGTGGACCGGCCAGCGAGAAAAACGCCATGGCGCTGTTGCGCTACAATACGAAGATGCTGCACGGCGCCTTTGCCGTCCGCACGATCGCCGCGCACGAGATGATCGTGTTGCAGGCCAACCATTTGGCCGAAACGCTCGATTCGCTGGAGGTGGGCCGGGTGCTCTCGGCCCTCGCCTGGCAGGCCGACAAGGTGGAGCAGAAGCTCGGCCGCGACGACAAGTATTGACCGGCTCGTGTTGCCGGCCTCCGGCGAGAACCTTTTGCGTGCGACGTGGAGGAAGCGACGATGAAACTCGTGCTCCTGGGCACGACCGGATACCACCCCAGCGATCGCCGGCACACCCCCTGCATGTTGCTGCCCGAGGTGGGCGTGATGCTCGACGCCGGCACGGCGATGTATCGCGCCGCCGCCTATCTACGGACGGACACGCTGGATATTTTTCTCTCCCACGCCCACCTCGACCACGTGGTCGGCCTGACGTACCTTTTCAGCGTGATGAGGGCACACCCCCTGGAGCGAGTTCGCGTCTTCGGCGAGCCGGCCAAGCTGGAAGCGATCCAGCACCACCTCTTCTCCCCGCTCTTGTTTCCCAAGTGCCCGCCGATGGAGCTTTGCCCGCTGGAGCCCGAGGTTCCGCTGCCCGGCGGCGGGCGACTGACGCATTTCCCCCTCCAGCACGCCGGCGGCACGGTCGGCTATCGGCTCGACTGGCCCGGCCGTTCGATGGCCTACGTGACCGACACCACGGCACTGCCCGGGGCCCCCTACCTGGAAAAGATTCGCGGCGTGGACCTCTTGGTGCACGAATGCTACTTCTCCGATGAGCACGCCGAGTGGGCCGCCGCCACGGGCCACAGCCACACCACGCCGGTGGCCCAGGTCGCCCGCCAGGCCGGCGTGGGCCGGCTCGTGCTGGTGCATCTCAATCCGCTGGCGGTCGAGGACGACCCGGTCGGTCTGGACACGGCCCGGGCGATCTTCGCGGCCACAGAACTGGGCCGCGACCTGATGGAGCTGGAGTTTTGAGCGGCAGATGAGTCCGGTTTCCGGGGATACATCCGGGATTTATTCCGGCAGCGCGGGTGGCCCTGATAGCTCGCCTATCAGGGCGGCGTAGCCGCACGAGGACCTGTTCGGCGTGGGTCTGTCGACCCCGCCGTCCCGCGTGAGCGCGGCGGTCCGGCACGCCGCAATCCTCGCCTCCCGTGCCTCACGGCACCCCGATAGCGGAGCTATCGGGGCCACCCGCGGCTTGCCAAACCCCGCTACCGTGGCCGCGCAAAAGAAAAGATGCCGGCCAGGCCCCGGGTTCCCCCCGCTGCCCGGACCACGGCACCTCGATCGGCGGCAGCCCCATCCCAGAAAAAAATATCCGCCGCGGGGGTCCGGCCGCGGCGGGTTGATCGGAATCGGCGCTTGGGATGGATGATCGGGTTTCCCGGTGGGGAAATCCCCCCTATACAAGCTCCTTCTTCGCCCCAATCAAGGTGCGAAGTCGCTCCGCCAACAGCGCCGCGTCGAACGGTTTCTTGAACGTCTCGTTAATGCTCGAACGATCAAAACTCGTGGAACTGCCGTCGTCCGGGAGAAGGGCAATCAGAATCACGTCGGCAAACTCGCTGTTGCGACGCAAGTTCTGACAAATCTGCAGCGACTCCGTGCGGCCGATGGAGAAGTCCACGATGATGCAGTCCGGGTGGAAGCTTTCCGCTTGAATCCCGGCATCAAAACCACTCGCCGCCACGGCGACTTTGAAAGAACGCTCCAAGGGCAACTCGCGTTTGAGGTTCTCGATCAAGACCTGGTCCTGGGCAACAACCAGCACTTTGGCCATCGCCTCGTCTTCCAGGTCTCCCAGGGGCATGCCGTGCTCCTTGAGAAACTTGATCAAATACTCACGCGGGATGCGGCGATCCTGGGACCCCGGTATCCGGTAGCCCTTCAGACGGCCCGAGTCGAACCACTTGCTGACGGTGCGCGGGGCCACCTTGCAGATCTTGGCGACTTGACCAGTTGTGAAAACCTTCATTGCAGGCTCTCCGATATCTCACTCGCTAAGTTTTCCACTCCGTCCGGACCGGGACGCTGGTACCCAGTCAAGACTTTCTCGCCCCGTGCTTGCAGATCAAGCGGCCAATTCATCGCTCCCTCGTGCCGTCTCGTAAGGAGTCGGCTGACCGTCCACAAACATCTGGGTCGGGGCCTAACGGTAATCGCTTCTCGCGTTTGGGTGTGGTTCAGCTCCCTCTGACCCGCGCCGCAATTATCACATCGGCAACCCCGGCATCCGGAAACCAGTGAAAATCCGTAAAATAGAGAAGCCGCGTTCCAGCCTCCCCATCACGAATCTCACTCTTTATGCGCACGGTCACCACCGATCCGTTTTGGGCAAGGAAGAGACCTGCGGAATGGGGCCCCCGCCGGCCAAACCGGCAAGCCCCAATGCCCCGCGCAAGGGAAATTCGCCCGCCGGGCACGCAACCCGGGCCCGCCGCCGCGGCCTAATGCCCCGGGCAAAGCCCGTGCACGCCACGCCGGAACCGATACGGGCGGTCTTGCAGACATGGTCCCCCCTTGAACTCTTCCAGTCCCCGGCCGCTCCGGAAAGACAGGCCGGTCCGCCGGAAGAGTCTTCCGAAAGTTTATTTCGAGCCGTTTCCCTGTAAGACTTTAGAAAGTTTCGCCGGTTGTGCCGAAAGGGGCGGTCGTAGCGACCGTACCGACTGAATCCGTCCTGACGACTCGCCAAAAACAGCCAATCGGCGTCGAATAACAAAACCAAGTAAAAGAGACCGACAGAGGCAAAACTTTGGATGGGGCAAACTGCGCAGAGTGAGGGACAGGGAGGCCTCGTTCCCAAGCTCCGGCTTGGGAACGCGTTTCATCGCGACCCCGTAGGGCTGGCTGTGCGGAGCCGAAACATGGCTGACGCTGCGAAGTGCGGCA
>CAYZWG010000035.1:7713-22516 GCA_964481605.1 uncultured Planctomycetaceae bacterium
CCCGTAGGGCTGGCTGTGCGGAGCCGAAACATGGCTGACGCTGCGAAGTGCGGCAGCCGGCCCTACGGCCGCTGAGGAGGCCATCACCTCGACGCTTTCGGCGGGGTCGGGAGACCCCCGCCGAACACTGGACGAGACCCGCGCCGAACACTGGACGAGACCTGCGCCGAACACTGGACGAGACCCACGCCGAACGCTACGCCGGCTGAATTCCGTGGCATTGGGTGCTACGCCGCCCGGTACCGGTGCTCGTCCTCGTAGTAGTTCAGCAGCCGCCCGCCGTACTCCAGCAGGATCGTCTCGAACGCGATTCCAGCCTGCTCGATTTCGGCCACGATGTCCGGTGCTCGCCACTGGGTGGCGATCAGAATGACCTTCACCGGATGCTCCAACAGGTAGTCGCGAAAACGGATCTCTTGGCCCGTCCCCGGCACGTACGTGCCGGCCTTCTCCGCATCCGAGTCGACCACGATGGGAAACCGCCGGGCGTCCAGTTGATGCTGGTTGATAAAGGTGGCGGCCTTGCCGGTTCCGCCCCAAATGGCAACGGTTTTCCCCGTCTCGGCCAAGTCGTCCAGGGCCTGCTGCACGTTCGCTTCCAGCCGTGCCGTTCGGGCCTGGAAGGCCAACGCCTCCCGGGCGAACTGAATCTGTTCCTCCTGCCGGGTGAAACGCGCCAAGCCGTAGACCACTTCGTCCTGGTAGCCCCGTTCAACCAGTTCTACGCTCGTGGCGCATCGCTGGAGCATCCGCTCTAGCGACTTGGCGGTGAAATTGGAGGCGTGCTCGTAGAAGAAATCGACCGTCCGCCCCATCGCCAACGCCTTGTCGATACACGGCACTTCAATAAACAGTCGCGTGCCGATGTCCTGCCAACTGGCCGCAAACGACAAAGCCTGGATAAATCCCAGCGGGTTCATCAGGTGCTCGAACACGTGGCGGCTGACGACCAGGTCGGGGCGGAAGCGGGCGAGGTCCTCGGCCGGCTCGAAAAGCCGCCGGTGCGTTTCCACCAGCCCCTCGTTCCCCTCCACCGGACTGCCCGGATCGAAGCCGATGTAGCGGCCCTGGCCCCGCTGCCCTGCCAGCGACCGCAGCAATCCGCCGTCGCCACAGCCAATCTCCACCACGGTGGGACTCTGGGGAATCCGCTCCAGGATCAGCTTGCGCACCCGCGCCAGGTGGCGGCTCCACACTTCCCCCCGGTTGAACATCCGGTTGGGCTTGTCCGCGTAGGGAACCACCGCGTAGTCGAACGCCGGGTTGTAGACGTGCCCGCAATCGACGCAGCGGACAAACCCCAGCGGGTAGCGTCGCATCGCCCGGGCCTCGTCGGCGCTTTTGGGCCAGGCCAGCGTGGCCAAGGGTTGCCTGCCCCCGTCGTAGCAAGCGACGGCCACATGGTGACCGCAGGCCGGACAGGTCGAACGGTGCAATCCGGCCTCGGGCAACGCCGTGGCCTGCGGTCGGGGGGAAGAATCCTCGGGCATCAAGTATCTCCCTTGCATTCATGCGGGCAACGCTGGCGCCGCGACTCCACGGCGTGTTGAAAGAACTGCTCCAATTCGCGTACGGCCTGGGCGTCTTCAAACAGCGCGTCGCTGGTGGCCCGGATTCTCGCGCAAACCGCCTGGCGAAAGTCTCCATCGGTTCCCAGCCTGAGAGCGATCTCGACGTAGTGTTGCGGATCGGAGGCGACACAATCCAACACCCCCATCTTGCAGTAACACCCGTAGGTGACCCGGCCTCGCATCTGGGCCGCCGGCAGGGTCACCACCGGGCTGCCCACCGCCAGCGTTTCGTAGCTGCTGTTTCCGCCGCCAAAGTAGAACGGATCGAGCACCACGTCGGAGACCGCCAGCAGGTTGAGAAAACCGGCACGATTCAATGCCGGCAGAAACGTGATCCGAGCGACGCAGTCGGGAATCGTTTGCCGGAATCGTTTCACCAGCAACTCCGTCCACTGGGGAACTCGCCCTTCGATCAACACCACCTGCCCGGCCGGGTCCCCGCGCAGAATTCCGGCCAGGGCCTGATCGAACCGCGGATGAAACTTGAATAGACTTTGCGGACAAAGGTAGATATGCCGATCGTCGGCCAGGCCCAGGCGGCTTCGGGGCACCACCGGCGACGGAATCGAGGGGCGATCATAGTAGGTCGGCATCGTCTTCAGCCGCACCAACTCCTCGCTATAGTGCTCCGCTCCGTCCTCGGGCTCGATCAACTCGCTGGAAATAAAGTAGTCGATGGTGGGAATGCCGGTCGTCACCGGATGCCCCCACATCACGCATTGGACCGGTGCCAGCCGCGTTCTGGCCAGCGTCGATAGCGCCGGCGCCATGCCGATGTCCGGATAAACCAGCAGGTCCAAGGCCTGTTCCGCAACCATCCGCCGTGCCACCGGCAAGTCGCGGGGAATCACCAGGTATTCATCCGCGTGGCGTTTGATCCGGCGGGCGTTCTCGTCGTTGTGGACACCGGCCGAGATCACCACCACGCGAAACTTCCGGCGAGACAGCTCGGCCAGGATGCCCCGCGTCAGTTTTCCCACGGTGTGGTCGCTGAAGTGTCGCGAAACGAAGCCCACCCGCAGCGGGCAGCCCGGGCCGCGCGATACCGGTCGAGCGGGGACGACGGGGCTTGTGCCGGCCCGGTAGAGCCGGGCGATCTTCTCATGCACCGGGCGATCGTTCCCGCCCTGATAGGCGAAATAGAACATGTTGGGGAAAACGTCCCTGGCCGGATCGAGCCGCACCCCCTCCTCCAACATTGCGTCCAGATGCCCGAGGACCCGCTCCCGGTAGCTTCGTATTTCGTCCAGTGACTGGTAGATCACCGGCGTTACCGTGCCCATCGCGCAGCGCACCCTGGCGTTGGCGTTGATCCGCACGGACTCCCGGTAGTGGCCGATCGCCTCCTCCACGTTCCCCTGCGTGGCGCACACGTTTCCCAGAAAATAGCACACGTCGGCCGAGTCCGGCTCAAGTTGCAATGCCCGCCGGTAGGCCGCCGCCGCCCCATCGAGCTCGCCTTGCTGGTGAAGGCAAATCCCCAAGTTGACGTGCGCTTTGAACAAGTCGGGATCGTGTTTTGCGGCCTGCTGATAGCTGGCGATCGCTTGCTCGTACTTTCCTTGTCCTTCGAAAATGGCGCCCAGGTTGTTGTGCGCGGAGGCAAAGTCCGGCTTGGCCTCCAGTGCCCGCTGGTAGCTGGCCACGGCCCGGTCGATTTTTCCCTGCCGCTCGAGAATCGTGCCCAGGTTGTTGTGGGCCTCCGCGTGGTCGGGCTGAATCTCGATCGCTCGCCGGCAACAGGCCGCCGCCTCGGCGAGCTTGCCCTGTTCCTTCAGCACGGCGCCCAGGTTGCTGTGGGCCAGGGCGAAGTCGGGGTTGATTTGCAAGGCCCGCCGGTAGGCCGTCGCGGCCTGGTCGAGTTTTCCCTGCTGCTGATAAATCGCCCCCAGGTTGCTGTGGGCCTCGGCGTAACTTGGCCTCAGCTTCAGCGCCCGCTTGAAGCTCGCCACGGCCTTGCCCAGCTTCCCCCGCTGCTTCAAGGCGATGCCCAGGTTGTTGTACGCCTGGAAACAGCGAGGGCTGATTCTCAACGCCCTGCGGTAGCTGGCCATCGCCTCGTCCAGCTCTCCCAGGGCTCGCTGTGCCTCGCCCAGATTGGCGTGAAAGGCAGCGCCGCGTGGGTTCGACCGGATCGCCCGGCTAATGTAGTCGATGGCCTCCTCGTGCCTGCCCGACTGATGCGCGATCAGCCCCATCAGGTGCAGGGCGTCGGCGTGCTTGGGAACCGACTCCAATACCTGCCGGTAGATTTCCTCCGCCCGCCCAAGATCGCCGGCCTGATGAAATCGCATTCCGTCGGCAAGCCTCTCGCCAGTCGTGGCCATCAGGCGTCCTCTGCTTCTGCGGTCGTACGCCGTGGACGTGGCCCGGCAGGTCCCGGCTGCCCGCCCCAACGCTCGAATGTCCATCCCCAGGGCCGCGTACCTTAAGCATTTCGTCCAAAACTTGCCATATCGGTAGTCCCGTAGTTTTCCGCACCCAAAATACGTAGACCATCCCAGTGGCCCAGATTGCGTACTCCGATACGAACCTACTCGTTCCCAAGCTCCAGCTTGGCATGCGCGACCGGCGCCAAGCTTTGCTTGGCCTGTTGGCAGCGTCACGGGAAGCGGAGCTACGATAAAATGCGTTCCCAAGCCGGAGCTTGGGAACGAGAACGAGCCGGTTACTACGGCCGACCCTGTGCTGTAATATTAGGATCAGCCGATAATGAACTTGCCGACTTGCCGGGCCGCGACCAGGCATGGTAGCTGTAGGCTGGGTCACCGCCTCCGCAGTCGCTTTGGGCAACCCATTTCTCCCCCACACCCAAACGAAATCCCCATCGCTAGCTGCCGCCCCCCAAAGTCCGTTCCTGCACCCGCGAAAGTCTGGTAAAGTGGCCGGTTTGGGGCAAGTTTGCCGAGCCTGCAATCTCGTCCCCCCGCCACGGCAAGGGAAAAGGCGCCCAGACCGAAATGCTCGAGCCGGACGAGACCGACCGCCTCAACATCGATCGCCCGTTGCGGGAAACCTTCGTCGCTCGGGCCGAGTATCACCAAGTGATCGGCTCGACCAACGATCGGGCGAAGCAGCTTGCCGGCGGCACTCCCCCGCAACTCCCCCTCCTGGTCGTTGCCGAACGCCAGACGGCCGGGCGAGGCCGGGCGGCGAACCGGTGGTGGACCGGCCGGGGCAACCTGGCGATCAGCCTCTTGCTCGATCTTGAGCCCGTGCTGGCCGAACCCGCCCGGGTGCCGCTTTTGGGGCTGGCCTCGGCAGTCGCCCTGGTCGAGACCGTCCGGCCGCTGGTTCAGCAGCCGCTGGGAATCCACTGGCCCAACGACGTTTTCGCCGGCGCCGGCAAGCTGGCCGGCATCCTCGTCGAGATTCCCCGCTGGCCCTACGGCGTGATTGGCGTTGGCGTGAACGTCAACGCTTCTCTCGGCGACGCGCCCGAGCACTTGCGCCCGCGAATCACCAGCCTGAGGGCGTTGACCGGGGTCGCCCAGGATCGAACGGCCCTGTTGATTTCGCTGCTGGGGAATCTGGAGCAACAGTTGCGACGGCTCGGGGAGGATGGCTCGGCAGTTGCCGCCCGGGCCCACGAAATGTGCTTGCAGCGAGGTCGCCGGCTGACCGTGTGCAGCGGGGGCCGGGCAATGGAGGGCCTTTGCCGGGGCATCGGGCCGGACGGGGCGTTGCTGGTCGATACGGTGGAAGGGCTGCGGCGGTGCTACTCCGGCGTGGTGGAATCCACGTAGGGCCCGGCCCGCTCCGCCGGCCGCAAGCGACTCCGCCGTGTCCCGCGCCGCCCCAACCGACCAAGGGTTGGCGTCAACACTCAATCGTAGTAGCACAACTTCCCAGGAGGCCCATGCCGGCTCTAATCATCAGGATCCCCCCAGATTTTACCCACCAATTCTGGTAGCGAGTTTCGGTTCCTGGTCTGCTGTGTCGCTGGAGACTTGCTTCGCCACTTTTTGCAGCATTTGCAGGGTAACCTGCAGGGCGATCATCAGATCGGCCGTTGTGATGACGCCCAAAAGCTTATCTCCATCGACTACGGGCAAGCAAGAGATTTGCCACTTCATCAACATGGTCATCGCCGGGCTGACGAGTGTGTCGGCCGTCACGGTATGAGGATCGGAGGTCATGGCTTGACCAATTCGACGGCGACCATCGGGGCAAATGTCACGATTACTCACGATGCCAATCAACACACCATCATCGCGACAAACAAGCAGGTGACGAACATTCTCCTTCTCCATGATTGCGCACGCCTCGTCTTCGGGCAGAGCCGGCGAAATCGTTATGGCTCGTGTTGACATCAAATGCCGAACCGTCAAACGGCTCTCAAACAGCGCATTCATATCCTCGGATATGATCCGCAACACTTGCTGACGTTTGCGGAACAGCGCCTCGGGATTCCAGCTCCCTGGTAGCTCTTCTTCAGCGGAAGCTGGCGAAGTTTGTCTTCGCCTACGGCGATATCGTAGCACCCACGTCCCTGCGCCAACGACCAGAACGCAGCTAACCGCGATCAGCCTCCACGGACTCACTGGTCTAGGCGCCGCCGGCGTTGCCAATGCGGAAGCTATCGGTGTATCGGCCATGCCGGGCGAATTGCCACGCGATTTGGCCTGCCAAGCCACAGCCGTGTCGCCCCCGAGGGTCTGTTGCACATCGCCGAAAACGTCCCCAGAGAATAAGCCGACCGATTCCGCAGCAATCACCATGCAACCGGCTACGAGGGCCAGGAACAACGCGTCCTCCACCAATGCGTGTCCGCTGGTTTCTGGGATGAATCGATAGTCGCGGCTTCGTTGGTTGGCGTGCCTCATGGCGTTCTATTTCCAGCAGGTTGTTCGTCCGCCGCTGCCGGCGGAGTTTGGCGGGCAGAGCGGATACGGTCTGACCCTCGGGCACCTTGGCCCCCGGCCTTACGGCTATCGAGGAGACGCCCTGCGGACGCCGGCGGCGCTTGCCGCGGCCTTCTCCGTGGCAGGCGGCTCGGGCGTGCGGGGGGCCAAGTAGCGAACGTTGTACAGGGCCAGCGCCCGGGCTGCGTGCATTACCGCGTCGATTTCCCTGGTCGTCATGGAAGACAGGCCGCGACGCGAGGTGTAGCCCGAAACGCCCCGCACCAGGTAGTCCACGCCGCCGGCGATGCCTGCGTCTCCCAGGTCCTCCTCCGGCAGCGTCTCCACCAGCCAGGCGAGGATGTGGCCCGAGGCATAGAGCGTGCCGGTGGCGTCCTTGCTCGTGCCCCGGTAGGCGAAAAAGCCGGGGTGCCAGCTTCCGTCGCTGTTTTGCAGCTTGAGGGCGTACTGCTGATACTTGGCCACGTGCTCCCGCGCCCGCCCAACCAGTTTCCGCATCTCGCCGGACGCATCGGCACAGCGGCTGGCCGCGTTGGCCAGGCCCACCAGCCGGTCGATGGCGTCGACCGTCCCGCGATCGGCCGTGCGATCGAGTTCTTCCCTCAGCAGACGCTCCAGCGACCACTCGCCGCCGACCGAATCGGTCCAACTCGCCTCGGGTTTGACGTAGAACGACAGTCCGGTCAGCTTGAAGGAGAGATCGGTTCCGCTCCGGCAACTCTTCTTTTCCGAGTCGATCAGGTCGGCCACCGTGCCCTGATGATCGCCGACGCGAAGCTCGTAATCGGCCGGCACCCCCACCTCCGCCAACATGGCCAGCAGTTGGCCCGGCCGTCGCTCCAGCCCGTAGCCCACCCGGGCAAGCGTTTGGCCGTCCACCGTGCGGAGCAGTTGGTAGCCGCCACAGGGGAAGTTCCAGCAGAGACTCCCCACCGCGTTGACCGAGCGGCGGGAGGAGCCGGCGGCCACCACCTCGGCATCGGCGCCGAAGGCCAGACAGAAGTCGATGATCTGGTCGGGGGTGTTCTCGCCGGTATTCGGCCGCCGGCTGTAGAGCTGGGCCACCGCCCGCCGCGCTCGCTCGCCCAACGCCACCATCTCCGCGCTCAACGGCGGCAGAACCGGTTTCTCCGGCTCGACCGTCGCCGATTCGGTCGTCTCGGCAGCGGATTCGCCGCCGGCAGGAGATTTGGCGTCGGCGTCGACGTTCGCTTGGGCCGCCGGCTGGGCGTCGTCGGCCGGCTTCGCCTGGACGGAGCGGCCCAGCCGCCCAGCGGTGGGGGCCTCAAACAGCAGCGGCCCCTCGGACACCTCCGCGGAATCGCCGGGCGAGGCGTCCCACGCCGGCGTCGATAGCGGAAAGCTCACCAGTGCGATGAGGATGCCCACCGTCCCCATCAGCGAGAGTCTGCTCTTCTCGCGCCGCGTCATACTCGATCTCCCCATGCTCAGGCGTATCGTGGTAGGCTCTCGCTGCCAAGCTCCGGCTTGGCAGCGCAAAGCTCGGCGCCGGTCGCGTTACGAAGCCGGAGCTTCGTAACGAGTAGGTTTTGCAGGTTGCCGTAGGGCCGGCTGTGCCGGCCGGTTGCCTTCACAGCCCCGTAGGGCCGGCTGTGCCGGCCGGGACCCGAGGCCAAGCCCGCTACGATCCGGGCAGGCTCGTGCCGGCGGTGTGCTCGGCGGTCTCCGTGCCGGCCGATTCGTTCCTGGGCCGGTCGATGAGGAACCCGCCGCTTGCACCCCGGCGATTGTAGCTATTGTTGCGGGCGCGGCATCCATACTGGTCCTCGCCGCCGTAGTCCACGACGAAGCTGAAGTTGCCGCCGCAATTGGGCAGATCGTGGTAGCTGATGCTGGAAGAAGCATGCCCCTGCCCATAACCCTTGTAAACATCGTCGCCGTCGTAATCGTAGAGGATGCCCAGTCCGGCCTGGGCCCCGTTGCCTTGGGTCCCACTGCCGGTGGCTTCGTAGCGGTCGTTGCCGCCGAAATCGCAGATCACGCCCACGGAGCAGTCCCAGGCGAAACCCACTCCCATGATCGTTCCGTTGTAGGTGTCGTCTCCGGCGTCGTCGAAGAGAAACCCCAGCGTGTAGTGGCAGCCGAAACCGTTGCTGAAGCGTTGAAAACTCCGCTCGCGTCGCGGGGAGCCGTTGTACATCTTGCGGGTTGCCCCCAGGCGACGATCGTTGCCGCTGAAATCGCGGGCGAAACCCACCCCCAACCAATAGCCGCCGCCCTGCGACATGTAGTCGTACTCGTAGGTGTCGTCGCCGGAGCCGTCGAGAATCACGCCCACGCCGCCGTTGGCCACCTGGCGGAGGCCGGCCCCTACGCCCTGGCCCCAGCCTTCGTAGCCGGGGGTTTCCGGGTAGGAGTCGAGGTACATCCCGCCACAGTAG
Source organism: uncultured Planctomycetaceae bacterium (assembly GCA_964481605.1). Classification (GTDB taxonomy): domain Bacteria; phylum Planctomycetota; class Planctomycetia; order Pirellulales; family Thermoguttaceae; genus CAYZWG01. The sequence continues at coordinate 16,552 of CAYZWG010000035.1, forward strand.
TAGGAGTCGTCGCCGTGCAGGTCGTCGAGCAGGCCGAAGCCGAGGGGGTTGCCGAAGCCCTGGGCCCACATGGCGGCGTGGTAGCGGTCGCGGCCGTCCCGGTCGATCAGCACGCCGATCCCGCCCAGCGCTTGGCCCTGAACCCGGCGCAGCCCCACGTAGGTGTCGTCGCCGGCCAGGTCGACGAGGATTCCAGCCCCGCCCAGCGCGGAGCCCTGGGCCACGTCCTTGGCCTGGTAAACATCGTTGCCGGCGCGGTCGACCAACATCGACACCCCCAGCACGGCGCCGGCCTGAATGCCCGGCTTCGTGCCCCGATAGGTGTCGTTGCCGCCCAGATCGATCACCATCAGAACCGGCCGCGAGGGCGAAACCACTCCGTCCACATAGGTGTCGTCGCCGCCCAAATCGATCACCACGCTGACCTCGGCCAGTTGGTCGAGCTGATAGGTGTTCGACCCCGAGCCGCCCACCAGGATATCGCCGCCGGCGGTGGCAATTCGCCGGGCGATCGTGCCCGTGACTCCGCCCAGGGAAACATCGTCGCCGGCGGAGATCTTCGCCAGTTGATCGAGCAATGCGGGGTTCACCATCGGCGTCAGGGCCACCGCCGCGTCGTGGAGCCGCTGGCGGTCCATCTTTTGCAAGATGCGACAATAGGACCGCGCGGCACCGCGGCTGGGAAGCGTGTGGCCGTTGCTGGCCTGGCTGGTGAAGGTGGGGTAAAGGCCGCGGACAAGCCGGCTGATTTCGTCGCGGCTCAAGGGGGCCAATGCGTCGGCGTAGGCCATCTGCACCGTAAGCAGCACACGTTCGACTTCCGCCAACGCGGCGTCCGGCGAGTCGACCGCGGCAAACACCGCCGGCTCGGCCGGGGTCAGGTCGAGCTTGTCCGCCGCCATCGCCAAGGCTCGATCCAGCCCCCGGTGGTTGTCGATCAACGCCGTGTGCAGGTCTCGCGTGAACTGCTCCGCCTCACTCGGCGCGGCGAGGATGTTGCGCAGCAGATGGTCGTACCAACGGAGCCGGCAAATCCCGGTCACCTCGCCGCCGTAGCCGCGGGCCGTGGAGGCGAGCTTCCCGGCGGCGTAACGCTGGAATCGGGCAAAGTTCGACTCGATGCCACGCCGCTTCAAACCGGCCACGATCTCGTTGCGGAGCAGCTCCAACATGCCCTGGGCGCGAGCATCCCCCACCTGTTGCGAAGGGACATCACCGCGAGGCTCCCCAGCCTCATCCCCCGCCAGACAACTCGCCGCAGGCGTCCCCAGCAGAGCCAATAGAACCACGCAAGAAAGACTCCGCCCCAGCCGGCGGAGCCGATGCCCGACTTTCATTGCTGCCTCTCCCGTGGGGTAATCTCGTTCGATGCCTGCGCGGTTTCCACGAACCGCTTGAGATGGTTTCGGTTGTCACCCCACGGCAACCGTTCGATTGTTCCGCGCGGTGTACGCGGCCCGAGCATCTGTGCAACGTCGCCCAAATTCCCCAGCCGGGAAATTCTGACGCATTTCTGTTGGGGAAAGCCCGAATGACGCCGCCAACAGGCCCTACGGCTCTTCGTAACGAGCAGGTTGTGCAAAAACTGCCACGTTTCGCGATTTGGCCACACTAACCCGAAGCGCCAGCAAGGGACGCCATGCGTGCGCCAGCAAGGGACGCCATGCGTGCGCCAGCGAGGGACGCCATGCGTGCGCCAGCGAGGGAGCCATGCGTGTGTTTTCGTCCCTCGCTGGCGCTTCGGGTTCGTGTGGCACACGGTTCACTTCCGCCGGTCGGGACGGTCACCGCCAAGACGCCCCTTGTGGAATGTTCGGCGAAACGGCCGCTTCCATGCCGCCAAACATACCTCTTGGCGGTTGTACAACAACTGTCGGGCAGCCGCAAGGTTAAACCCCCAAGAGCGGACTCGCGACAGATACCGGGGAATTTGATCGGCCAAATCCCACTGCGGAAGCTTCAGCGTCAAGAGCAGCCCGCGGATATGGACCTCGCTCTGGGTGACGATGTCTTCCACGACCTCAAGCGTGTAGTCCGGCGGAACGTTCAAGTCGGCCATCAGCCAGCGAACCTTTCGAAACTCGCGCCGCCGGACCTGGGCCACTCGCCGGCGAATATGAACGAAATGGGGGTGCTCCAAGAGGCGGGGGTGCATCGCGGCCGGATCGATCCCCAACACGTGGCACCCCCGGTCCAACAGAGCCTGGGCGCCCCCCCCGGGAGCGCTGCCCAGTTCGACGCAGCGGGCCCCCGGCGAGATCGGAAGTTGCGAGCGGCGGAGCCCTTCCTCCATTTTCAGCCAGGCGCGGGAAACGGCATGTGGCGGAAGCTCGAGCGACATCATGCCGCCCGGCCATCGCGACGCGACCGCCCCGGCGCGGTGGTAGCCAACCCACCATTGATTTGGCTCGACGACGACACAGTCGAGGACGAAATCCCCCTCTTTCGCGGGGGTGCGGTAGGCGTCCGGGGGAACGTCCGGCAACTGCTCGCGGGGACGCTCGGCGAGAATCGCCTCATGGGCCTCTCGGGCGGCCGGGGTGATGCCCGGCTCGTAGCCCCTCTCCCCCGGCCGATGGAGATCGCGCTGCCAGGCGTGAATCTGTCGCACCGGACGCCGCCCATACCGTTGCCACAGGTCGTGGGCCATCTGGCTGCGGTCGGTCCCGCTGACCTTCCCCAGGCAGAATCCCCAGCAGCGGGCGAATACGGACTCCAGATCAAAATCGGCCAACAGGCCGTGCTCTTCGGGGAGTTTGAAGGTGAGAAACCCAGGCCGGGAGTAGGCCAACTTCAACGCCGGCCACCGCCGGGCCATTTCCCGCTTCAGCGCGGTTTCGGCCCCGATCTGGCAGGTTGCAAACAGAAAGCGGGGACGATCGTGCATGGGTCGGCAAGACGGGGGGGCGTGTTTGGCTCTCTTGGCGTAAACATTCGTCCAATCCGTCGCAACGCGTTGGTAGCCCCGTAGGGCCGGCTGTGCGGAGCCGAAACGTGGCTGGCGCTGCGAAATGCGGCAACCGGCCGGCACAGCCGGCCCTACGGCAACTACGGCTGCGGCGAATTCGACCGCTTCAAATCGTGCAAACCGAACCGCAAACGACCGGACGGGGGCGGATCACCTTTCCAAGGGCAAGGGAATCGCCTATATTACATGTTCTCCGGACGAAAGTGAACCAACAACCATAAACATTTTGGTAACAACGACTTTCGAATGATGGCCGAACGCAAACACGCGGATCATTGGGATCTCCTGGCGGCAGACATTGGGGCCACGCCCCCCACGCCGCAGGATGAGAAGAAACCCGACGACGAGGAACAAGATCGGGCCGTCGACCAGGCGGACCAGGCGAAGGCCAAACACGCGCCCGTGGAAGAGAAACCGCCTCGCCGGCCCCACGGCGAGGCCGGCTCTGGGGCCAAGGAGAGCACGTCCTCGGGCGGTCGTCGCGGCGGTTCTCGCGTGGTCTCGGGGTTCAGCTTCCCCCGCGGCCCGGTGAACTGGGCTCAGTTGGCGGGCGAGTTGGGCGTCGAGCCGACGGCCGACATGGTCGAACCCCCGTCGTCGAGCTCGTCTTCCAGCCAACCCACTCAATCCACTCAATCCGGTCAACCGTCGGCTGACGAGCCGTTGAAAGCCGAGATCGTGCCCGCGGCGGGCCGGGGCGGGGACGATCCGGCTCTCCCGGACCAAGCGGTCGAAGTCGGCCAGGAAGACGCCGCCGGCGCGAAATCTCTCGACCCGCAAGCCGAGGAAACGAAACCGTCCGGGCGTCGTCGCCGTCGTCGTCGGCCAAGGAAAGGGTCCCCGCAGACCGAATCAGACTCGCCCGAGCCCACTCCCAGCCCGGCCGGCGAGACGGAGCTGGTCGAGGCAACCGCCGAGCAGGCTGCCCAAGCGGAAGAAGAGCCCGAGAGGACCGCCTCGGGATCGAAACGCCGCGGGCGGGGGCGAGGCGGGCGCAAACGGGGCGGCAAGAAACCAAGCGAGTCGGCCGACACCCCGGCCGAGGCGGAAGCCCCCGAACCCGTCCCCGCCGGTTGGGAAGAAGAAATAGACACGACCGACCCCGGTCAACCCTCGGCCGGCAAAGGCACCGGCAGTGCCAAATCGGATCCGTCGGCGAAGAAGAGCCACCGCGGCATCCCTTCTTGGCAGGAAGCGATTTCCGGGGTGACCGATGCCAATCTCGAAAGGCGCGCGAAAAAAGCGGAAGCCGCGCCCGGGCGAGGGCGGGGCGGACGCCGTCGCCGCGGCGGAAGCGATAAACCGGATCGCGGGAAATGAGGTCCGCGCCGCGGCACGCTCGGGTGTGATATGACACGCGAGCGATTTCATCCCCGCCTGGTTCCCAGGCTCCCGCTTGGGAACCGCGCCGAGTTGTTGCGGTCCGCTTCCGCCAATTCCCCATGTCGAAACACAAGCGATTTCATCTGCGGGATTTGAATCTGCTGCGGGCCGAACTGGCCCACCTGGGGCTGAGTCTTCCCATCGAGGAGGACGTCTCCGTGCTGGGCCGGCAGGTGTCGGTTGGCCGGCGCGTGCTGCCGAACTGTTTCCTTGTGCAGCCGATGGAGGGTTTCGACTCCACCGCCGAGGGCGCGCCCGGCGAGTTGAGCTTCCGCCGCTACCGGCGTTACGCCGCCGGCGGGTCGGCCTTGATCTGGTTCGAGGCCACGGCCATTCTGCACGAGGCCCGATCCAACGCGAGGCAGTTCTGGCTCAATCCGCAAAGCGCCGACGCCTTCGCCCGGTTGGTCGAGGCCACCCGCCGGACGGCGCGGGATGCCTTCGGCCATGAGTTGCTGCTGATCTTGCAGTTGACCCATTCGGGACGCTACAGCAAGCCGGGCGGGCTGCCTCGCCCGATCATCGCCCATCACAGCGAGCCCCTCGACCCCAAGCACAACCTGCCGGGCGACTATCCCCTGGTGACCGACGAGTACCTGGATCGGCTCCAGGACGCCTACGTCGAGGCGGCCCGGTTGGCCGCCAGGGCGGGCTTCGACGGGGTCGATGTGAAGAGTTGCCACCGCTATCTCGTCTCCGAATTGCTGGCTTCCCACACCCGCCCGGGCAAGTACGGTGGATCGCTGGAGAACCGCACGCGGCTGTTGCGCGAGGTGATGGGGCGAATTCACGGCGAAGTCCCCGGCCTGTTCGTCACCACCCGGTTGAACGTCTACGACGCGATCGCCTATCCCTACGGGTTTGGCGTGGATCGCCACGACTACCGCAAGCCCGACTTGGCCGAGCCGCTGGCCCTAATCGGGCAGTTGAGGGAGTTGGCGATGCCGCTGGTCAACGTCTCCCTTGGCAATCCCTATTTCAACCCCCACTACGGCCGGCCCTACGATCGGCCGATCGCCGGTGCGGAGCTGCCGGACGAGCATCCCCTGGCGGGGGTGGAGCGGTTCATCCAGATCACCCGCCAGGTGCAGCAGGCGTTTGCCGACCTGCCCGTGGTGGGCGGGGGTTACGGCTGGCTGCGGCACCTCATGCCCCACGTCGCCGCCGGCGTGCTCAAGGCGCGATGGGCCACGCTGATCGGCCAGGGCCGGGGCGCCTTCGCCTATCCCGATTCGGTCAAGGATATCCTCACCACCGGGCGGATGGACCCCAAGAAGACCTGTGTGACCTGCTCCGGGTGTACGCAGATCATGCGTGACGGCGGCATGACCGGCTGCGTGGTCCGCGACAGCGCGATCTACGCACCGCAATACAAGCTGGGCCGCCGATTCGCCCTCGATCACTTGCAGGCCGAGGAGATCAACGCGATGCTTCGCGAGAAACACGCCCCGTGAGGGCAGGGTGCAGGAACGGACTTTTTTTGCAGGGCGGCAGCTAACGATGGGGGAAATGGGTTACCCAGAGCGGCTGCGGAGGTGGCGACCCGGCCCATTCGCCTTGCATTCTCCCCATGCTTGCTCGGCTTGGAAAAACTCAAACGCCACGCTACCTGCG
>CAYZWG010000036.1:0-21884 GCA_964481605.1 uncultured Planctomycetaceae bacterium
CGGCCGCCGGGAGCGGCCAGGATCACCTGGCCCAGGTTGAGCAGGCCGGGGGCCGCAAACCGCTCGATCAGGTAATCGGCGGCAACCGCCAGGAGCGAGCGGTCCCAGCCGAGAAAAACGCGTCGGATCGGCATCGTGTCTTATTGGGGGTTTTCTTCGCCGGCCAGGGCCTGGGCGTGGCGGGACAGTTCGGGTTGGAGCTGGTCGACGAGTTGCTCCAGTTCCGCCAGGGTGCCGGCGGCCTCGTCCAGTTGCTCCTGGTGGCCCATCATTTCCAAGCGATAGGCGGATTGGAACGCGCGATCGCAGCCGAAAAAACGGAGCGAGCCCTTGAGGGTGTGGGCGGCCAGCAGCACCTTGGGGGCGTCGCGCTGGTCGATTGCCGCGCGGACGGCGGCCACCAGCTTGGGCGATTCCTCCAGGTACGTCTCGATCACGATCTTCAACAGATCGCGGTCGCCCTGGACCGATTCCAGGGCCTTCTCCGCGTCCCAAAAGGGTGCCGGCGTGCCGGCCGGCGGTTGGGGTTCACCACCGGAGGGCAGCTTGACTTCCGGCAAGGGGGTTGAACTGAACCCCAACACGGCGGCCAGAACCTGGAAGAGCTGTCGTGCGCGAATCGGCTTGGCCAGGTACTCGTCCATGCCAGCCTCCAGGCAGCGCCGGCGATCGCCTTTCATCGCGTGGGCGGTCATCGCCACGATGGGCATGTGGCCGCCGACCCGCTTTTCCCGGGAGCGGATGGCCCGAGTGGCTTCCAGACCGTCCATCTCGGGCATCTGGATGTCCATCAGGATCAGATCGACGGGGTGAGACTCCAGGGCCGCCAGCACCTCGCGGCCGTGATTGGCCACCAGCACCTGGTGTCCATGGCGTTGCAACAGGCCCACGGCCAGCTTCTGGTTGACCAGGCTGTCCTCGGCGAGGAGGATTTTCAATGGCGGCAGCGTCAACTCGCCGGCGTCGTGGCCGGCGGCGACCTCGTCCTCGGCGGCCGTTACCCCCAGCGCCAAGGCGATGGCGTCGAACAACTCGGACTGCTTGATCGGCTTGAGCAGGTAGGCGGCCACCCCCAGTTGTTCGCAGCGGGCGACATCGCCGGGGCGATCGCCCGAGGTGAGCATCATAATCACCGTGCTTCCCAGGTTGGCATCCTGCTTGACCTTTTCAGCCAGCGAGAAGCCGTCCATTTCGGGCATGTTGGCGTCGGTCAGCACGAGGGTGAAGGGCTTGCCGGCGGCGTAGGCCCGGCGGAGCATCTCCAGGGCGGTGATCGCGTCGGGGGCGGACCGCGGTCGCATCTGCCAGTTGTTGAGCATCTCTTCCAGGATTCGTCGATTGGTGGCGTTGTCGTCGACGATCAGGACGCGCGTTCCCCCCACGGCGATCATGGGCCTTTGGGGGGTCTCCAGTTCTTCTGCCCGGGCGCGATCGAACCAGGCGGTGAACTGGAACTTGCTGCCGGTGCCCTCGGCGCTTTCGACCCAGATACGGCCGCCCATGAATTCCACCAGCCGCGACGAGATGGCCAGCCCCAACCCGGTGCCGCTGAAGCGCCGGGTCATCGAGCTGTCGACTTGCTCAAAGGCGGCGAAGATGGTGGCTTGTTTTTCCCGGGGGATGCCGATGCCGGTATCGCTGACCAAAAAAAGCAGTTCGGCGCGATTTTCTTCCACGGTCCGCGGGCGGACTTCCAGCACGACTTCCCCGTCGTGGGTAAACTTGATGGCGTTTCCCACCAGGTTGACGATCACCTGGCGAAGGCGGCCCACGTCGCCCACGAGGATCGCCGGGACGTCGGTCTGGATGCGGCAGGCCAGCTCGAGCCCCTTGGTGTGGGCGCGGTAGGCCAGCGACTTCATCGTGTCGCCCAGGCTCTCGCGGAGATCGAAGGCGGCCTGCTCGAAATCGAGTTTTCCGGCTTCGATCTTGGAGAAGTCGAGAATGTCGTTAATCAAGGCCAACAGCGCGTCGCCCGATTCGACCACCATTTTCAGGTATTCCCGTTGCGACTCGTTCAACTCCGTGTCGAGCACCAGTTCGGTCATGCCGATAATGGCGTTTAGCGGCGTGCGGATTTCGTGGCTCATGTTGGCCAGGAAGTCGCTCTTGGCCCGGCTGGCCGCCTCGGCCGTCTCCTTGGCCTGGCGGAGGGCTTCGGCGGCGAGCTTCCGCTCGGTAATGTCGCGGGAGACGCCGAACGTGCCGATCACCTGGCCCTGTTCGTCGCAGAGCGGGAGCTTGGTCGTGCTGGCCCAGGTGCAGGAGCCGTCGGGCCAGGTCTCCTTCTCCTCCTTGTCGACCAGCGGCTTGCGCGTCTCCATCACCTCTTCTTCGTCGGCCCGGGCCTGGCGGGCGTGTTCCTCGGTGAAATAGTCGAAATCGGTCTTGCCCACCACCTCGGCGGCGTCGTGGAGGTGAAAGAAGGTGGTCATCGCCTTGTTCACGCGGAGAAAGCGGCTGGCCGTGTCCTTGAAATAGATGTTGTGGGGCAGGTGGTCCATGAGGGCCTTGAGCAGGTAGCGTTCCTTCTCCAGGGCCGCTTCCGCCGTTTTCCGCTTGGTGACGTCCCAGAACACGATTTGCACGCCGATGATCTTGTCTTGCGCGTCGCGGAGGGGGAACTTGATCACGTGCACATAGCGGGTTTGGCCGTCCTTCTCGTAGCGCTCGATGTCGTCGAACAGCTCGCCGGTGCGAAGAACCTCCAAGTCGTCCTGGCGGTACTTCTCGGCCAGTTCCTGGGGGTAGAAATCGAAGTCGGTGCGGCCGACGATCTCGCCCAGCGACCGGCCCAAGAGATGGCAGAACGATTCGTTGGCAAACGTGAACCGCCCTTCCAGGTCCTTGCGGAGAATCTGGACGGGCAGGTTTTCGACCAGGGACGAGTAGAGGGCCTGGGAGTCGCGGATTTCCTGCTCGGCGCGACGGCGACCGGAATCGGCCATCTCGAGCTGGCTGTTGCGCCGGCGAAGCGCCGCCAACTCCTCGATGAGCTGATCTCGCGATTTTTCTTCGTCACGCATTAGATCCAGCCCACCCCCTGCGAGGGGGATTTCGTCCGCCGCCGATGTGTCCCTGCGAACGATGGTAACAGGCCAAAACCATACGTCAACGAGGCCCGGAGGGGTGCGGCGTGGGGGAGCGGACTTCCGGCGGTTGCTCGAGTCTGTCGTAGGGTGCGTGCTTGCACGCACGCGCCACCATCGCAACTCGACGCCCGACGCCTAACGATGGACCGTTGCCCCGCGTGGGTGCGGAGCACCCACCCTACAGACTTTGGGCACCGTCGCCAGACCCTCGCCCAACGCCGGAAATCCCCCGCAAAAGCCTGGGGCCCGCACGAGCAATGCACCGAAGAGAAGGGGATACGAGGCCGGTTTGGCGGCAGGACGGGTCCGAAGCTGGGGAGGGAATGAAGGAATTTTCTCCACCCAGGCCGGTTGACGCGAATTTTGATCGCTGCTAGGATTTGAGGTTTCCCGCCGCGAGCGGGAGCTGGCCGTCTTTGGCAATCGGGAATTGGGACACCAGGGAGACTGTCCGTGGCTGGTCAAGCTAGCGAAATTATTCGGATTCGCATGGAGGCGTACGATCACGCCATTCTGGATCAGAGCGCGGCGGAGATCGTGGACACGGCCAAGCGAACCGGCTCGGTCGTTCATGGCCCAATTCCCCTGCCCACGCGGATTGAGCGTTACACGGTTCTGTCGAGCCCGCACGTCGACAAGAAAGCCCGCCAGCAGTTCGAGATTCGGACCCACAAGCGGTTGGTCGATATTGTGCAGGCCACGGCGAAGACGATTGAGGCGTTGAACAAGCTGAGTTTGCCGGCGGGCGTGGACATCAAGATCAAGGCGTCCGCGCGTCGTTAATCCTTGTTGCGGAAAGTTGGGAGGGCGAGGCTCCCGCCTACGCACGAACATCCCCGTTTGGCAACAGAAACAAATTAGCGAAACCGGGGCTGCCACCATGGGCCACCCCCTCCTATCGAGGGGTTTGTGGGGCGTGGGATATTTTTTTCGGTCGATCCTGTCAGTTGGCGGCGCGTTTGCGAAACCGAAAGTGGGATTCTCGCATGGTCTGGAAGCGGCGTGGGTAAACCCGGCCGAGAGTCGGTCGTTCCCGTGCCAGCGACGGATATGAGGCAACTTACGATGGGTATGGGATTGCTCGGCCGCAAGGTTGGGATGACGCAGGTCTACGACGAAACGGGCAATGCCGTGCCGGTAACCGTCATTCAGGCGGGTCCTTGTCACGTGCTTCAGTTGAAGACGAAGGACCGCGACGGCTACGAGGCGGTTCAATTGGGGTATCTGGACAAGCCGCGCCGCCTTGCCTCCCGCAGCCAACGCGGTCACGTCGCAAAGCTCGACAGCAAACGTCAGAAAGCTCAGGCCGCCGGCGGCATCGAGCCGCAACCGAAGGCGGGTTGCGAGCCGAAGCGATTCATTCGCGAGTTCCGTCAGCCGGTGGAAGGTTACCGGGTGGGCCAGGAGCTGAAAGTCGACGTCTTTGGCGACGTGGCGGCCGTCGACGTGACCGGCACGAGCAAGGGGCGGGGCTACTCCGGCGCCATGAAACGCCATAACTTTCACGGCCAGCGGGCCACCCACGGCGTGAAAAAGTGCCATCGCCATCTCGGCGGCACCGGCTGCAGCGCTTATCCCTCACGATTGTTCAAGGGCAAGCGGATGCCGGGGCAATACGGCAATGCGCGGTCGACGATGCGAAATCTCCACGTCGTGCGGGTCGACGCGGACAACGATTTGCTGCTGGTGCGGGGGGCCGTGCCCGGTCCCAACGGCGGCTACGTGGTGATTCGCGTGACGAACAAGCTGCCGGTTTCGGCGGCACGTTGAGAGGGAAGGCGAATCGGCGGAAAGTTCGGTGGGACCGACGGTGCGGGTCTGAATCAGAGCGAGAAGACATCGAAACCATGGTAAGCTTGCCCGTTTACAACCGAAGCGGCGAGGAAGTCGGGACGGTCGAGATCGACCCGGCGGACGTGGCCCCACGAATCAACAAGCAACTGTTGCACGACGTCGTGGTGATGTACCAGGCGAACGGGCGACGGGGCTCGGTGAGAACGAAGAGCCGGGCCGAGGTCAGCGGTTCGACAAAGAAGATGTATCGCCAGAAGGGGACCGGCAACGCGCGGGCCGGGCATCGTCGCAGCGGGGTGCGGCGGGGCGGGGGCCACATTTTCGCCAAACGACCGCAGGACTGGTCCTATCGGCTGCCCAAGAAAGCGATTCGGATGGCCACGCGGATGGCCGTGGCCTCCAAGCTGGCCGACAACGAGGTGACGCTGATCGACGAGTTGCGGTTCGAACAGCCGCGGACCCGAGAGATGGCCGCCATCCTCAAGAGCTTGGGGCTGGGCGGGACGCTGCTGGTGGCGGTGACCCGGTACGACGTGAACGTGTACAAGAGCGTTCGCAACCTGGCCGATGTTTCGGTGCTGCCGGTGGGCGAGTTGAACGCCCTGGAAGTGCTGCGGCCCAAGCGGATGTTGATGACCAAGGCCGCCTTGGAGGCCTTCCGCGACACGGTGGGCGGCCGGCGGTAACAGAACAAGCGATCGAGGGAGCCCGGGCGATGGCCCTAGACGTCACCAAGAGCAAGCTCAAGCTACAGCCCTACCAGATCATTTTGCGCCCGCTGGTGACGGAAAAAGGGTTCCACAAGGCGGAGCGATACAACCAGTACGCCTTTGAAGTGAATCGGCTGGCGGGCAAAGACGACATCCGGCGGGCGGTGGAGGAGATGTTCGACGTGAAGGTTGTCCGCGTCAACACGCAGAACCGCAAGGGCAAACCGCGGCGAACCCGGTTTCGCGTGGGGCGGACGAAGCAATGGAAGAAGGCGATCGTCACGCTCGATCCCGAGCATCGCATCAATTTCTTCTAGCCAGGCCGGTGGAGTCGTTTTGGTGAAATAGCTGATGGGTTTTTGTTGCGGGAGGGCGAGGCTCCCGCCGAGCCGGGAAATCACGGTCAGTGCCGCCGCACGGCTCGGCGGGAGCCTCGCCCTCCCGGGCGTGCAGCTTACTGGTCGAGTTGTTTTGGCGTGAAAGTGAAGCGTGATGGGAATTCGCAAATACAAGCCGACCAGTCCGGGGCGTCGTGGTGCGACGGTGAGCGATTTCGCCAACCTCACACCCGGTGCCAAGCCCTGCAAAAAACTACTCAAGCCCAAGCGGCGAACCGGAGGGCGCAACAACCAGGGCAAGATCACCGTTCGTCACCGCGGGGGCGGGCACAAGCGGAACTACCGCATGATCGACTTCCGCCGCAACAAGGACGGCGTGCCGGCCGTGGTCAACTCGATTCAGTACGATCCCAACCGCAGCGCGAGGATTGCCCTGTTGCACTACGCCGACGGCCAGAAGCGATACATCCTGGCCCCCGAGGGATTGAAGACGGGGGACCGGGTTCTCAGTGGCGCGGGTGCGGCGCCGGCGCCGGGCAATTGCCTGCCGCTGGCGGAGATTCCGCTGGGCTCCGACGTCCACAACGTGGAATTGCAGCCGGGCCGCGGCGGGGTGTTGTGCCGTTCGGCCGGGTCCAAGGCGACGCTGGCCGCGAGGGACGCGGACTGGGCGCAGATCAACCTGCCCAGCGGGGAAATCCGCCGCGTGCCGGCGGCCTGCCGGGCCACGATCGGCGCCGTCAGCAACGCGGAACACATGAAGATCGTGCTGGGCAAGGCGGGTCGGAAACGCTGGCTGGGCCGCCGCCCCCACGTCCGCGGCACGGCCATGAACCCCGTCGACCATCCCCACGGCGGCGGCGAAGGCCGCACCAAGGGCGGACGCCATCCGGTCAGCCCCACGGGCAAGCCGGCCAAGGGCGGGGCAACCCGAAAAAGACACAAGCCATCCAACCGCGCCATCGTGCGGCGGCGGCGTTCCAAGCGTTACGGGCTGTTGAAACTGTGACGGGCGCGGAGGGCGCCGTTTCGGCCGGTCCCGCGGGGAGAGGGGTCGCCGAGCGGGCGGAGACACGACAAACAACACATCAAACGGACGGCTACCGACCATGGGAAGATCGCTGAAGAAAGGTCCTTTCGTCGATCCCAAGCTCTACACCAAGGTGGAGAGGCTGACCCAGTCGGGAACCAAGCGGCCGATCAAGACCTGGGCCCGGGCTTGCACGATCGTGCCCGAGTTCGTGGGCCATACTTTCATGGTCCACAACGGAAAGGCACACATCAAGGTATTTGTGACGGAAGAGATGGTGGGGCACAAGCTGGGGGAGTTTGCCCCCACGCGGACGTTCCGCGGGCACGGCGGCCGGGGTAAGCGTTAGACTTGGAGGAGCCGCGCACATCGGCGCGGAGAGACGGCGGCTCCGGCAGCGGCAGAGATGGTCGCCGAAAAGGTCGAGGAACTGGACGATGGCATACGAGGCGAAACACCGATTCGCTCGGATCAGCCCGCGAAAGGTGCGTCCCTTTGCGGACCTGATTCGGGGGAAGAGCGCCGACGAAGCCTTGAATATTCTGCGTTATCACCCCAACCGGGGTGCCCGGCTGTTGGAAAAGGTGGTCAAGAGCGCGCTGGCCAACGCCGAGGATCGCCGGGCGGCGAACGTCAACCGGCTGCGGGTGGTGGACGTCCGCGTGGACGGGGGCCCGATGGTCAAGCGGCTTCGCCCCCGGGCGCGTGGCATGTCCACGGTAATCAAGAAGCGGATGTCGCACATCAGTGTCGCGTTGGAGTAGCGCAGCATGGGCCAAAAAGTCAATCCGGTGGGATTTCGCACGGGGGTGATGATCGGCTGGAAGAGCCGGTGGTACGCCTCGAAACGGGAATTCGCCGATCTCTTGGTGGAAGACCAGAAGATACGGACCTTCGTGAAGAAGCGAAAGGACCGCGGCGGCAAGCCGATGTATCCGATGATCGCCAAGATCGAGATCGAGCGGACGCGGGACGAGGTCAAGGTGATGCTCTTTTCGGCGCGGCCGGGCGTGCTGATCGGGCGGAAGGGCGAGCGAGTCGAGGAGTTGCAGGCGGAGTTGCAGAGCCTCACCGGGCGGCGAATCAACATCAAGATCGAAGAGGTTTCCCGGCCCGAGATCGTGGCCCAGTTGGTGGCCGAGGACCTTTCCGAGCAGTTGGGGCGGCGGGCCAGTTTCCGCCGCATGATGAAGCGGGCCCTGGAGCAGACGATGGAAGCCGGGGCGAAAGGGATCAAGATTCAGTTGGCCGGCCGGCTGGGAGGGTCGGAGATGGCCCGCCGCGAGAAACAGATTGCCGGCTCGATTCCGCTCTCCACCCTGCGGGCGAAGATCGATTACGGGTTCGCCGAGGCGAAGATCGCCCAGGGGCACATCGGGGTGCAAGTGTGGATCAATCAGGGTATGTATCACGAGGACGAGATCGATGGCACTGATGCCCAAAAGGGTAAAACATCGAAAAAGCCAAAGAGGTCGTATAAGAGGTGAGGCCACGCGGGGCAACCGCGTGGTGTTTGGCGATTTCGGGCTTCAGGCGGTTCAGGGCGGCTGGATCAGCGCGGCCACGATCGAGGCCGGTCGAATCGCGGCGCAGCAGTATCTGCGCACCGAGGGGCGGCTGTACATACGTATTTTCCCCCACAAGCCGATCACCTCCATCCCCCTGGAAACCCGCATGGGAAAAGGCAAAGGCGAACCGGATTATTGGGCCGCAGTGATCAGGCCGGGAACCGTTTTGTATGAAATCGGTGGAGTCTCGGAGGAGGCGGCGCGGATGTGCTTTACGCGGCTGGCCCACAAGATGCCGGTGAGAGTCCGGTTCTTGAAACGGCGGCCGGTGTAGTTTTTTGGTAGGCGCAAGGGCGTCGATCCAGATAGGACAAGGCAGGGGAGTCGGTCACCGCCGGCGGCGATCGCCGGCCACCGGGACAAGAGTGCCCCCCGCGGAACCGAGTGGAAGCCGGGAATCGAGCCATGACCAAAGCGACCGAGCTTCGCGAGATGAGCGACGAGCAACTTACGGTGACCTTGAACGAGACCTGCGAGAACCTGTTTCGGCTGCGGTTGCAGGCGCAGACGGAACGGCTGGACGCCCCCAGCGAGTTGCGGAAGAGCCGACGCTTGATCGCACGGATCAGGACGATCCAGGGCGAGCGGGTGCGGGTGGCGGAGGCCGTGGCGGACGAGGCGGCGGACGAGCAAACCAGAGGCTGACCGAGGGAAGCCGCCGCGGCGCGGCTCTTCTGCCCGAGGGCGGGGAAGGAAACGACTGATGCCGAAGAAAGTTGCCGTAGGCGTGGTGACCAGCGACAAGATGGCCAAGACCCGGCGGGTGGAGGTTCCCCGCCTGGTCAAGCACCCCAAGTACGGGAAATACATTCGTCACAAGACGATCTGCCGGGTTCACGATGAAGAGAACGTGTCGAAGCGGGGCGACACGGTGGAGATCGTCGAGTGTCGCCCGATGTCGAAAACCAAGCGGTGGCGGCTGGTGCGGGTGGTGGCCCAGAGCCGTTTGATCGACCTGGCGGCGATGCGGGCGGCGGCCAAGGCGGATCGGCAAGGCGGTTCGGAAGCGGAGAAGGACCAGTAGGGGAATTCGGTTCAGGTAGGGAACGATGATCCAGATGCAGACGCGCTTGGCCGTTGCGGACAACACGGGGGCCAAGGAACTGATGTGCATCAAGGTGCTCGGGGGCACGCGGCGGCGATTCGCCGGGGTGGGCGACATCGTGGTGTGCAGCATCAAGGGCGTGATCCCGGGAAGCGACCTGAAAAAGGGCACCGTCGTGCGGGCGGTGATCGTTCGCTGCAAGCAGCCCACCCGCCGCGCCGACGGCAGCTACGTGCGTTTCGACAGCAACGCCGCGGTGATTATCGACAACGAGAAGAACCCGCGGGGTACGCGGATTTTCGGCGCCGTGGCGAGAGAGTTGCGGGAAAGAAGTTTCATGAAAATCGTGAGCCTCGCCAGCGAGGTGGTGTGATGCGTATTCGAGTCGACGACACGGTGGAAGTGATTACCGGCAACGACCGGGGAACCCATGGCCGCGTGCTCTCGGTGGACCGGGCGGCGGGCAGGCTGGTGGTCGAGGGCGTGAACCAGGTGCACAAGCACGTGCGGCGGAGCCAGCGCAACCCCCAGGGTGGCCGGCTCTCCATGGAAATGCCCATCCAGATTTCCAACGTGTTGCTGGTTTGCCAGGCGTGTGGCGCGGCCGCTCGCACCGGGGCCCGCTTGCTGGAGGACGGATCGAAGGTTCGCTATTGCAAGAAGTGCGGAGCGAACCTGGGCCAGATTTCCCCGCCCAAGGCATCCAGGGTACGGAAAATCGCGGCAGAAGCAACTTCCCGCCCGTAGCAGGAAAACGGCGGCGCGGGGCACGTGTGGGAAAGGTTGGAAAGTTGTTTTCCTTGCCGGTCGCAGAGCAGCTTTCGAAGGCCCAGAGGAAGCCGTAGCGAAAAATGAATCCACGATTGCAACAGAAGTACGACGAAGAGATTCTCCCCCAGTTGCGGGAAAAGCTGGGCCGGGCGAACCGGCTCTCGCTGCCGCGATTGGAGAAGATCGTCGTCAACATGGGCGTGGGAGCGGCGGTGGCGGAAAAGAAGTACATGGAAGAGGCGGTCGACACCTTGGCGCAAATCACGGGGCAGAAGCCGATCGTGACGCGGGCCAGGCACTCGATCGCGGGATTCCGGCTTCGCGAGGGAATGCCCATCGGCTGCAAGGTGACGCTCCGGCGGCGGCGAATGTATGAGTTTCTCGACCGACTGATCTCGCTGGCCTTGCCGCGGGTCCGCGACTTTCGGGGTTTGAGTCCCGACGCCTTTGACGGGCAGGGCAACTACAGCCTGGGGCTGGCGGAGCAGTTGGTTTTTCCCGAGTTGAATCCGGACAAGTATTCCAAACCGCAGGGTATGAACATCACACTGGTGACGACCACCGACAGCAACCAGGAGGCGAGGGAGTTGCTGCGGGGTTTCGGGATGCCGTTTCGCGCCGACGAAGCAGGCAGGTCCTGAAGCCCGATGGCGGTTGCTCGACCAATCATCGATCGACGCGGACGGTAACCTGAGCACGCGGGTTTCGCTCTGGCGGCTCGCGTCGACTGACCACGCAGGCCTCAACGAGAAGGGCTCGAGGGGATGGCAAGCAAGTCGAAGATTGCCAAGGCACTTCGCAAGCCGAAGTACTCCACGCGGCAAGAGAGTCGTTGTCGCATCTGCGGGCGGCCGCGCGCGGTGTACCGAAAGTTCGGCATTTGCCGGATTTGTTTTCGAGAATTGGCGGATCAGGGAGTCATTCCCGGCGTGAAAAAGGCGAGTTGGTAAGGGGACCCCTAGGATTATGATGACCGACCCGATTGCCGACATGTTGACGCGTATCCGCAACGCGGTACGCGTGGAGCGGCCGCACGTGGATTTGCCGCTGTCGAAAGTCAAGCGTGGCCTGGCAGAGGTGCTGAAGCGTGAGGGTTACATTTGGGACTGGGAGGAGAGGGAGGCCCAGCCGGTCTGCGTGCTGCGGCTCTTCCTCAAGTACGGCCCCAACGGCGAGCGAGTAATCCGCCACGCACGGCGAATCAGCAAGCCCGGCCGCCGCGTCTACAGCGGCGCCTCCAAGCTGCGGCCGGTGCTCAAAGGGTTGGGGATACAGATCCTCAGCACCAGCCGCGGGGTCATCAGCGATCGCGAAGCACGGCAACGCAAGCTGGGGGGCGAGGTCCTCTGCGAGGTTTGGTAGGCGGAAGATAACGTCGCGCCGGGCCGGGTATCTTGCCGGCCCAGCGCCGAGAGGAAGTATCCGATGTCGCGAATTGGAAAAAAACCGGTGGCGGTTCCCGCCGGCGTGACGGTGAGCATCGACGGGCGGTCGATCCGCGTGGAAGGCCCGCTGGGCAAACTCGCCTTCGAGCACCGCCCGGAAATCACCGTCCGCTACGACCAGGAAAGCCGTTCGGTCCTGGTCGACCGCGGCAACGATCAGCGGCAATCGCGGGCCCTGCACGGGCTGACCCGCGCGCTGATTCAGAACATGGTAGTGGGGGTCACACAAGGGTACCAGAAGCGGCTGGAGATTGTGGGCGTGGGCTACCTTGCGGCGGTGCAAAACAACGAGCTTCAGCTTCGGGTGGGCTTGGCCAACGAGTTGCGGAGGCCGATCCCCCCGGGGCTTACGGTCACCTGCCCGGACCAGCAGCACGTGCAGGTGAAGGGAATCGACAAGCAGCAGGTGGGCCAGTTTGCGGCGGAAGTGCGGGCCTTGCGGAAAGCGGAGCCCTACAAGGGGAAAGGGATTCGCTACGAGGGCGAAGTGGTCCGTCGGAAACAGGGTAAAGTGATGGCCAAGTAGGCCTCCCCGGCGTGAAAAGCCAAGAGCATCCAGATTCGGGGTCGCGCGAGGCAGCCAAGTGAAACACGAGAAGAAAATCAACCGGCAGCGGCGGCGGCGGCGATTTCGGGTGCGGAATCGTGTTCGCCACGATTCCACGCGGCCGCGAATGAGCGTGGCTCGCAGCCTGAAGCACCTCCGCGTGCAGATCATCGACGACCAAGAGGGAAAAACCCTGGCCGCGGCGAGCACGCTGGAGAAAGACGTCCGCCAGCAAACCGGCTACGGGGGCAACCGCAAGGCCGCGGCCGTGGTGGGGCGGCTGATCGCCGAGCGGGCCCTGGAGGCGGGAGTCAAGCAGGTTGCCTTCGACCGCGGGGAATACAAGTATCACGGTCGCGTCGCCGCGCTGGCGGACGCGGCCCGTGATGCGGGGTTGGACCTCGGTCCGAAAAAGGAGCCGCCCCCGCCCAAACCCCCAGAGAAGAAGAAGAAAAAAAAGTCTTCCAAAAAGAAGTGAACCAGCAATCCACCCCACCAGCAATGGTCCGTTGATCCATGGCTACCACCGAATCGTCCCGCGGAGAACTGCTCGACAAGGTCGTCAAGATCCGGCGCTGCGCCGCCGTGGTCAAGGGCGGACGCCGCTTCAGTTTTACGGCCCTGGTCGTCGTGGGTGACGCCAAGGGGCGCGTGGGTTGGGGTTACGGCAAAGCCAACGAGGTGCCGCCGGCGGTGGAAAAGGCCGTCAAGGACGGCTCTCACAACATGCTCAAGGTTTCCCTGGACGGGACGACCATCCCCCACGAGGTGACCGGACGTTACGGCGCCGCCCGCGTGGTGCTCGTGCCGGCCTCGCCGGGTACCGGGGTGATTGCGGGGGCGGCGGTGCGGGCGGTTTGCGAGGCCTGCGGCATCCAGGATATCCTCACCAAGAGTTTCGGGTCGAACAACCCCACCAACCTGGTGAAGGCCACCATCGGCGCGCTCGACGAGCTTCGCACGCAGAGCGACGTTGAGCGTCTGCGGGGAGTATCGCTGAAATGAACTTAGACGACGTCCATCGCGGAATTCACAAAAACCGGCCGCGCAAGCGTCTCGGTCGGGGACTGGGCTCGGGCCACGGCAAGACCTGTGGTCGAGGCCACAAGGGCCAGCGTTCGCGGGCCGGTTTTTCCATGCACCCGACCTTCGAGGGTGGCCAGATGCCCTTGGTGCGGCGGATTCCCAAGCGGGGTTTCCACAACCGCTGGGCCCTGGAGGTGGCCACGGTCAACGTGCGCGACCTGGAGGCCCGTTTTGCCGACGGCGACGAGGTCGATCCCCGCTTGCTGCGGGAGAAGAACCTGGTCAAGGGCCGGTTCGACGTGCTCAAGGTGCTGGGCGACGGCCAGTTGACCAGGCGGCTGAAGGTTTCGGCCCACCGGTTCAGCCGCTCGGCGCGAGAAAAAATCGAACAGGCGGGGGGGGAAGTGGTGGTCTTGCCGGGGAAGGCCCCCGTGGTGAAGAACAAGCAAGGTTCCAGCGGGCGTAAGTAGGCGTGGCCGGGTTACTGCCTTGGCCGAGAGGGCGACGCGCGAAGCAATTGCCGTGGCCGGCGACATACGGACGTGTTGCGCCGGTTGCGGCTGGTCTGTTTCTCCAATCAACTTTCCGGCGGCGTGCGGCGCCCAGGGCCGCCGCCGGGAAGAAGGACGGATCGAGCGATGTGGCAAAAGATTCGTGTCATTTTTACGGTCCCCGAGCTGCGCCAGAAGATTCTCCTCACGCTGGGGCTGTTGGGCATCTACCGCATCGGCTGGCAGATTCCCCTGGCGATCGTCGATTCCGCCAAGATGACCAGCTTTTTTGGCGCGCAGCAAGGCGGCCTGGGGGCCATGCTGGAAACGGTGGCCACCTTCAGCGCCAGCAACCTCCGCCAGGCGACGATCTTCGGCCTGGGGATTATGCCCTACATCTCCGCCTCGATTATTTTCCAGCTTCTGGGGACCGTGTGGGAGCCGTTGGAGCAGTTGCAGAAGGAGGGTGAGAGCGGCCGCAAGAAAATCAACGAATACACGCGTTATGCCACCATCGGCCTGTGCCTGATTCAAAGCTGGTTTTACGTGGCCTTCCTGGTTTCCCACGATCTGGTTCGGGCCAATCTTCTCAGCGACGGAAGGCTCAGCTTCACCTGGCAGTTGACGGCCGTGTTGACGATGACCGCCGGTACGGCGTTCTTGATGTGGCTGGGTGAGCAGATCGACGAATACGGGATTGGTAACGGGATCAGCCTGTTGATTATGGCGGGCATTCTGGCGCGGATGCCGAACGCGGGCTTCAAGTTGATCCAGCCGATGATGGAGAACGGGATCGAGTTGGGGTCCAGCGGCGGCCAGTTGGGCGTGGAGACGCTGCTGGTTCTGGCGGCGCTGTTCGTGGGGGTGATCGCCGGCGTGGTGTTCATTACCCAGGGTCAGCGGCGGATTCCCACCCAAAGCGCCAAGCATGTTCGCGGGCGGCGGGTCTACGGGGGCACGCGGCAATACCTTCCCTTGCGGGTGAACCAGGCCGGCGTGATGCCCATCATCTTCGCCAGCAGCCTGCTCTTGTTCCCCTCCTTCCTCTTTCAATGGGCAGGCGGCTACTTCACCGATCCGAACAAGATTCTGGATCAGATCATGATGTTCCTGGGGGGAATCTTCCAGCGGGGCAGCGGCTTCACCTACAACGTCCTCTATATCGCCTTGATCTACTTTTTCTGCTACTTCTGGACGGCCATCACCTTCAACCCCAAGGACATGGCCGACAACCTGAAAAACTACGGAACGTTCATTCCCGGCTACCGGCCGGGCAAGCGCACCGCCGACTACCTGGAAAAGGTCATGGTGCGAATAACCTATGTGGGAGCCGGTTTCCTGGCGCTGGTGGCGGTGATTCCCACGCTGGTGGCCACCTGGATGAGCATCGATTACTCGATCGCCAGCTTCTACGGGGGAACGGGGCTGTTGATCGCCGTGAGCGTGGCCTTCGACCTGGTGCAACAGATCGACAGCCACTTGGTGATGCGAAACTACAAGGGCCTGCTGGAAAAATCCTGATCTTCCCCGGCCGTGCCCCCCCAACCCGGCCGCCGGTTGCCTCGGCTTTCCGTCGCGGCCGGCTGCTGCCCAAGCCAACCAAGAGGACCACCGTGATGAGGATCGTGTTTATCGGACCGCCCGGAGCCGGCAAGGGAACCCAGGCCCAGCGGATGATCGAAAAATACAACTTGGCCCACCTTTCCACCGGCGACATGCTGCGGGCAGCACGCGACGCGGGGACCGAAATCGGCAACAAGGCCGAGCAGTACATGTCGGGCGGCCGGCTTGTGCCGGACGAAATCATCATCGAGATCATCCGCCAGCGGCTGGGCCGGCCGGACTGCCGGCAAGGCTATCTGCTGGACGGCTTTCCCCGCACCATCGCCCAGGCCGAGACGCTGGACAACATGCTTTCGGAAAAGCAAACGCCGCTGGACGTGGTGCTGGAACTCAAGGTGCCGGAGGACGAGCTGTTCCGGCGGCTGGCCGGGCGAGGCCGGGCCGACGATAAGCCCGAGGTGATTAAGCAACGGCTGGTGGCCTACCGGGAACAAACCGCACCCCTGTTGGACTACTACGGCAAGGCCGGTCTTTTGAAGTCGATCGACGGGCTGGGCACCGTCGAGGAGATTTTCGATCGCGTTGAGGGCGTGCTCGATCCGATCGCCAGTTAGCGGAGAAGGGGAGGTAGTGCCGCGTGCAGGTTCTTCGTT
The DNA here is from genome assembly GCA_964481605.1 of uncultured Planctomycetaceae bacterium. Taxonomy (GTDB): domain Bacteria; phylum Planctomycetota; class Planctomycetia; order Pirellulales; family Thermoguttaceae; genus CAYZWG01. The sequence goes on from CAYZWG010000036.1 coordinate 16,074, forward strand.
CCAGCCGCGAAATTGCGTTGATGCGAAAGGCGGGCCTGATGGTCTGGCACGCGCACCAGGTCGCCGCCTCGATGCTGCGGCCGGGTGTGACGACCGGCGAGATCGACGCGGCGGTGGAGGCCTTTTTCGGCAAGCACGGGGCGATCCCGCTGTTTAAGGGCGTGCCCGGCCGTGTCCCCTTTCCAGCGGTCACTTGCATCTCCATCAACGAGGAGGTCGTGCACGGGATTCCTGGCCCGCGGAAACTGGTCGAGGGCGACGTGGTGAGCATCGACACCGGTTGCAAGCTGGGGGGCTGGTGCGGCGACGCGGCGATGACGCACTCCGTCGGCCGGGTCGACGCCGAGGTGCAGCGGCTGGTGGACGTGACCCGGCAGACGCTGGAGCTGTCGCTGGCCGAGATGGGGCGGCGGACGTTTTGGAGCGAGGTGGCGGCGGAGATGGAGCGGTTCGTCAAGGGGCAGGGTTTTTCGGTGGTCGAGGCTTTCGTGGGGCACGGCATCGGACGCGTCATGCACGAGGACCCCCAGGTGCCCAATTTCGTCAGCAAACAGCTCCGGCGAAACGGCGATTTTCGGCTCGTGCCCGGTTTGGTGATCGCGGTGGAGCCGATGGTGAACATGGGAAGCCCGCGGGTGCGGTGCCTTTCGGATCACTGGACCCAGGTGACGGTCGACAAGAAACCGAGCGCCCATTTCGAGCACACGATTGCAATCACCGAGTCCGGGCCGGTGGCCTTGACCGATGCCCCCCAGAATGAGGGTGAGAGACTGTCCGACGTGCCGAATTAGGGCCATCTTTCTGGTTGGAATAATGGCGTCTGGTTGATGAGATGGCGGATGCCGGAATGGTGCCGGTGGACTGCGAGGAATCCCTGGAGAAATAGAATAGATAGGCGGTTTGGCGAACAGTGTCGCGTGTTGACCTGGTCGCTTTCGAGCCCGTTTCCCACTTCCCAGGGGGCTGGCGACGGCGCGGGGGCCGGGTTTTGGGCGACGGAAATTCCCCCTGGCGGCCCTTGGCAACTTCGGCCCGAAACGCTTATACTGAGGTGCTTTGCCCTCGGTGTGCAGTGAAGAAGGTGGTGTGCGATGAAAGTGCGGGCCAGCGTCAAGCGAATTTGCGAGAACTGCAAGGTGGTGCGGCGTCGGGGTACGGTCTACATCGTATGTACGAATCCGCGTCATAAGCAGCGGCAGGGTTAGGGTTGGCGAATCCATCACGCACGCCGGGTGGGGTTGGGTCGCCGGGCTGAAGGTGTGGTCGCCGACCGGTCATCGAATGGGAGTATCCGCTATGCCACGTCTGTTGGGTGTTGACATTCCGAACGATCGCCCCACGGTGATTTCGCTGGGATACCTCTATGGTGTGGGGAAGCGGACATCGCGGGACCTCTGCCACAAGGCGGGAATTGATCCCCAGAAGCGAGCGCGGGAGCTGCGGGAAGACGAGTTGGCGCGGCTGGCGGCCCTGTTGGACAAGGACTACATGGTCGAGGGGCAGCTTCGCCGCCAAGTGAACCAGAATATCTCTCGGCTGCGGGATATCGGTTGCTATCGGGGGCTGCGGCATCGTCGCGGGCTGCCCGTGCGGGGCCAGCGGACCCGGACCAACGCCCGGACTCGCAAGGGACCGAAAAAGACGGTGGCCGGAAAGAAGGGTGTGAAGGACCTGCGCTAGGTTTTTTTAGTATGCCCACGGTTGCGGTCGATGAGTCAAGTTTCTGGGGATACATCCGAACGGTCTGAGGTGACAACCCGCGCTAGGTTTTTTGGTATGTCCGAGGTAGCGGGGGCTGGGAGTCCATCACGTCGACGAACCCAGCCGGCGAGGTTCGAGGTAACAAGCTCGTGGAAGTGAGCATTTTCTTTTGAGGGAGCGGATCGAGCGGTGGCCAAGGCGAAACGACGAAGAGCACGCCGGAACGTGGCGATGGGTGTGGTCCATATACGGGCGACGTTCAACAACACGACGGTGACGATTACGGATACCAAGGGTGATACGCTCTGTTGGGCCAGTTCGGGCACGAGCGGGTTCAAGGGGAGCCGCAAGAGCACGCCCTTCGCGGGGCAGTTGGCGGCGCAGCAAGCCGCGGAGAAAGCGATCAAGTTTGGCCTCAAGGAGGTAGAGGTCAGGGTGAAGGGGCCGGGGAGCGGCCGCGAGAGCGCGATCACGGCGTTGCAGTCGGCGGGTCTGAAGATCAAGTCGATTGAAGACGTGACGCCGCTGCCGCACAACGGCTGCCGTCCGAAGAAGCGCCGCCGCGTGTAGCTTGCCGGAGGGCGGGGCGGTGGCCTGCCGCGTGGGGCGGAGAACCAGGGGAACAAACCGGGTGAGGGGCGCCCGCGGGGCCGATCCGGGGCGAGCTTGCCGTCGAAGTCCAATTCTTGCCGGCGGCGCCGGCCCCATCGATCATTGGCCCAGGAACCATCCATCGTCTTTTTTGTGGGGAGTTGAACCAGGTATGGCGCGATATACGGCGGCGGTGTGTCGAATGTGCCGGCGGGAAGGAACCAAGCTGTTCCTCAAGGGCACGCGGTGCGACACGCAGAAGTGCGCTTTCGAGCGGCGGCAGAACCCTCCGGGGATGCACACTTTCCGACGGGGAAAGCTGACCGACTATGGCGTTCACCTGCGCGAGAAGCAGAAGGTCAAGCATTATTACGGCGTGCTGGAGAAGCAGTTTCGCCGCTATTTCGGCAGAGCGGAACGTGCCCGGGGCAACACCGGCAAGGTGCTGATGAGCCTGCTCGAGCGCCGCCTGGACAACGTCGTGCATCGTCTGGGGTTCGGCCAGTCGCGAGCCCAGGCCCGGCAGCTCATTTGCCACGGGCACATTCTGGTCAACGGGGCACGGGTGGACGTGGCCAGTTACCAGGTTCGGGTGGGGGACATGATTGCGGTCAAGGATCGCAAGAACAGCAAGGAGTTGGTGCAGGCCAACCTGGCCGAGTTTCAGCGCGAGGTGCCCGACTTCCTCAGCCGGGTTGAAGGTCCGCAGCCGGAAGGGCAGGTGCTGCGGCTGCCGGAGACGGAAGACGTATCGCTTCCGGTCGAGCCCCAATTGATCGTCGAGCTTTGCTCCAAGTAGTCGGTTGATTTTTTCTTCGGGCACATCAACTTCATCGGAGGCTTCCCATGCGAATTCGATGGCGCGGGCTTGAACTTCCCAGTCAAGTGGCGTGCGACAAGGGATCCCTGACGGAAACCTACGGCAAGTTCACGGCGGAGCCGTTCGAGCGGGGGTTTGGGGTGACGGTGGGGAATTCGCTTCGGCGGATCATGCTTTCCAGCCTGGAGGGCAGCGCCGTCACCCAGATCAACCTTCACGGGGTGCAGCATGAGTTCAGCACGCTGCCCGGCGTGCTGGAAGACGTGACCGACATCGTGCTCAACGTGAAGTCGCTGGTGGTCAAAAACAGCAGCGAGCAGACCCGCGTGCTGCGGGTGGAGAAGAACACCCGGGGGGTGGTGACGGGGGCCGACGTGAACACGGACGAGGCGATCCGGGTGATCAATCGGGACCACGTGCTGGCCACGCTCACCGAGGACGTAACGTTCGTGATGGAGATGGTGGTGGAAAACGGCCGTGGTTACGTTCCCGCGTCGGAGCGGGCCGAGCAGACGCAGGAAATCGGGGTGATTCCCTTGGACGCGCTGTACAGCCCCGTGACTCGGGTCCGCTACGAGGTGGAGGAAACCCGGGTGGGCCAGAAGACCAACTACGACAAGCTCACGCTGGAAATCTGGACCGACGGGTCGATCACGCCGGAGATGGCGATGGTGGAAGCGGCCAAGATTCTGCGAAAGCACCTCAACCCTTTCGTCCAGTACAACGAACTGGGGCAAACGATCCACTCGGAGGCCCGCACTGCTGCGACGGGTGGCTTGGTGGACCCCTCGGTGGAGGCGAAGCTTTCCATGAGCCTGGCCGAAATGAACCTTTCGGTTCGGGCCACCAACTGCCTGGAGTCGGAGAACATTCGCACGGTTCGCGACCTGGTGACGTGCAGCGAGGATCAATTGCTGGAGGTTCGCAACTTTGGCGAAACCACGCTCACCGAAGTGCGGGAGAAGTTGTCCGATTACGGGCTGCGACTGGGGATGCGCGTGCCGCCGGCCCCGGTCAGCCCGCTCTAGCAGACGACCCCCGGCGGCCGGGGAAGAAAGCCGAGGCGGGTGAAACGAAACCCATTTTCTGAAAGCCTGGCAAGTCAACCATGCGACACCGAAGACGAGGCCGAAAACTCGGCCGCAATCCGAGCCACCAGCGGGCGCTTTTGAGGAACCTGGCCAGCGCGCTGATTTTGACGGAGCGCGACGCGGAGTTCGATGACAACCAGCCGAAAGTGAAAGGCCGCATCGTCACCACGTTGGAGAAGGCCAAGGAAGTTCGACCGCTGGTGGAAAAGTGCGTTACCATCGCGCGGCGGTCGCTCGCGCACCAGGACGCCGCCGACCAGCTTGAGCCGGACGCCGACCGACACAGCGAGCGATGGCGCTCCTGGCGAGAGAGCCGCCAGTGGAACGAGTGGAACCAGGCGATTGCCCCCGTGGTGGCCGCGCGGCGACGGGCCTTGAGGCTGCTGGGCAGTAAAGAGGCCGTGAGCATCCTCTTCGACGAACTGGGGCCGCGGTTTGCCGATCGAGCCGGCGGATACACCCGTATTCTGCGGTTGGCCACGCCTCGCCTGGGGGACGCCGGTACCCAGGCGATCCTGGAGTTCGTGGGAACCCACGACCGCGTGCGCACCCGCTCGGAGAAACCGGCCTTCGAGATGGAAGAAGGATCGGAAGTCGTTCAAGAGCAAGCGGCCGAGCAAGAGTCGCTGCCCCAGGAGGAGGAGACCGGCGAGGAGCCCGATGCGGGCGCCCCAGAGCCGGCGGAGCGGCAATAGCCTTTCCGCAAGGACGCCGCCGCCGGCGCAGCGGCGGCCGCGGAGGCGAACCAGCGAAAGCCCATGGGTTGACGGCCCGTGGGCTTTTTTGGCCGGCGGCCGATGCGGCCGACCCGAAACGCTCGATCGAGCCGGTTGCCAAGGGCGCCGGCCCGGCGGCCGCGGGGAGAAAGGGCAAACTGGGTCGCCGCCGCGAGCGGTGCAGTGGGCATGAACGCACCCCAACGACGCCCGCCGCCGGCCCGCCGCCGGCGAGTCCGCGGATTCGATTTCACCCGGCACGTGCGCTCGGTTTGCGAAGACATGGTGCGGCGGGTTGAGCCGCTGGGGCACATCGATTTCTCTCGCGTGGCGGTCGGTTTTTGCCAGACGCGGAAGGCGGTCGATCACGGCATGTATGCGTCGCTGACGCCGCTGCGGTTTTCCGGCGGTCGGCGGCGGACCCGGCGGGGCGGGCGGTCGTGGACGATTCAGCAGGTTTGCGACACGGAAGGCCGCGAGATGCTCTACCTGCTGAGCTTCTATTTGCCCCGCTTTCTCGATTTGGCCTTTGGGGAAAAGCTGACCACGATCATGCACGAGCTGTGGCACGTGGGCCCCCGCTTCGATGGCGACTTGCGCCGCTTCGGCGGCCGGTGCTACGCCCACGGGGGTTCGCAGAAGCGGTTCGACGCCCAAGCCGAGCGGCTGGTCGAGCTGTGGCTGGCCGGCGGACCGCCGGAGGAACTGGTCGCTTTTCTGCGGTTGGACTTCGGCGAGCTGAAAGGGCGTTACGGGGGGGTCTGGGGCACGAAAATCGCCGCTCCCAAGCTGATCCCGCTGGATTGAGCCGAGAGGGGCCTTCCGCCTACACCCATTCTGGGGGTGCAGGAACGGACTTTTTTTGCAGGGCGGCAGCTAACGATGGGGGAAA
>CAYZWG010000037.1:0-21590 GCA_964481605.1 uncultured Planctomycetaceae bacterium
CCGGCTCAGACCTGTTCCCGCAGGGTCGACCAACTGAGAAAACCCAGCACGCCGGAGCAGAGGATAAACCCGACGTCGATGGCCAAGCTGACACGTTTGAAAGGGATTGCCAGCACCAAGTCCAGCCCAAAGACAATCAAAACCAGAGCTGCGATCGCGATTCCGAGGATGCAAAGGGCTTTGGGCATTGGAGCTGTTCCCAGCAGGCCGATATGATTTCGCCTCGTGACGTATTCTGCCAAGAATACCCAGCATACTCCAATATAATTCACGTGCAACGCCGTCTCTACCGCTAAAGTGTGATTTGAAGCGGTGTTGGAGGCGCCGATCGGGGGGAAGCGGGGGGACTGGAAATGGCCGGCCGATCCGGTGGCGGCCGCGGAGCAAGCCAGTTGAACGACGATTGTAGCAGCTTTTCCGACGATATCGAGGTCTGGGGCCGGTTCCGCGGCGAAATGCCGATTGCCCGGCAATGGGCCTATTTCGACCACGCGGCGGTGGCCCCCATTTCCGGGCCGGCCCAGGCGGCCTTGATCCAATGGGCCCGGGAGGCGGCCGGCGGCGGCGATGTCCACTGGAGCCGGTGGAGCCGCCGGGTGAGCGAGCTGCGGGCGCTGGCGGCCGGGATGCTGGGGGCGGAAACGGAAGAGATTGCCCTGGTCGGCAATACCACGGAGGGGGTCAACCTGGTGGCCGAGGGCTTTCCCTGGGAGCCGGGCGACAACGTCGTCACGCTGGAAGACGAGTTCCCCACCAATCAATATCCCTGGCTGAACCTGGCCGACCGCGGCGTGGAGACTCGCCGCGTGGCCGCGGGCCCCGGCGACCCCATCGATCGACTGGTGGCCGCCTGCAACCGGCGGACCCGAATCGTCACCGTCAGTTGGGTCGGCTTTTTGACCGGGCGGCGAATCGACGTTGATCGCCTGGTGCGGCTGGTGCACGACCGGGGGGCGTTGGTGTTTCTCGACGCGATCCAGGGCCTGGGCGTGCTGCCGCTGGACGTGAGGCGGACCCCGGTCGATTTTCTCGCCGCCGACGGCCACAAGTGGATGCTGGGCCCCGAAGGAGCCGGGTTGTTCTACCTTCGGCGAGAGCACTTGGAGCGGCTGCGCCCCCTCGGCGTGGGCTGGAACAGCGTGGTGCACGCGCACGATTTCTCCCGCATCGAATGCCACTGGAAACCTTCCGCCGCACGCTACGAAGGGGGCTCGCAAAACATGGCGGGCATGATCGCGCTGGCGGCCAGTTTGGAGCTTCTGTCGCGGTTCGGCCCGGAGGCGATCGGCCGCCGAATCGCCGAGCTGACCGACCTGGCGTGTCGGCGGCTGCTGGCCGAGGGGGCCGTGCTCCGTAGCCCGCGCGAGCCCGCGGCCAAGAGCGGGATCGTGAGCTTCGAGCTCCCCGGCCGCGACGCGGAGGAGGTCCGCCGGCGCTGTCTTCAGTCGCGGGTGGTGCTGAGTTGTCGCGGCGGCCGGTTGCGGATCAGCCCCCATGCCTACAACACCGCCGAGGACGTGGATCGGCTGATTGCGGCGTTGGGCGAGCGATGATCCCAGGAGTGCAGGAACGGACTTTTTTCAGGGGGCGGCAGCTAGCGATGGGGACCCTGCTTGGGTATTGGGGAGAAAATGGGTTGCCCAAAGCGGCTGCGGAGGTGGCAACCCGGCCCACGCGCCTCGCATTCCCCATGCTTGCTCGGCTTGGAAAAACTCAAACACCATAACTGTGCTACTTCCTTCGTGTTCTTCGCGGGCTTCGTGGTGAAATGGTTCCAGAACTGTGGTGACCGCGGGTAGTCTTCACCACGAAGCCCGCGAAGAACACGAAGAGCTGGTTCCACGATGCCGGCAGCGCGACCCGGCCTACAGCTCTCAAAATCTTCCACCTGAAACCGCCACCTCGAACAGCTTCCGGAAGTCCGCTGCTGTACCCTGAGCCCCGTCGCGAGGCGGCGGTCCTTTCTCCGGTGTCGCCGTGGTGATATAACCGATCCCTGTTACGCGATTGGCGGGGCCGGCGTCCCGCTGGAGTGCTCCCCACGGCCTTTATCCAGGCGCGAGTGAATCGATGAGTGAACTCAACCCCCGAATTGCCGTTTATCCGGGCTCGTTCGACCCGATCACGCTGGGCCATCTGGACGTGGTCGAACGGACCAGCCGGTTGTTCGACCGTCTGATTGTGGGGGTGGGGACGAATATCGAGAAGCAGCCGTTGTTTGCTCCCGAGGAGCGGGTGGAACTGATCGGGGCGACGACGCAACACCTGGAGAACGTGGAAATCCGCATGTTCGACGGGTTGGCGGTCGACTTTGTGAGGAGTTGCGGGGCGCGGGTGATGGTGCGGGGCGTGCGTCCGATTACGGATATTCCCGCCGAGTTGACGATGATGATGGCCAACCGGCGTCTGGCCCCCGACCTGGAAACGCTGTTCATGATTGCCGACGGCGACCTGGCCCACGTCTCCAGCTCGTTGATTAAGCAAATTGCGCCGCTGGCCGGAGACAAGGAGTTGGCCCGGTTTCTGCCCCGCGAGGTGGTTCCGGCGGTTCGGGCCAAGATGCAGAGTCGCAGCCGTGCTCCGATCTGACGCGAGGGGTGGCTCCGTCTGCGAGCCAAGCTGGAGTCTGTCGGCTACCCCACCGCGGCCGGCGGGATGAGGAGGTCCGCGGCGGGCGCGTCGACCGACGCCGGGCGGTTGGTTATACTCACGATCATGCCCCCCGAAGCCGCGACCGCCCCGCTTGGCCCGACCACCTCGCCCGACTGGCCCAGCCACCCGGCAATCGAGCCCCGGGAGCCTCGCAACCTGCTGCTGTTGGCCGCGCATCAGATCATCTTTCGGGTGGGTTGGATTTTTAAGACCGAGAGCGTGATCATGCCGGCGGTGCTGGACCAGGTGGCCGGCGCCGGCTGGATTCGCGGCTGCCTGCCGGTGTTGAACCGCCTGGGGCAGAGTCTGCCGCCGGTGTTTCTGGCCGGGTTTGTCCGCTCGCGGCGGCGGAAGAAGCGTGCCCTGGCGGCCTTCACCGTGCTGATGAGCGGGCCGTTCCTCTTCCTCTCGGCAATTTGGGCTGTTTACTCCCAGCCGGCTGCTCGGCCCGGCCTCTACGCCGGCCCCCGCTTGCCCTGGGTGCCGGCCGCGTTTCTGGCTCTCTATTTCATCTTCTTCATTCTCAACGGGCTGTACCAGCTCTCCTTCGGCACGGTGCAGGGCAAGTTGATCCGCCCCACCCGCCGCGGCCGCTTGCTGCTGATGTCGACGTTCTGGGGCACGCTGCCGGCGATGTTTTTCGCCTGGTGGCTGCTGGACCGTTGGCTCGATCTGCCCGACGGCGGGTTCGCCCGTTCCTTTGCCTTTACGGCCGGCTGTTTTTTTCTTGCCGGGCTGACGGCCCTGGCCCTGTTCGAGCCGGCCGACGCCCCGGAGCCGCACGGCCACGGTCGCAGGGGCAGCCTGAGGGAGACCCTGGCCGCGCTCCGCGAGGATGCCAACCTCCGCCGCCTGACGTTGATCGCGGCATTGTTCGGCAGCGGCCCGATCATCTTTCCCCACTACCAGGCGCTGGCCCGCGAGGTGCTGGGGCTGGGCGGCCATCACTTGATGGTGTGGGTGATTACGCAAAACGCGGCGGTGGGCATCTACAGCCTTTTCGTCGGTCCGCTGGCCGATCGCAAAGGCAACCGTCTCACGCTGCGGCTGTTGATTTTCGGCTCGGCGGTGGCGCCGGCGTTTGCCGTATCGTTGACGCAAGTTCCCGGCGGGGCGCACCTGTTCTGGCTGGTGTTTATCCCGCTGGGCATCTCTCCCCTGGTTTTTCGCACGCTGCAAAACTACGCCCTGGAAATCTGCCGCGCCGATCAGCATCCGCGTTACCTCAGCACGGTCAGCCTGGGCCTGGCCGCGCCGTTTTTGCTCAGTCCCGCGGTGGGCTGGCTGGTCGACGTGGTGGGCTTTCGGAGCGTGTTTCTGGCGACCGTGGTGCTGGTCTTGCTGGCCGGCTGGCTGACCTTCGGGCTGGAGGAGCCGCGTCACCAGGAGGGCGGCGTTCGGGGCGGTCCGATCGGGATGGGGCCGGCCGATTGATCCTCACCGGCCGGGGAGAACTTGCCCGGCGGTTGGCCGATCGCGATAATGACGGTGTAGGAGTTGAGCCGCAAGCGGCCCAACCCGGCCCCACGCCTCACGCCCCCACGACGTACTGTCCACTGCCATGACCGTTCGTATGCTCCTGGCTGAAATCGGCTTCCGCAAGGTGAATTTCGTTCTCAGTGCTTTCGCGGTGATCGTGGCCGTGACCCTTTTCGTGGCCGGGCCGATGCTGGTGGAAGCCTACCAGCGTGAAACCCAGCACCAGGTGGGCCGCTGGCGGTCGCAGGTGGAGGAGTTGGAGGACCGCGTGGGGCAGATGCGCCGGGGGATCGAAAAGGTGGAGGCGGAGACCACCCAGGAGCTCGCACGGCTGGAGTCGGAAACGCGAAAGCTGATGCGCGACATGGGCTTCAACCTGATGATCGTCCACCACGATACCAACATGAGCGACTTTTGGGCGGCCGATTTCGCCGCCCACGACATGCCCCAGGAGTACGTCGATCGCCTGGCCGGCGACGCCCGGCTGACGCTGATCACCCACCTGGTGGCCACTTTGCAACAGCGCATCGAGTGGGAACACCGCAAGGTGCTGTTGGTGGGCTACTTGCCCGAGGCGACCCAGTCGCACCTGCGGAAGAAAGCTCCCATGGGCTACAACATCAAGCCCGGCACGGTTCTGTTGGGCTACGAGTTGGGCGTGGGGCGGAAAGCCGGCGAGAAGATCGACGTGTTGGGCAAGGAGTTTGAAATCGCCCACGTTCTGCCCGAGCAGGGGAGCAAGAAGGATATCACCATCGCCATGCACCTGGACGACGCCCAGGCGGTGCTGAACAAACCCGGCCGCATCAATCAGATCATGGCCCTGGGCTGCCGCTGTGCCAACAGCAACCTGCCCGATATCCGCAAGCAACTGGCCGAGATTCTGCCCCAAACCCGGGTCACCGAGTTTCGCTCGATCGCCCTGGCCCGGGCCGAGCAACGCAAGCTGGTCGAGGTCAAGCAAAAGGGCATCCTCGCCCAGATGCAGGCCAACCTGCGAGAGCGGCAGAAGATTCTCCAAGAGCGGAAGGCGATTCTTGCGGAGATGGCCACCTCGCGGGCGCGAATCGAGCACCTGATGGTCACCCTGGCCGACGTGATGACGCCGCTGGTCGTGTTGGCGGCGGCCGTCTGGGTGGGCCTCTTGGCGTGGTCCAACGTGCGCGAGCGGCGCACGGAAATCGGCCTTTTGCGGGCATTGGGCAAAGGCAGCTCGACGATCGTCGCGCTGCTGCTGGGCAAGGCGGTGATGCTGGGCCTGGTGGGCGGCCTGCTGGGCTTTTTTCTGGGCACTTTCGTCGGTCGCCTGCTGGGCCAACTCGCCTTGGGCGTGGCCGCGAACTCTTTTGCCGTCCGTGGCGACGTGCTGGTCTACACGCTCTTGGGCGCCCCCCTGCTGTCGGCCTTGGCCAGCTACCTGCCCACGCTTTCGGCCGTGTTGCAGGACCCCGCGGTGGTGCTGCGGGAGCCGTAGGGCGAGCGTGGCCGGATTGCCGATTTGCCGTAGGGCCGGAAGCCCTTCGTTCAGCGGCGGTGCGAGCGTCAATAAGCACCGAAACGTGCGATGGCATGGACGGCCAGCCACAGCCCCGTGGAAACGACGAGCAGAGCCGCGGCATACCGCCGCCAGTGAGCCATCGAGGCGGGATCGCCGTATGCCGTGAGCCCGAAGGCATAGCGGATGTCCACGTATCTCACCAGCAGAAGAGACCCCACGGCTGCCCAATAGAAAGCGTCGGCCACGCTGAGCAGACTGGAGCCCTGCTGGGCAATGCAAGAGGCGCAGAACAGCACGATCAGGTTTCCGATCATCATCCAGAAAAGACGGAGCAAGCAGCGTGCCGGAGAGTCGTACTTATCTTCGCACCTCGGTTCTTCCATCGTGTGTCCTCCCCAATCGCGTCAGGCCCTTCCTCACGGCGGTCGCAACGCCGCGGAGCCCCCAAGGGACACGGCGACGGAGGCCAACGCCTTCACGCCTTTCATGGTCTGTCCGACTCGACACCTTCCGGTGCCCCCACCTCCCCCACGTATGGTCCCACGACTGGTTGCCGAGGCATCAGGCGGAGGGCGTAGCCCGGCCTCGACTCAGGGTCGAACCAGCGGTTCCAATCCGGGTTTGCACTCAACAGCTTGATGTCCCCGTCGACGTTCTCCGAAATGACCCAAATCGACTTCGGCAGCCAAGCATTGTGCATGGCATGAATTCGCAATCGGATCTCTTGGATCCGCGTATCATCAAGGTGGTCGGCTTCCGACAAGAGCAACTCGTGGCAGCCCGCTTGGCCGCGTTTCCGATCATTTTCCCGGGGATCCCCAAGATCGCTCCGAACCTCGTCTCCACCCTCGGATACGATCTCCAAGCGGAGCGTCGCGTTCGTGCCCGCAAAACTCTCGGTTGATGTCACGGTAAACACCCACAGCCGCTTGATTCTGGCCATCTCGGATTCTCCGCAATTCGGACCATCCCTTGGTGTTGCAGAAAATGATCGCGGCAGCTTCGCCATGCGGACCTGCTTGCGTTCTTCGCAGAGGGAAGATTACGGGTGGTCACTCGGCGAATGGTCGATCATGGACCATGCAACCATCAATAGTTCTCCCCTTCACGGTCTTCCAGCGCAAGCGGTCACTGACCGGAAAAGTCCTCGTCCTCCTCGGACATCTGTTGCCAATGCTTCGCCCGTTTCTGGCGTTTACGTTCCAACGCCCGGGCCACGCTTCGCCCGATGCGGTCCGTGGAACGATCGATGGCCGCGCACAAATCGGAGTCGTGCGTGTCGACCGTGACGGGACTGCTGCCCGACGTCCGTAGCGTGACCAGAATGTGGCACCGTTTGTCGACCCCTCCTCGCGGTCCATTGACGTCTCCGGCGCGTACATTCACACGTCGGATGGCCGGACTGAAACGCCCCAACGCAAAGTGCAAGCGCCGGGTAATGTACTCTCGCAATTCCTCACCGAGCTTGATTCGTTCCCCACAAAGGAACATTTGCATCACATCCTCCTTGTCACCTGGACTTTTGCAAACTCTTCCCCTCTCCCTCTGGGAGAGGGGCCGGGGGTGAGGGGTGACAAGACATTCTTCCGCCAATCGCCCTCACCCTAACCCTCTCCCGGAGGGAGAGGGAACCTCGTGTCGCCATTCTGCAAAAGTCCAGTTGTCACCATGGAGGTCCAACGCGAACAAGCCTATTGTATTTCTATGCAGGCAAGGATATATTTACAAATAGAATCTATGTGACATGCCCATAGATAATATCTATGGAGGGGATCGACGTGGACTGGCTCAACTACCACCATCTCCTGTATTTCTGGATGGTTGCCCGCGAAGGCAGTATCGCACGGGCTTGCCAGCGGCTTCACCTGGCTCAACCGACGATCAGCAGCCAACTGCGCAAGTTGGAGAAGTCGGTGGGCGAGAAGCTGTTCAAACGCGTCGGCCGGAACCTGGTACTCACCGAGACCGGACAGCTCGTGCTGCGCTATGCCGATGAGATTTTCTCGCTGGGACAGGAATTGACCGACGTCCTGGAGGGCAGACCGGTGGGAAGCCCCCTGCGGTTCTTGGTGGGCGTGGCCGATGTCTTGCCCAAGCTGATTACCTACCGTTTGCTGGAAAGGGCGCTGCGGCTCCCCGAACAGGTGCGATTGACGTGTGAGGAAGGCAAGCTCGATTACTTGCTGATGGAGCTGGCCGCGCACCGATTGGACATCGTGCTGTCCGACTCGCCGATTGGGCCGGCGGTCAACATCCGCGCATACAGCCACCTGTTGGGCGAGTGCAGTGTGTCCGTTTTTGGCACGACCGACCTGGCCCGAAGGTTCCGCCGGGGGTTTCCCCAGTCTCTGGACGACGCGCCGTTCCTGCTGCCGATGAGCAATACGGCATTGCGGCGATCGTTGGACCACTGGTTCGACTCGCGGGACATCCGGCCCCGAGTGGTGGGCGAGTTTCAGGACAGCGCGCTGTTGAAGGTCTTCGCCCAGGCGGGGGTGGGCATCTTCGTTGCCCCGTCGGCGATCGAGAAGGAAATATGCCGGCAGTACGGCGTTCGCCCCATCGGCGAAGTGCCCACGGTGCAGGAACGGTACTACGCCATCTCAGTCGGGCGGAAGCTAAAGCATCCCGCCGTGGTGGCGATTTCCCAGACCGCTCGCGAGGAATTGTTTGCGTAAGCCCCTTTTCCAGACCCCGCATGACCCGTGCGAATGGAGAGGGATTCAGCCATCGTTGCGATTGTCTATAACCTGTTTGTTATCCTCACCGCCGGTTGGATCTCCGGGGTCGTCGCCAAGCGGCTTGGGTTTTCCATGTTGGCCGGGTACTTGCTGGCCGGCGCCGTGATCGGTCCCGGTGCGCTTGGCCTGGTTGCAGACGACGTGGAGGAAATCCAGCACCTTGCGCACGCCGGTGCGTTGCTGCTGCTATTTGCCATTGGGATCGAGTTTTCGCTGGAAGAGCTTGTTCGATTGAGCCGCTACTTCTTCATCGGCGGCAGCGTCCAGATGTTGCTGGTCGCCGCCCCCGTGGCGTTGGCCGGCGTGCTCTTCGGTGTTTCCTGGCAGGCGGCACTGTTGCTAGCCTCGGCGACGGCACTGAGTTCAACCGTACTCGTGTTTCGCGCCTTGGCCGAATGGGGAGAAACGGCCTCGGGGCGAGGCCGTGGGGCGATCGGCATCCTGCTGTTTCAAGATGTCGCGCTGGTGCCGCTGATGTTGCTGGTGCCCCTGTTGATCGGCAGGGAACAAGGCCCCCCAACGTGGGCCTACCTGCTGCTGGCGGTGAACTCCATCCTCTTCGTGGCGACGGTCCTGGCACTGCGCAAGGTGTTCGCCTGGTGGGTTGTGCCCATGCTCGGCAATCTGCGTAGCGTGGAACTGGTGATTCTGTTCGGCTTGATCGTGCTGGTCGGCTTCTGCTTGGCGGCCGTGGCGGCGGGTCTGCCTCCCGCCCTGGGGGCTCTTGCCGCCGGACTGGCCTTGAGCGGGAACCGATTGACCCCTCAGGTGGACGCCCTGATCCTGCCCTACCGCGAGTCCTTTGGCGTGGTTTTCTTCGTCAGCCTGGGAACGCTCTTCAACCCCGGCGTTCTCGCCGATGGACCCGTGTTGTTGATCGGTGGATTGTTTGCCGTGCTGGCGGTCAAGACCGCTGGGGCCACGGTTGCCCTTCGCGCCACCGGCCTGCCTTGGCGTGCCGCGGCCGGAATGGCGCTCGGCTTGGCCCAGTTGGGCGAGTTGTCCTTCGTGCTTCTGTCGGAAGGCCTGCACACAGGTCTGATCAGCGGGCTCGATTACAACCGCATGTTGTTTGTAGCGATGGGAACCCTCATCCTCACGCCGCAGTTGTTGCGGCTGGGACTTCGCTGGGCTCGCCAGCCACCCTCGATGGGCCATCAAGCGCGCGATCAACGTGACCGACTGCCCCCGCTCCCCCTGGAAGCGATCGTGATCGGGCTCGGGCCGATCGGACGCCGGGCTGCCTCCCAGTTGGAAATCATGGGCGTCGACGTCTGCCTGATCGATTCCAGCCCGGTCAACCTGCACGTCTACGCCCAGCAGGGCTTCCGCACCGTCTGCGGCGACGCAAGCGATCGCGACGTGCTCGATCGTGCCGATGCTGCCCATTCCCGCCTGGCCATCGTCTGTGTGCCCGACGATCGGGTCACTTCTCAAATCGTCCAGGCGCTTCGCCGTCTGAACCCGACCTGTACCATCGTTGTCCGTTGCCGCTACCAGGCCAACGTGCCGGCATTAGAAAAGACGGGTGCCAGCACCGTCGTCAGCGAGGAAGCAGAAGCATCGACCGCCTTGCTTCGATTGCTGGAAGACATGGACTCCTCTCCGGCGAAAGACCCCCCGGCGCCGTACGGCTGACCGCGAATCAACACATACGGCGCGTCGCTACCGACTGCCTACCGTCCACTACTTACTGCGACTCCTCTCGTCCCAGTTCCGCCCAAATCCTGGCCAGCACGGTGCCGGTGAACATGCAGCCAAAGGTGTAAAGCGCCGCCGGCAGCCAGGTGGTCGGGTCGTCGGGAAAGAGGGCTTTGGCCAGGGCCGCCCCCAGGCCCGCGTTTTGCATTCCAATCTCCAGGGTCAGGGCCCGCCGCATCGAACGCGGAAGGCGGATTGCCCAGCCGCCCAGAAAACCGGCCGCGTAGCCACCCAGGTTGACCGCCGCCAGGGCGAGAATCAACGCCGGCTGCAATTGCCCCACCTGGTCGCGGTTGCCGGCCACCACCACGGCGATGATCCAGAGAATGGTAAGGTTGGCGATGATCGAGCCGAACCGCCGGGCCGCCCTCCGCCAGGCACCCACCCGCCGAGACGCCAAGTGACCGGCCACCACGGGAATGACCACCATCCAGCAAAGGTTCCCGCACACCTTGCCGGCGGGAAAGTTGTCCACCACCCGGCCCAAGGTCAGCCACAGCACCAGCGGCACCGCCAGCGGCGAGAGGATCGTGGCCGAGGTGGTCAGACCGACCGAGTAGCTGACATTTCCGCGGGCCATCAGGGTGAGCACGTTCGAGGCCATCGCCCCGGGCACGCAGCCGACGATCACGATGCCGATCATCCAGGGGCCTTCCAGGCCCGCGGCGCGTCCCATCCCGTAGGCCAAAAGCGGCATCACCGTATACTGGATCGCCGTGCCGCCGAGCACCGTGGGCCACCGCGCCAGCACCAAGGCGATCTCGTCGCGCGGCAGCAGCGAACCGATCGCCAGCATGGTCACCGCGATCAGATGGCCCAAGTACGGTGCGCTGAGCAGGAAGGGATCGAACCCCGCGGTGGCGGTCCGGTCGAACCGCACGGCCCACCAGCCGTGCCACTGGTAGGCCACCCAGCAGAGCAACACCAGCCACACCAGCAGGAGGCGTTCCAAGAGTGTGCGGAAAATCGTCAGCACGCGGTCGAACATCGGCGGTATCCGCTGGGGTGCGCGTCGCCGCGGGCGAAGCCGGAAAAGGTGGCGGGAGGGGTTGAATCCGGGTTAACCGTTCACGAGGTCGCACGCCGTGCGGGGTCGGGAGACCCGCGCACAACGCCGGTTGAATCCGAGCATCATGCGCTACGGTCCCCACGACGACAACCCCTTGCCGCCCAGGTTCTCTCGCGCCGGCTGGTTCCCGTGCTCCCGCGTGGAGACGCATGAATTGCACTTTTGCCGCGTGCGGCGATGTGCGATACTTTGGTTTCTGTCGTGGAATGCCTGGCCCTCGCGGTGACCGCGCATTCTCCTTTCCACCACCGACGGAGCGTGAAAGGCCACGGATGACGCCACCCCAGCCGCTGACCGTTTTCTTTTCCGCCGGCGAACCCAGCGGCGATCTGCACGCCGCCAACTTGATCCGGCAATTGAAGGCCCGCGCCAGCAACCTCGAGGCGGTCGGCTACGGCGGCCCTCGAATGCGGGCGGCCGGCTGCCGGTTGCACGCCGACCTGACCGCGCTGGCCGTGATGTGGATTGCCCGGGTGCTGGTCAACCTGCACAAGTTTTGGGGGTTGGCGAGCCGGGCGGACCGCTATTTTCGCCATCACCGTCCCGACGCCGTGGTGCTGGTCGATTATCCGGGCTTCAACTGGTGGATTGCGTGGCGAGCCAAGGTGCACGGGATTCCCGTGTTTTACTATTGCCCGCCGCAGATTTGGGCCTGGGCCCGATGGCGGGTGAAAAAGATGCGGCGGCTGGTGGGCCATGTTCTGGCCAGTCTGCCGTTTGAAGCCGACTGGTTCCGCCAGAACGGCTGCCACGCCACGTTCATCGGCCATCCGTTTTTCGACGAGGTCCGTCAACGGAAGTTGGACCGGGCGTTCATCGACCGATACCGCGGGGAGCCCGGACCGCTGGTGACGATTCTTCCCGGCTCGCGCACGCAGGAGGTAACGGCCAACCTGGAGAGCTTCCTGGACGCGGCGGCCAAGGTTCGGCGCGAGGTGCCGGCGGTTCGCTTCGCCGTGGCGGCCTTCAAGCCGCGGCAGGCGGAGCTTGCCCGGCGGGCCGTCGCCCGGCGCGGCCAGGCGATCGACGTCCACCTGGGCCGAACGCCCGAGTTGATCCACCTGGCCGACTGCTGCATGGCCGTTTCCGGTTCGGTATCGCTGGAACTGCTGTATCACCTCAAGCCGACGGTGATTCAATACCGGGTCAGCCCCCTGGCCTACTTCGTGCAAGGTTTCTTCCGCAAGGTGAAGTACATCACGCTGGTCAACCTGCTCGCGGCCGAGGAGGTTTTTCCCAAGGAAGTGGCGGTTTTTGATCCCGCCCAGCCGGACGCCGACCGCGTGCCCTTTCCGGAGTACCTTACCTGCCAGGACAAGTCGTCCCAGGTGGCCGCCCACGTGATTGAGTGGTTGACCCGGCCCCAGCGGCGCTCGGCTCGGGTGGAGTCCCTCCGCCGGCTGCGCGAGGAAGTGGCCCACGGCGGGGCCTCCGCCCAGGCCGCCGACTACATCCTCCGAACACTGGATGCCCGCCCGCGGCCGGTTCCGCGGCCGCATTTCGTCCCCAACCGCGCGGCCGGAGCCTCGCGGAGCGGGTGACGAAACCTTGGCGTAGTGGGAGCGAGATGTTCGTCCCGGCTTTTCGCCGGGAGGGCGAGGCTCGCCCCGAGCGGAACAAATCCCGGAGGAGCGTGCCGCTGCCACCCCCCCCATGGTTTCGTCACCCTGGGTCCTCCCCCCGAATTTAGGTATTCATCCCCCGAGGGCCGATTCCCCGCCGATGCGGCGGAAGCTACAATGAGGGGCCGGTTGTACCCTTGGGGATGATGCCAGAGAGGAGGCAAGGAACCTCGATGCGAAACGTGGTCACGTTGGTTCTGGGCGGAGGGCGGGGCACACGCCTTTACCCGCTGACGAAGGTGCGATCCAAGCCGGCGGTTCCGGTGGCCGGAAAATACCGGCTGATCGACATCCCCCTCTCCAACTGCATTAACAGCGGGCTGAATCGCATCTACGTGATTACCCAGTTCAACTCGGTCAGTCTCCACCGGCACATCCGCGCCACCTACACCTTCGACGCTTTCGACCAGGGCTTCGTCGAGGTCCTCGCCGCCCAGCAGACGCTCGACAGCAGCGACTGGTACCAGGGCACCGCCGACGCGGTCCGCCAGAACCTCCGCTACTTGCAGCAGCCCGAAATCGACCACGTGCTGATCCTCTCCGGCGACCAACTCTACCGCATGAACTTTGAGGAGATGATCACCACCCACGTCAAATCCGGCGCCGACGTAACCATCTCCGCCGTTCCGGTCGACAGCAGCGCGGCCTCGGGGCTGGGGGTCATGAAGCTGGACGACTCGGGCCAGGTGGTGGGCTTCCTGGAAAAACCGCAGACGGCCGAGGAGCTCGACCACGTCCGCACCGATCCCGCCTGGATCGACGCCCGCGGCATCGACGCCCGCGGCCGCGACTGTCTGGCCAGCATGGGTATCTACCTGTTCCGCCGCAAGGCCCTGGTGGACGTGCTGGAGAAAACCGACTACCGGGATTTCGGCCGCGAGGTGTTTCCCGCCTCGATTCGCAGCCGCCACGTCCAGGTCCACCTCTTCGATGGATACTGGGAAGACATCGGAACGATCAAGTCGTTCTTCGAGGCCAACATCGAGCTGGCCAAGGAGAATCCGCCCTTCGACCTGATCCTCCCCGGCGCGCCCACCTACTCCAGGGCACGATTTCTTCCCCCCACGCGGCTCGACCGAGCCACCGTCCGCAGCAGCCTGATCGCCGAAGGTTGCCAGATCGGCGAGGGCGCCGTGATCGAGAACAGCATCATCGGGCTGCGCTGCCTGGTGGGAAAAAACGTGGTCATCCGCAACTCGATTCTGATGGGCAACGACTACTACCACTCGCCCGGCAAGTCGCAAGCCGACTCCGCCGCCGGCCGGCCTCCCCTGGGGATCGGCGCCGGCTCCCATGTGGAAGGCGCCATCATCGACAAGAATTGCTGCATCGGCACGGACGTTCGCGTGGTCAACTCAGCCGGCGTCGACTCGACCGAGGAGTCGGAATGCGGCATGGTCCGCGATGGGATCGTGGTCATTCCCAAGGACGCCGTCTTGCCCGACGGCTGGTCGCTGCCGGACGGCTGACGGCCGGCCCCGCCGCCACTGTGCTCCCCCGGGGGGGACGGGTCACCCGCCCGAGCGGACCGCCGTTTCCACTCCGTCGATTTCCTCCTCGCTCAGCCCGTAGAGGCGGTAGATCAACGCGTCGATCTGCTGCTCTGTCCGGTCAAGCTCCGCCAGCAGCCGTTTTCGCGCGGGCTGCCCGGTGGCCTGCTTCACCTGGGAGGTCAACCGGCGCATTCGGTCGGCCAGTTGCACCAGCCGGTCGTGCCGAGTGCGATCCGCCGGGCGGGCGAAATCCATGGGCACGATGGGGGCCTCGGCCAGCACGTGGCCGTTGATTTCCAGGCCCACGCCCCGCCGTTTGCCGCAGTGGCGAAACCATTTCCACAACAGCCGGCTGTTGAGCACGGCGGCAAAGTAGGCCAGGTCCTCCGGCCGGTCCGCGTGGGGCAGGAAGACGTTGACGCTGAACGACACGTAGACCGGCTGCCGGGCCACCGCGAAACTCGGCCGCCGCGCCATTTGCAGCGCGACTAGCTTAGGCGATCGCCACAGCCCCGCTTCCCGCGGCCAATGCAACTGCCACCAGCGGCGCGTGCCCCGCCGCGTCTCCCGCCGTGCTTCCATCAAGGGGCGAAAACGCCCCAGGTGTCGCCCCAGCCGGGGATAGTCCGCCTCTTCGGGCCAGGTCCGGGCCGTGGAGTAGATCAGCACCCGGGAAGGCACGGCCGCCAGGTGGTATCGCCCCAGGTCGCACGGATCGTGGTAGGGGCGCAAGAGCCGCTGCTCCCGCTCGTCCAGGGCAAGCTGCTCCACTTCGTCGGGGCCAAGGGAAAACACCCCTTCTCCCACGTCCCATCGGTTGCCATGCCGCCCCGCGGCCCGCCGGGTGACCGTGGCCGGGTTTTCGGCGATTCCCTGGCGAATCCGCCCCAGCGAGCCCAGCCGCGGCAAGCGGGCAAGCTTCTCCAGCCACTCGCCGGCCGGCGGCTCCAGGTCGATTCGCCCCTGGCGAAACAGTTCCTCCCGGCCCTTGTGGAAGATCACCAGGGGCGCCTTCCCGGTCAGTAGCGGCTCCGCCGGCCGCGTCGAATCGCCGGCCGCCGTCTTGATCGTGGTGGGACGATCCGAGCGATCCTTGACCAGACTGAGGATCATGTGCCGCCCGACCACGTGGGGAAAAATCGGCCGCGACCCGAGCGAGAATATCTCTTCGATCCGCACCTCGCGGCGAAGCGTCTCGATCAGCTTGCTCGCCCCGCGGCTGCTGGTCCAATAAGCGCTCACGATAAACGCCAGCCGCCCGCCGGGCCGTAGCAACTCCACGCCCCGGTGCACGAAATAGTACCACAGGTCCATTCTCGCCGCCCGGTAGCGCCGCCCAAACTCCGTCCTCCCCACCCGTTCCAGCAGTTCCCTCGCGTACCGCTCACGACGATAGGGCGGATTACCCAAGACCACATCGAACGTGGACTCCCGGCCCGCCAGCTCGGGGCCGGTGAGGGCATCGCCGCAAACCACGTTGCGAGTGAGCTCTCCCAGCAGGGCCGCCCTCTGGGCGGCCGATTCCAAGGGCCCGGCCAACTCCAGCCACAGCCCCCGCCGGGCCACCAGCACCGCCTCGCAGTCGACGTCCACGCCGTGCAGCAGCCCGGCCACCCGGTGGCGCCGCTGCGCGTCTCCCAGATGGCCGAACCGCTGAAGCAATTGCCGGCAGCCGCTGAGCAAGAAACGCCCGCAACCACAGGCGGGGTCCAATACGGCCGGCCGGCCGGGACGGTCGTTCTCCGGACGGCAATCGCCGCGGGCCGGCTCGCCGCGGCCGGCCAGGCACCGCCGGGCGATGTACTCCGCCACGTAGCCCGGCGTGTAGTAGACGCCCCCGGCCCGGCGCCGGGCGGACGCCGCGGCCGCCTTCCAGCCGCCGCCGCCAGAGCGTGTAAGCGTCCGCCAGAGCAGGTACTGGTGGACTTCGCCCAGCCAGTCGACCGGCGGTTGCGGGCTGGTTTCCGCTGCCTTCGCCAGACGGTCCCAGCATCGCACCAAGCCGGCGGAAGGAAGACGGCCGGCGGGTTCGTCTGCGGTGGCGGGCAGTTCGGGGATTTCCGCTTCCGGCCGGGTGCGAAACAACCCGGCCCCCAGCCGGTCTTCCAGCGTCTGGCGGATCGTCCCCAGTGATACGGGTTTTCCCCCCAGACCGGCGAATTGCCGCGGCCAATCCGCATCGAGCCGGCCGGCGCGGATGCACAGCCGGGCAAACAGCAGTGTTTCCACCCACTGCCGGGCCAGCGTGGCCGCCGCGTCCGGCTGCCGGTTGCCCACCCCGGCCGGGAGCGCTTCTGCCAGGCCGATCCAGGCGGCGTCGAGCGCCGGCCGCCAGGCCGGCTTCTTCCGGCCCCGGCTCACCCGAAAACCCCCATCGCCGCCAGCAGGTCGGCGAGCTTGGTGACCGCGATCCAGATCCCTGCCACGAGCATTCCCAGGGCCGAGGTCCAGAGCATCAGGTCCCACAGCCGTCCGGGCAGAATCCGCCGGTCGCAACGGAAGTAGCGAAAATAGAGCGTCGCCCCGGCCAGCATCGGCAACATCACCGCCTGCATCACACCGCTGGCCAGCACGAGTTTCTCCGGTTGGCGAAAAAGGATACAGGTGACCAGGGCGCAGCCGGGAAAAAACACGCAGAAGGCCAGTATCCATCCGCGGCGGCTGCGCTGGCCGGCGGCCCCCACGCCAAACACCCGCACCGCGTCGGCCGCCACCCGCGTGTGCCCCGCGTTGGCCACGAAAAACGTGGAATAGAGTACGGCCACCGCCCCGAACAAGAACAGCCACTTGGCCCAGGCACCGAACACCGGCACGTACATTTCCCCCAGCGTTCGCACCATCTGGCTACCGGCCGGGTCGAGTCCCTCGCGGTGCAGCACGGCCGCGCCCAGGAAGTAGAACGCCACGGTGGCAAAGGTGTAGATCAGCATCGACACGCCGGCGTCCCAGCGCATCACCCGCAGCCAACCCCGGGCCCGTTGGGCCCAGGCGTCCGTCCGGTCGCGGGGGCCGGTGAACCGCGCGTAGCCCTTCTCCAGGCACCAATAGGGATAGGTAATCAATTCGGTGGTTCCCACGCCGATGATTCCGAAGGTGGCCAGCGCCGTGGCCAGCGGCCTCCAGCGGCTCATTCCCTCCACGGCGGGCGGCAAGCGGAAGCTGAGCCCGACGGCCAGGTCGCCAAGGTGCACGGCCCATTGGCGGTGAACCTCCAACCCGAACACGCAAAAGATGGTGACTGCTGTGAACGAGGCCACCATCGCCGTGGAAAAACTCTGAATCACCCCGTAGCGACCCACCAGCAAGATCAGCACCGTGGCCGCGGTCACGATCGCCGCCCAGGTGACGTCGTCCGTCCAGAAATAGCCGGGGGTCCTCCAGCCGGGGCGGTCCGGCCCCGGGCGGCCGTCGAGGTCGGCCGGGAGCGGTTTCCGGGCGGCCCGGTCCCAGGCGTCCTGCTCGCCCAGCAGCCGGTTGAAGCTTCCGTCCAAGGGAAGGTTCATCGCCAGCGCCTGCCCCAGGCCATGCACGATCCCGCCCAATTGGCCCAGGCTGACCACGAACATCAGCAGCCAGTACCAGAGGAGCCAATTCACGCCCAGCCGGGGTCCCGGCACCTCGTTCATCGCGCTGATCGTCGCCTCGCCCGAGGAGATCGCCCAGCGGCCAAACTCGACCTGCACGAAGACCTTGATCAGGCAGCCCACGATAATCAGCCACAACAGCCAGAAACCGGCCTGGGCCCCGGTCTTCGTGGTGGCAATCAGCTCGCCGGAGCCAACGATCGACCCGGCGATGATCAGCCCGGGGCCCAACTGCCGCAGAATGCCCCGGACCGTCCGCGGCGGATCGAGAATCTCGCTCCGGTCGCCGGTTTCGCCTGCCCCAGGGGTCGAGTCGCTGGCTGTCTGGCTCATCGGCGTCTGTATCCCCAGGGAGGGGCGTGCGGGAGGGCGAGCCGGGCCAGTCATGGTTCGGGATGGCCCGGACGGGCATAGTCGTGCGTGTACGGGAGCCTCGCGCCGCCAAAACGCCCGATTCTGCTCGATCCCGGCGATGAATGCAAGCAAGGCAAGGCTCGTTCGGCGCCGGTCTCCTCGTTCGGCGCCGGTCTCCCGACCGCGCCGCACGTGACCGTGGGCGACCTCGAGCTACCTCAATCTACGGTTGTGGGCCGGCCTGACCGCCGTCCAGCCATCCGAGACCCCATCCGGCACGGGGGCCGGCACCGGCTGGGTGCTCTCGGCCACGGGCGACTTCACCTCGTCCGCCGCCCGGTCGTCGACGGAGATCAGCACGCTGTCGACGACGTCGTTTTCCCACACCGGCGACTGCGTGAGCACGGGGCCTTGTTGGCTCGGTTGCTCGCCGTCGGCGGAGACCTCGCTGTACTCGGCCTCGGTCGGAGCGGTTTGGATCGTGCCGCTTAAAATCGAGCCCGAGCGCGGTGCGGACATATCGCGTTGCCCGCCATATTCACCCGCCGCCACGGTCGGCCCGGCGTAGTCGTACGTATCGGCGCACATTCGGCAGCCGGTCGCCATGCTCAAGATGAGAACCGCAGTCCAACCCAGCCCAAGACGGATCATCGGAAAACCTCTCCCGAATGTGGTGGCATTCGACCGCCCGGCGGCAATCTCCACCACGCCGGCAGAGACCTCACCGCGGCCGAGCAAAACTCCCCGGCGATGCGCAATACCGAGGAGGCACTTTGCCGTAACCGTGCAGTCTTCGCAGACTCTCAGGGTTAGCCAACCCAACGGTTGACAGGAAGGGGTGCACCGCTATATTCGGCCGAAAAGTCAACCTAATCCGCATCTTTTTCCACGGATTCGATTCCAAGATGACCGGCACGGAAGCTTGCGACGCAAACCGGCTTCTCCGTTCCGCGCAAAGCCCCCACTTTGCCACGGCCGTCGTCGGTATTCTGCTCTTTACCGCGGCGGTCCGGCTGGTCGGTGTTGACCGCCCGCTGGTCGGCAACTTCTCCACCAAGAGCGTGATCTACGCGATGATCGCCCGCAATTGGGCGGAGGGCCGCGCCGGCTTGCTCTACCCCACGTTGGACTGCCTGGTGGGCGGCCAACGCTCGCTGCACATGCTCGAGTTCTCCGTTTCGGCGCAACTGACCGGGCTGTTGTGGAAAATCTTCGGCGGCAACCTGGACGTCTGGGGCCGGGCGACCTCGGTGGCTTTCCTCACCGGCGGCGTGCTGCTGATGGTCCTTTTCGTCCGTCCCCGCCACGGTCCCAGGGCGGCACTGGCCGCCGGCGTCGCGCTCAGCTTGGCGCCGGTCAGCATGATCTACGGCCAGACCTTCATGCTCGACGCCTCGATCGTCTTTTTCAGCCTGGGCACGTTTGTTTCGGTCGATCGTTGGCTGACCAGCGGACGCGGCCGGTGGCTTGTGGCGGGGGCCCTCTGCCTTGCGCTCCTCTTGTTGACCAAGGTCTACCTGGTGGTGCTGCTCGTGCCGCTGGGGGCGATGGTTCTCTGGCCGCGGCGCTGGGGTCCTTTTGGCGATTTGTCGCCGCAGCGGGCCAGCGGCGCGGCGGGCGGCCGCCGGGCGGCCCTGGTTGCCGCCGTGGCGGCCGTGCTGCCGGTTTTGTTTTGGTGCCTGCACGCGATACGGACGGCCTCGCCGGGCAGTCCCTGGGCCGGCCACATTTATTCCTCCTTGCAGGGCAACGCCGCCGGCTACCGTCCGCCCGACCCGCTCTTGTTGAGTGCCGATTTCTACCGCCACCTGCTCGACGATTTGACCGGTCCGGTGCTGGCGCCGGTGGGATTCACGCTGGCCTTGCTGGGGGTGTTCCACCCGGCCTGGCGACGTTACCTGCCCTGGCTGGCGGCGATGGCGATGCTGATCGCGGTCCTGCCGCGAAAGTTTCACCAGATGAACTACTACTATCTGGCCGTGCTGCCGCCGCTGTGCGTGATGGCCGGGCTGGGTTGGGAAGTGGTTGCCCGGCGAACCCGGCCGGGGAGAATGGCCACGGCCGGTTTTCTGGCGGTGTGCCTGGCGCTGTCGATCCGCTACGCCTATCGCCCTGCGCTGTTCACGCCGCCGGAGGATCGCGGCGTGGTGGCCGCGGGCCGGGCCGTGCGGCGACTCACGGCCGAAGAAGAACCGGTGGCCACGATGCACGGCTCGGCGATCGATCTGCTCTACTACTGCCATCGCCCCGGCTGGGCACTTGACCCCAATACGGCCGGGCTGGCGGACAGCTTGCGCGAATGCCGCGCGGCCGGGGCCCGCTATCTCGTGGTGGCCGGCCGGGAGACGGCGCTAGCGCCACCCGGGCCGCTCGGCCGCCGGCAGCCGGTGCTCAGCGGCGAGGGGTGGCGGGTTTACGCCTTGGATGGGCAGCAGTAGGGCGGGACTGCCGGCTCACACTTCCAGCTTCGTTTGCACCAGCCAGAGGTCGTGCAAGCTGCAGTACGACATGGCGAACAGTTGATGGGATTTGCCGCAGTCGGCCGGGGGAATTTCGATCTCGTGTTCCGAGACCGGTTCGTCGTCCCAATGGAAGGTGTGGGCTCCCAGCACCTTGCCCAGCCCGTTGACCACCGTGTGGCGGACGATGTAATGGCGTTGGCTCATTCCGTGCTTGGTTCGCAGGCTCAGCTTGATCTTGCCGTCGACCTTCTTGACCTCCACCAGGGGCACGTGCGAGCCGGCCTTGCCCTTCCAGACACCCTGGCGGGCTTGGGTGTAGATCACGTTTTCCGGCAACTGGCCGGTGGCGTCGGCACACTTTTCGACCTCGGCGGCCAAGGTTTCCCGCCCGGTCGGGGCAAACAAGGGCAGCAACAACGCCCCCGCCGGTCCGGCGGCCACCATCTTCAGCAGCTTGCGACGTTCGTTCAACATGCGATTGGCCTTTCCTTTCAACTCGTTTGACGAAACTGGCTCACGCACCGCGGAGATTTCGATACACAAAAAACTCTAGCGGCGGCTCGGCCGAAGTCCAGTCCGCGGGCTGTGTGCGGAGCAGCACCCGACTTCCCGTCCCCCGCCGGCGAGGTGGACACTTTCCCGCAAAGGCCGGAAAACGAAAGGGGGACAGGGTCGCTGATGGACAATCAGGCGGGGATGGGTTAGCCTCTGAGAGTGTCTCGCTCTGCTCGTGTCGCTCCCGGCAGGATGATGTTTCACGTGTTCCGTCGTAGTGTGCGGCGCACGCCGTTGTTCCGCAAGGACAGCCGCCATCAAGCCTTCGAAGTCCTGGTGAAAAAACCGCCCAACGTGCGGCCGATACCGATTTGCGGCTATTGCCTGATGCCCAATCACGGGCACAAGAGGCGAACCCGCCCCGCTTTCCACTCCTTTGA
>CAYZWG010000038.1:0-11144 GCA_964481605.1 uncultured Planctomycetaceae bacterium
TGGTTTCCGTAAGGCCGGCTGTGCCGGCCGGTTGCCGCGTTTCACAGTGCCAGCCACGTTTCGGCTCGGCACAGCCGGCCCTACTAGCGACGAGGGGCCGCTAGCGCAGCCCGGGCGCGGCTTGGGTTCCCATGTTGAGGAATTGGATCAGGCAGACCATGTCGGCATTGAACGCCATCCCCCGAGCTCCCGGCTGAAGGTCGAAGCCTTCCATCACGGCGTGGCGGACGAACGGGTCGGGCAGCACGCTGGACATCTCGAACAGCACCCGGGCCAACTCGTCGGGCAGTCCCTCGTCGTGGGCGGGAAACATGAAGGGGTCGGCCGCCGTCATGGAAAGATGGCAGTTCAATAGCAGCACGTTGCCGTCTTGCGTGGCCAGGTTCTTTACCGCCTCGGCATAGGCGATGGGGTCGCCGTCCTGGGATTCGCCGTCGGTGATGTGGACCACGATGGGAGGAAAACTGGCCGGATGCTGCTGAATCCACTGCGAGAGGATGCCGTGGGCGTGGTAAAACATGTGGCACATCGGCGTGCCCCCCTCGGTAACCGGATCGACCCACACCGGCACCTCGCAGGGAACCTCGATCATCTCGCCCGTGGCCTCGTCGGGAATGTATTGCACCCGGTTGTCGATCCGGGCCGGGCAGCCCCCCACCTCCGTAATGGAAACGAACGCCCGGCCGGCCAGCGGCCCCATGAGCGCCGACTCGATGATCGGGTTGGCGTGGCGATCGGTGCGATAGCCGAACACGCCCACGTCCATCCAATCCTTGATCCCTTCGTCGCCGCTGGCGCGAATGGCCATGTTTTGCAGCCAGCCGTTGATCGCCGTGACCAACTCGTCGCATTTCCGGTTGGAGGAGTTTCCCAAAGGCTCCTCCATCGAGAAGGACTGGTCGAGCAGGAACAGGAAGCAGGCTTTGTTCTGCCGGCTGATCTCTTGCGTGTACGTTGGGCGCGACATGTTACCTCGGCATCTCCCGCAGTCGGCGGGTTCCCAAGCTGGAGCTTGGGAACCAGATTTTCTTTCACCCCTCGGTCCGGTTTATCCCTCGGTCCCAAGCTCCAGCTTGGGACCGCACTGGGCGCGAACGCCTGCTTCGCCGGCGGGTTCCCAAGCCGGAGCTTGGGAACCAGATGGATTTGGGAACCAGATGGATTTGGGAACCAGATTGACGACGTGCGTGCGAGCACGCACCCTACGGCTACTCCGCAGGCACCTCGTTGTCTCTCCTCGGTATATCGGCATTTCGCCCTCGCCACAACCGGGTGTTACTCGCCGAAGAGCGTCTCCAACTCCGCCCACGTGGTCTGCCGGAGCACCTCCCGGGCAAACTGCCCTTGGCGGGCAAGGGAAAACGATTTCGACCCCGACCCCGCCTTGGCGTGGTAAATCCGCAGCTCGGCCTCGATCGCTTCGCACGTGGCCGCAAGCTGCTCCCACGCCTGGCGCTGCTGGGGATGTGCCAGAACTCTGCGGCGGGCCTCCTCGTAGCGGTTGAGGCATTGTCGCGGCAGGGTCGGCCCCGGCACACCCCGAAGCTGGTCCGCCCGGTAGGTGCCGGCATTGACGCGGGGGTTTTGCCGTTCTTCCTTGGTGGCGTATCGCTTGTAGCCGATCAGCGGCTCGCCCTGCCGGGGCACGCGCTCGAAGAACCCCCGCAGCAGGCGGCCATCGCTCGTCTCGACCTCTTCCAACTCGGGTGGCTCCTCCAGCGGCTCGGGCGGCACGAACGCCTCCACCCAGCCCGGCACCAGCGCCCGCAGTTCCGCTCGGACCTGGGGCGTGGGATAGCGATCGAGGATCGCCACGGCCCGCGCCAGGCGTTGGGCAAAGGTCTCCGGCGGGTCGGTTCGCAGCGCGTCGAGCGGCTGCCTGGCGGCACGATTTCGCTCCGCCTCGAGCAGGGCGGCCTCCAGCGCCGCCAGCCGCCGGCGGCAGTCGTCCAGCAGCCCCCGCTGGCTCGCCGTGCTGTCGCGCTGATCGGCATACGTGCCCAGAAACGCCGCCAACAGCGACTGTTTGCGGCTGGGCGATTCCGCTTTTTTCAAGTCGGCGGCCAGCCGCCCGGCGTCGTTCCAGAAAACGGCCCGGCCGCGAAGAACGCGGAGTCGCGCCAGGTCGGCCTCGTCCAGCGCGTCCGCATACGTCCCCAAGAGCTGATCGCAAAGCAGCAAGCACTCGTCAAAGCGATTCTCCTGAAAGGCTACCCGTGCTTTGCCCAGAATCACCATCGCTTCCTTGCGCTGTTCCAGCCGGCGGATATCTCCGGCCAGTTCGCTGCTGCGTCGATCGAGGGTTCTCAACAGCCGGGCCACTCCCAGGGGGGCTTCCTTTTGTGCCGTGCGTTTCAGTTCGGCCAGCCGGTTGACCGTCTGGCGGAGTTGCTCGACGTCGCCGCTTCGCCCGCCGTGCTCGGCCGAGAGGATATTGTCGACCAGCTCGTAGGCGCGGCGCCAAGCGTCCCAGTGCTCAGCGCAGGTGGAAAGACGCTCCGGCGAGGGGGCGTCGGCCGGCGGCACGAGGGAATCGCCTTCCCAGAATCGGCCGCCCGCCATCGCCTTGCAGACGGGCAGGTCGCCGGCAACCTGGCGGGCCACGGCAGCGGTGGAAAAATCGTCGGCCAAGGCCCGGCTCTTGAACCCGGCGGTCGGCAATTGCCGCTCCACCGTGGCCAATTCGGCGAAGCTCATCACGGTGAGCACGGCCAACGGCGCGCATCCGGCGGTCAGAATCCACAGCGGTTTAACACTCATGGGGCAGTCACGGACCCTCATCTCGCGAGGAATCGGCCAGCGGCTTCAAGGCGTCCAAGGCTGCCTGGGAAAGCTCCAGCTTAACCTCGTACTGCCGGCCCGGACGGACCGGAATCTTCGTCCCAGCCTCGACGAAGGCCACGGTCCGGGGTTGCTCGTCCGAACCCGCCGCGTTGCGATCGAAACGGAACTGCAACAGAACCCAGTCGGTGCCGTCGAAGATCTCGGTGTCGCGCTGGATGTCGATATCCGCCAGTTCCCTCCGCGTCACGGCCCCCGGCGTCTTGCAGGTAACCAGACACGCCAGGGTGAACCGTTGGCGGACCCACTTGGGCAGCGGCCGCCCGCCCGGCCCGGTCACCATCGGCCGGACGACGGCAATCGCCGGCGGGCTCAAGCCGCGGGCCGGCCTCTCTTGGGCCTTGAAATCGCCCTTCAATACGGTCAGGACCGGCTCGGGTGGAACGGCCAGCGGCACCGCCGGCGGTTTCGGCCGGGCCGCCAGACCCTCGTTCAGCGCCGCGGAATCCGGGCCGGGTGATGGTTCGCCAGAGGAATGCGAGGATTGCGTTCCCGCTGCCGCGGCGGTCACCGTTCCGTCGCCGGCATCCGCCGCCCCGGTCCCCGCAGTGTCCGCCGGCAGGGGAAGATACTCGATCGGCTCGTACTCGATCGCCGCTTCCCTCTCCACGGCCGCATCGGGCGAGTCAACCTCCGGCCCTGGCGGGCCGCCAGGCGGGCCGCCAGGCGGGCCCGGTTCGCTCGGGGCTGCTTCCCCGCGCGAATCGGCCACGTGCTCCACGCGAAGACCCCCGCGGGAACCGTCTCGGAAGCGAACGCGGGCCAGGCTGATCACAGCCCCCGCGGCAACCAGCACGGCGGCCCCGGTGCCCAGGGCGATCCACCGCTGCCGCCGCTTGCCCACGCCGGCGGCCAGTCGGCCCAGCGGCGCCGACAGCCAGTTGCCCATCTCAAACCACCAACCGATCTTTTTCCACAAGGCCTCGTGCTGCCAGATGTGGGGAGGCAGAAGCTCGCGGCCGGCGAGCAACTCCGTCGCGATCCGCCGCAACGCGTCTGCCTTGCCCGATCCTTGCCGATCGTCGTCGAACACCGATTCGGGCATGGCACGCGCGGCCGCCTGGGCCAACCGGCGGGCGGCGTTTTCGAGCGACTTGACCGGCCGCAGCCGCATCCCGCCGGAATGTTCGAGCTGTTGCCGGCCGACGTCGAGAATCGCCCGCCGGCAGTCGGACCACGCGGCCAGCCGCTGGCGGTCTTGCTCCTCGGGCAAGAGCTGTCGGCCGGCCGAGAGCAGGTCGAAACGTTTCTGAAACTCCTCCGGCTGATGGGGGAGCGAGCGGAGGATCGCCTGCAAATGGCAGCCCAGGGCCGGTTCGCCGTGGGGGTATCCCGCGAACAAATCGGGCCCCAAGCGTTCCCAGAGGGCGACGATCGCCGCGCAGTGGGCTTCCTTGAGAACGGCGGTCCAGGCGGCAAACTTGGCCGAGTTGCCGCGGCAAACCGCCCGCAAGGCCAGCAGAAACTCCGTGCCGTGGCGCTCTCTCGCCGACCGGTAGAAGGCGACCGCCGTAGCGGGCTCCAGCCGGGCCAACAGTTGGTGCACCAGCGGCACCGCGGCCTCCCCGCCGGGCCCCGGCGATCCCACCTGGGGCCAGAGAAAGTCGCAGCCGGGCGGAAGCTTCGAGGTCCGCACTACCTGGCCCACCAGCAGATCGACCTTGCTCCGGGTGGAAACATCGGCCAGCTTGAGCACCCAGGCGATCCGCTCGGCCGGCAGTGTCTCCAGAAGGAAGTCGAGCCCCGGCCGAACTGCCCCGGTCCGGTCCCCGCCGGCCAGCAAATCCACCAGGGCGAAGTGCCCCGGCTGGCCCACCAGCGGCGTCAACAGCCGCCGCGGATCGTCGGCCGCGTCCAGCCGCTCGGCCACCCGGCGGCGGGCAAAGTCGCGGGCCATGGGGCTCTGTTTCCAAACGGCCGGCGGCGACGAGCGCGGCTGGTCAAACAACCCGGCCAGCGCCCGCTCGACCAGCGCCAACGACTCCAGGTCCTCGGCCCGACGGGCTCCCGCCGCGCGACAATCCGCCAGCCGCCGATCGACCGCCTCGCCGCCCTCCTCCAGCAGATCGCGGAGGATGGATTCGGCATAGACCGCCTGGGGGTTGCGCAACTCGGTGCTGTGGTGGCCGAAGGTGTTGATCGTAAAACCGCGTCCCCGGTAGGCGTCGCGGTGGAGGTCGGTCGCCCGGGCGTCGTGGAATACCGTGGCCGCCAGCGTCACCGGCTGCCGGTCGGCGTTGGGCTCATAAGTGGAAAAGCTCAGCCCGTCGCGAAAGCTTCCCGCCGGCAACAGCCGGGCAATGCCGTAGAACACGAGCGCGGCCAACTCCGGCTCGACCACCAAGAGCAGCGGTTCGGGCCGGGTGCCCTGACCCACGTCCAACAGTCCCCGCAGCGCCCGAAAGAGCAATTCCACCCGGCTGGTCGGCTCGGCCTGGCGCCACCGCGGGGGAATCACACCGGCCGGGTCGTCGAAAGGGCCGCCGGCCGGCGCTTGCAAAAAACTTTCCAGCACGCCCTCGTCGACGGCGGGCCGCCCGCCGGCGAGCAGCGCTTGGGGCGAATCGAGCGTGGGGAGGAGGAAGGGAATCTCGGGGGAATCCTCTTCCACCCAGCCCGCCGCCCCGTAAAGCCCCAGCGCGTCGAGGATCGACCAGGCATCGTGGTTGTCCTCCGCTTCGCAAAACAGCAGGTGGGCGAAATAGGCCCCGGGGCGACCCTCCGTGTCGCGCTGGCGGTAACAGACCTGGCCCACGATCTGGAGTCCCCCGGTGGCGGGCAGGTAGATCAGCCGCCGCGGGGCGTCGGCGGCCGCCAGCCGCAGCTTGGCCTCGCCCGGGGTATCCCGGGGAAGATGGTAGTAGACGTAGCGTTCGATCTGGCGGTAGCAGCGGCGCAGGGCCTCGCCCTCCAGCGACCCCGCCCGAACACTGTAGCCCAGCATCCGCCCGGCCAACTCGTCCTGGCGACGTTGGAGGGCCGAGCTGCCGTGGGTGCAGTGAGTGCAGTAGATCTGGTAGATCGTGCTCACGATGGCTGGTTTTCCGTCGAGGCCTCCCCGTTCGGCGTGGGTCTCCCGACCCCGCCGTAGTTGTCAAACCCGCAATCCACCGGGGCAAGCCCGGTGGGGATTATCCTTGGCCACTGACCCTCCCTAAAATCCGTGACGGTCGGATGGTTCCTGCTCACGATGGCTGGTTTTCCGTCGAGGCCTCGGGCCCTTCCTTTTCGGGGACCGCCGGCTTGCCGCGGGCCGGGGAAAGAAAGCGAAAACCTCGCCAGGGACTCTGCGGCTGGTCCCGGTCCAAGCGGCCCAACACCAAGGGCTGGCTGAAAAACGAGTGAAAACCCAGGTCGA
The DNA here is from genome assembly GCA_964481605.1 of uncultured Planctomycetaceae bacterium. Lineage (GTDB taxonomy): Bacteria > Planctomycetota > Planctomycetia > Pirellulales > Thermoguttaceae > CAYZWG01. The sequence continues at coordinate 6,200 of CAYZWG010000038.1, forward strand.
CCACGGCCCAGACGACCACGTAGCAACCGGCGAACCGCTCCGGACACGCGATCACCCGGCTGCCGCCCCCGGTTTCCCACTCCTCTCGCGCAATCACTTGGCGGTCCAGCAGATCGAGGTCGTCGGGCTCGTCGCACGCGCCCGGCTCCTGGGGCGAAACCCCCAACACACACTGGTCGGCGAATCGGGGTTGCGGCCAGGTCCAACGGCAGCGGTAGCGACCGGCGTCCGACTCCAACGCCACCAGGCTGGCCCGGCCCACCGCCGGCAGCAAGCCCAGATGCCGGGCAGGCAGAACCTCCGACTCGGTCCAGCGGGCCAGCCGCCGCTGTCGGGACTGGAAACGCTGGGCGTGCTTTCGCACCAGCCGCGCGTCGAAAACATCCAGGAAGCCCGCCCGACGGTCGTCGTCGAGCAGCTTCTCCAGCCGCTGCATTTGCGCCACGGCCTCGCGGGCGGCTTCCAGCGCCGGCTGCCAGCCGTCCGGTAGCGGATAACCGGCCAGAAGCGGCTCGGCCAAAAGCTCGACGGCGCGAACTTCCGCTTCTGCTTGAAGTGCCGATTCGAGTTGGGCGAGGATTTCTCGCCTGGCCACGGCTTCGCGGTAGCGCGGCCGCCAGGGCGCGGCTTCCTCGCAGCCGTCCAGCAGTTCCTCGTTCCAGACGGCCAGCAGTTTGCGGTCGACACGGTCGGCGGCGGTCTGGCCCGCCAGGCGCCGCAGCGGCCGCAGGATGGCCGCCCGCCGCAAGGCGAGTTCGATCCGGCCGTAGTGCCGCCGGGGGACAAGCCGCTTGGAATTGGCCTTCCCGACCGCTTCCCAGGCCGCCGCGATCTCCGGCTCGCCGCCACCATCCGCCATGATCTTCAACAGGCGGGAAACGGATTCGACGCAACGCCGGGCCCGCTGGACCCGGGATTTCAGGGCGTACTTGTACCGCGGGGGAAGCCGCGCCGCCGTCTCCAAAATCCCCTTTTCCTCGTCCAGACTGGTCGTCTGGGGCGACTTCTGCACCTGGTGGTGCAGCCGGTCGAGCAGCCGCACATTGCGCCGGGCCCGCTTCAGGCGGGACCGCTGCTTTTCGGCCGGCTCGAAACCGTCGAACAACGCTTCGTTCCAGGCGTTGACCACCCGGCGGTCGTGGATTTCGCTCGCTTCGGGCCGGATCTGGCGGAATTCCTCCCACGCCTTGCCGCGGCAGAAGTGCTCGTAGGCTTGGTGGATCAGCGGCACCAGGTGCTGCGGCGCGTCGCGAAACTGGCCTCGACGATTCAATAGCTTGACCGCCGCGTCCCACTCGCCGGCCGTGAGCAACTCCTCGATCTTCGCGTAGGAGTTGGCCAACTGCGACAGCGGCGGCACCTCGCTCATCGGACCCCGGGCCAAGGCGATCAGCCGCTGGCCCAAATCCCGCACGTCCGCATCGCCCAGCCGGGCCAGGTCGCGAAACAGCGGACTGGCCTGGGGCCGCTCGAAGTCCTCGCGGCGAAACAGCAGCTTGTCGTGCTCCGGACCCTCCACGTATTTCGCCCAAAGCGACGGATTCAACGACAACGCCCGCAGGGCCACGTAAATCACCAGCGCCGAGAAATGGTCCAGGTCGAGCGAAAGGTGTGTACCGGCATTCCGCTGGGGGTGCTGGTAGGGTTCCACGCCGACTTCCAGGTTCCGCCGCCCGATCAGCGAGGGAACGCACATGCAGTCGTAGTCCACCAGTTTCAACTCGCCCGCGGCGGTCACCATCACGTTGGCGTGCTGCAGGTCGCCGTGGGCGATACGAGCGTCGGCCAACTCCGCGATCAGTTCGACCCAGCGGCGGGCCGCCTCGGCCAAGGCCGCGCCGTCGCCGGCCAGGCAGCGGGCCCTGGTCCAACGAAAGAGCGTCTCCCCCTCCACCCAGTCCATCACGATCAGCGGATACCACTTGCCGTCGCCGCCCGAGCGAATCGAGTCGTCGCGATACTCGAAATCGACCAGGCAATCCAGCCGCCGCGTTTTCAGGTAGCCGCTGATTTCCTCGTAACGCTCGCGCCGCTCGGGCGACTCCGTGGTAAACACCCGAACCGCGAAGGGATGGCCGTCCTCGGCCGAAAAGGCCTGGTACACCACCGCGAACGCCCCCGACCAGGGACGCGGCTGGTTGCGCTGGTCCTTGGTAATCCGGCACTGCCGCAACTGGGGATCGCGGAAGGCGAGCCGGGGACTCTGCAACATGGCGCTGAAATGGGAAGCCAACGGCCAGGACATCGGTCGTTCTCTCGTTCGGCAAAGTGGGGTACGCAGGCGGCAAAACTTGGCAACCCCACCGGGCAACCGTTTCCACTCCTATCCGAGCACAGGATACCCGTTCATCTCCAATAACCAAAGCAGCGGTTCCAACAGCCCGAAGGGCGAAATCGTCCGCAGGCTCAAGTCGGTCTCCCCGCGGCCGTCTAAGCCCACCGGCGTGAGCGGAAAAAACGCCAGCCGGCCGCCAAACAGGTCGCCGATCTGGCGCTCGATCCGCCAGCCCGGCCAAATCGTGTCGCGCAGCTCCGCCGTCAGCCGCGAGCGGGCCTCGATCACACTCCGCCGGGTCGATTCGCCGGAAGGGTCGATCCGGCTGAGGTCCTGGTAGAACTGGGCAATGGCGTCGCGGCCGTCGGGCAAGGTGTAGCCCTGCCCGGCCAGAAGATCGATCTTGGAAACGCAAAGCGCCACCGGCGTGCGAAGCTGTCGGCCCGCCCGAATTCTCTTGACGAGCCGCAAGTCCTCGCGGAAATCGGCCAGCGCCTTGGCCTGGGTTTCGCTGGGATAGGTCGGATCGAGGAAGAAGAAGAAGCCGTCCCCCTCCAGTGCCCGGCGGCGGCGATAGTCGTCGGCCCCCATTTCCGAGGTCACCTCGCCCGAATAGTCGAAAATATTGACCAGCACGTTGGAACAGCCCAGCGGATCGTGGTCGCGAAAATTGAATACCAGCGGGTGGGGGATACGGTCCTGCTGCGTGGCGGCCGTGCCAATCCGCGTGCGGAGGATTTCCTCCACGATCCGATCGAAGTCTTCCGAACTCCGCGACTTGACCTTCTCGAATTGGACGGCCTTGGGATAGTTGCCGCGGTTCAAGCCCCAATAGACCATGGATAGCCAGTGCGTCTTGCCCGCCTGGGGAATCCCCAGCGTGGGAAAGCAGAGCTTCGTCATCGGCCGGTAGGCCTCCTTGAAGAAGAAGTCGCACTCCTGGTACGGCTCCCGGCTGATCACGTTTTGGCACCGCACCACCCGCAGCTCGGGGGCTTCCGTCTCCGATGGCGGCTCCGCCACGGGCCGCAATCGGCCCACGCCCAGACAGAGCGGGCAGGTGGCGGCCACGTGGCGGCGCCGGGCCGCCACGCCGCGGCGATAGAGCAGGCCCCCGCTGACGGCCAGCCCCAGCAAGGCCGCCCCCAAAAGGCCGCGAATCCAATTCTGCACGCGCAGATACCAGGCGGCGGTCTGGGTCTGTTCCTTCAGTTGGGCCACCAGGCCGGTCAGCTCCGCGCGATCGGCCTCGATCGACCCGGCCAGGGTCCCCAGCACGGCCAGCGACTCGGTCACTCCCAACAAATCCCGGCGGAACTGTTTGTAGCGTACCGGCAGCCGATTCCGGGCGGGAAGATGCTCGCCCAGCGCGCGGCGAAATGCGTCCAGCTTCGATTCGTAGCGGCTCTCCCACTCCTGCCGCCGCTGGGCGAGAACATCGCGCTGGGCCTCCACTTCGGCCAACTCGGCCCGCAGGGCCCGCCGCGGCGACGTCCCCCCGCCGGTGCCCACGCTCAAGAGCGCTTCGTAGATACGATCCCCCATCAGGAAGGTGGCCAGCGTGGCCCCGGCCAACACCACCAGCGTTGCCGCCAGGAACTTGGACAGCCCCATCGCCTTGGCCCGGCCGCCGTTGAGTCGCCTGCGGAGGTCGTGGCGCCGGTCGTGGCAGACCAGCCCCAACAGCGTGGCCACGGCAACCACGCCGAACAGCCAGAACCAACGCTTGTCGACGCTCAACAGCGAGGCCAGTTGGCCGGCCACTCGCCGGCTCCCGCGAATTCTCGACAGCAGCAGCAGGGCACGGTTCCGCTCGGCCCGAAGGGCGATCCAGACATCTTCCGCCTGGCGGGACCGCTGGTCCAGTTCGGCGTCGACCTGGTGAAGATCGTCGACCAGCGGGGCGGCGGATGAGTCGAGCAGGTCGGCCAACGTGCGCCGCATCTCGGCGTCCACCTGGGTCAGTTCGGCAAGAATCGCCGGGACGGCCGCCTCGCCCTCGGCCGGTATCTCCAACCGCTGGAGTTCCTCGGCCAGGAACGCATTGCCCGCTTGCAGCCGCGTCCGCTCGACCGACGCCTCGACGTAGGCCCGGGCCAGCTCGTCGGCCTGCTGGAGATTGCCGGGGACCTCCGCGGCGGGCAGATCGGCCAGGGCCGGTTGCCGCACGGCAAGGCAAACGATCGCCACACAGCACCATGCCCGGATTCCGGCAGAGCCGTCCGCCTGGAAGCGTCGACGGCCAGCCGGGGAGGTTTTCACCGTGTCCATGCGACGGATTCCAGCAGGGGGGCACTCAACCGAACGGAAATCGTGTTGGCGGCCGGGAAACGGCCGCCAGATAAGGGTCGACGGCGACCTCGGCGCCGGTGGGGCCCGATGGGCCTCGACTCTTCCAGCCTACCCGCACGAAGCAGTCTCGTCAAACCTTTTCGTAACTTGGGGTTATGTCGATTCCACGCCTCTGCGTTGGGCGCGGGTCTCCCGACCCTGCCGGCCCTACTGGTTCCCAAGCTCCAGCTTGGGAACCCACCGGCGTGGCGTGTGGCGTCGGCCCCAGCGAAGCAGAGCTTCGCGTCGGATGCGGTCCCAAGCAGGAGCTTGGGACCGAGGGTGGGGGGGGCTTGGGACCGAGGGTGGGGCTCTGCTTTCGGCGGGGTCGGGAGACCC
>CAYZWG010000038.1:11244-18444 GCA_964481605.1 uncultured Planctomycetaceae bacterium
CCCGGCCAAGAGACGAGCGAGTTGGCGCCGCCAGGCGGTGTTGGCGGCCCCGGCCACCCAATTCACGGCCGCCCCCACGGCGGCGCCCAGGACCCCGGTGGCCAAGGCCGCCGCCAGAATCGCCCAGAAGTCGATTGCCCAGACCGTATTGCCCAGCGAGCCGAGATAGGCCAGCGGCCTTTCGACGATCAGCCAAGCGCCCAGTGCCGCCCAGCCCGCCAGGGCGGCGCTGTAGTAGACGAAGCGTCGCAACGACATCGACTTAGGCCCTTTCGAGAAAACGTCATCGGCCGCAGGCCGTGGTGCGGCTTCGGGCTATCATACCAGGAATTCGGTCCGCAGGCGCCAAGTCGTTTTGGTGCTTAGGCTTGCGATTTTTGGACGGAGCGAATAACCTGGAAAGATAGCCGGCAACGGCGATTCACCATATCTTATCGGGTGGGGAACGGGGAGAGGCGGGACGTATTTTGACCAACGTCTTGGCCCGCCCTGATTTACGTCATCGGCGTGCTGCCGTATCCTAGCGGCAGATTTGTCCGGCGGCGGCTCGTACGCTCCGCCGGGGCTACTCCATCGCGGGACTGACCCATGGCCAGACGATTTGTCCGCGTCGATCTGTCCCCTGCCGCTCGCGATTTTCGGCCTGTCGCGCTGGAACCCGGCGTGCCCATGCTCGACTCGGCCAACGCCAACGGCCGGATCGTCTTCAAGTGGCTCAAGGGCCTTGCCGCCGAGCCCGAGTGGGAGGGTGAGTCGGTCCATTTCTACGCCCGCGACGACCAGGGCGGCCGGCTGGAGGAGCAGGTCTGCCGGCCGGCCGGCGAGGAGGACCTGAAGGGACCGCTGGCGGCCGACCTGGAGGCGATCGGCCAGCGCCTGGCCGAGGCGAAAGCGGAGAATTCGACCGAGCGGCTTCTGCTCGAAGTGCTCCGCCGCGGCTTCCGCGAACTGGTCGACGACGAACACCGCCCCGACCGCGGCAACTATTTCTTTTGCTACCGCGACGTGTTGGGCCGGCTGCGGCTGGTCTGGTGCTGGGGCTACCAGCGGATCGATCAGCAACCCGCTCCCACCGTCGTCTGTGCCGACGAGGATTGCAATCTGCTGTTTGTGCGGCGACCGGGCCAGAGCCCCAAGTGTCCGGCTTGCGAGGCGGCCCTGCCCACTCCCACGAAGAAGCCCAAGCGGCGGGGGGTGCCGGCCGTTTGGATTGTGCTGCTCGTGCTGCTGGCGGCGGGGGCGGCCTGGTGGTATCTGGGCCGTCATCGGTTGCGCGTCGTGCCGGGCCAGTGGACCGGTCCGGCCGGCAGCCGGATCGCCTTCGAGGTGAAACGCCCCGGGCTGTTCGGATGGGGCGAACGGGACGTCGGCGACGCGGCGGTCGCCGTGGCCGACGATCCCCGGGTGGTGCGGCCGGACCGCTTCGGCAGTGGAGCGGTTGCCGCCGGCGCGGGGACCTCGCTGGTGCGATTTTACTATGGCCGGCGGCGGGCGACGGTGAGGGTGACCGTTCAACCGCCCGGCCTGCCCGAGCGAATCACGATCGAGCCGGCGCTGGTCGAGTTGAGCCCCGGCACCACGGCACGACTGGCATTGCGGGGACATTACGCGGGCGGCGCGACGGCCGATCTGACCGATTCGGCCGTGTGGGTCGCCCGCAACGACGGGATCGCCTTTGCCTACGACGGGCGGGTGGAGGGACTGGCCGCCGGGACGACGACGGTGACGGCGCGGTATCCGGTCCGCCGCCCCGCCCAGCCGCCCGAGAACGATCAAGCCGCCGGCGGACGGAAGCAAGCCGCCGACGGCACCTGGTATCGGATCGAGTATCTCGAGGCCTCGGCCAACGTGAGCGTGGCCGACGTGCCGCTGGAATCGCTGGAACTGGCGGTCCGGCCCGAGCCGGTGCCGCTGGGCCGTGCCGCCCGTTTGACGATCGACGCGGTGGCTGCCGACGGCCGCCGCTACTCGGTGCTGGGGTCGTCGCGGCTCGATTTGCGGGTGGAGCCGTCCGCGCTGGCATCGGTTCGCCGGGGACGGCTCGCAGGGCACCGCTCGGGCAGCGGCCGGCTGGGCGCCACGTTCGACGGCCGGCTGAGCGGCGAGTTGGATTTTCGCGTGGCCCCGGCCCCCGGCGTGGAGGCCCTGGTGGTGGCCCCGGAGTCGCTGGAAATGGCGGTCGGCGAGATCGCCGACCTGAGCATCGCCTCGCCCCGCTCGGCGGCGGTGGCCGTGGAAAGCTCCGACCCGAGCGTGGTGGAGATTTCGCCCCACCAGCGGCTTGTCGGCCGCGCCGAGGGGACCGCCCGGGTCACCGTGCGGCAAGGCGGGCAGTCGCGGGCCGTCGAGGTGGCCGTCCGCGAGGCCGATCTCCGGGCGATTGCGGTTTGGCCGCCCCAGGTCGCCGTTCCGGTGGACCACGCCAAGCCGGTGCCGGTTCATGGCGAGACGGCCGGCGGCCGGCGAATCGAGCTGGCTCCCGACCGGCTCGAGGTGGAGGCCGCGCCCTCGCCGCGCTATGCCCGGTTGAACGCGGCGACCCTGGTGATCCACGGCGTGAACCCCACCGAGGCAAGCGATCCGCAGCAGTTGGCCCTGCGGCTGGGCAACCTCAAGGATGCGGTTCCGGTGGAGGTGCTGGTGGCCCCCCTGCGGCTCGAATTGACCCCGCCCGGCCCGGTCGATCTGCCCCTGGGACAGATGCTCGCCCTGGAGGCATGGGCCAATTACGGCAACGGCCTGCGGGTGCAGGTCCTGCCCGACCGGCTGGCGTGGAACCGCCAGCCGGTCGAGTTGGACCCGCCGGGCCTCGAGCTGCGCGAACACAAGGTGGCGGCGCTGGCCGCCGGGGCCGGTCCCTTGCAGGTTTCGGCCGGGTATTTCGGCAACGTCTCCAACCGCGTGGCGTTTCGTTCGGTCGAGCCCGGCCCGGTCGACCTTCGGGCGATGCTCGAGCGAACCTTGCGACTGGTGGGTGAGCCGGGGCAGATCGAGCTTTACGGCGTCGGTCCCCGGGGCGACGTCGAGCTGGTGCCCGAGTTGGCCAAGTTTGAGAGTTCCTCGTCCGACGTGGTCGACGTCGATGGCACCACGGGCGCGTTTCGGGCCGCCGCGCCGGGCGAAGCCACGGTGACCGCCACGCACCCGGCCAGCGACGGCTCGGCCGGCGTGGACCTGATCGTGGTCGAGCCGTCCCAGGCTCGGCTGGTGCTGGAGCCCGACGATCTCCCCTTGACGGTGGACCAACGGCGCACCGTGCGGCTCTACCTGGAAGGGCTGCACAACGACCGGGTCGAGCGGGCGGCGATGGCGGGTCCCGGCGTGAGCTATTCGCTGGAGCGCCCCGAGGCGGTCTCCTGGCGCCCACCGCTGGTGGTGGGAAAACGTCCGGCGGCGCCGTTCGAGATGGCGGCCGGCTACCTGCCCTATCTCAGCCGTGCGGCGACGGCCAGGATCGAGGTCGTGGCGGCCGACCCGCCGGCGGCCTTGCGGGTGGTTCCCGGCGAGGCCAAGCTGGCCCCGGGTCAGACGCTGGCGTTGTCGGTCGAGGCGCAGTGGTCCGGCTCAAAACAGTGGAAGGAGGTCCGCCCCGACGCGGTCGCCTGGGAGGTGCCCGGCGAGTTGGCGTGGCAGCCGCCGGGGGCCAGCCTGCGGCCGGCGCTGACCCTGCCCGAGCAGACCGGCACCACCCGCCTGACCGCCCGCTATGGCGGCCGGGAAGCGGTTTGCCGGATCGACCCGGTGCGGCCGTCGCTGGACGCCTCCGACCCGAGCGTGGTGCTCGAGTTGGTTCGCGAGCCGGAGGGCCGCTACGTGCCGATCGGTTGCCGGCAGCGTTACGGCGTGGTGCTCCGCAAAGGCGACCAGACCGAACCGGCGGCCGAGGTCCGCTGGCCCCAGGATTTTGAGAACGAATACGTCGGCTGGCGGGACGGCGTGCTCACGGCCAAGCAGCCCGGCTACCGGCAGTGGCTTTCGGCCCGGGTGGGCGGGCGGACGGTTCGCTTCGACGCGGTGACGATCGACCCCTTCCAAACGAGCCAGCCGCCACCGCGGCGGGCGGACCAGCCGGTCGAGGTGCGCGTGGTCAGCGACCAGGGCCCTCGGGTGCGGTTCCCCATCGGGGCCCACTTCGACGATTTTCGCATCGAGGCCGAATACGCCGACGGTTTTGTCCGCATGGTTACCAAAAAGGCCACGATGCGGCTGGCGGATGGTTCGCTGCGAGGCCCGGTCGCGTTTGCCGATGGCCAGATGATCGGTCTGGCCGCCGGCACCACCAGCGTCGAGGCGGAGTTCGACGGCGTGGCCTCGACCGCGGGGCTGGGGGTGACGGTGACGCCCCAGGTGGAGATCGACGAACTTCGTCTGGCCCCGGCGCCCCTCCGGCTGTTGCCCGGCGAAAGCGCCACCCTGGAGGCGATCGGCTATCAGGGCGGCAACTCGGTGGGCAAGCTCACCGGCTTGGGCGGCATGCGCTGGACCAGCAGCAACGACCAGGTGGCCCGGGTGAGCGGGCCGGTGGTGACCGGCGTGGGCCTGGGACAAAGCACGGTGACGGCGCAGTACGACAAGGTGGCCAGCGCTGCGGCGGTGGTCGACGTGGTCGACTCGCTCGACGACGCCCTGGTGGTCGACCAGGACACGATCGAGATGTACGTGGGTGAGAGCCGGCGGATCGGCGTCGATTTGAGCGTCTTTCGCGGCGATACCGACTTCAGCCGGCTGGTCGAAGTGACGCCGGCGCTGGCGGGCGTCGTCCGCTACGACCCGGCCACGCACGCCCTGGTGGGGGTCTCGCCGGGCGTCTCTCCGGTGACGTTCGCCTGGGGCGACAAGCTGGCCGGCGTGACGGTGCGGGTGCTGCCGATCGGCACGGTCGAGGGCGACGTGGTGATCGAGCCGGCCGGCGGCGTGCTTTCGCCGGGACAGGCGCTGGACCTTCGGGTCTACCTGGTCACCCGGGATGGGCTGCGGCTGGACCGCACCAGCTCGGCCGTGTTGACCAGCTCCTCGCCGGCCACGGTCGCCGTGCGCGGCAACCTGGCCTGCGCCCTTCAGCCCGGATCGGCCGAGGTGACGGCCGTGCTTCCGGAGGCGAAAACCGCGGCGCGTTCCCTGCTGACGGTCAATAGCGAGCCGATCACCGCATTGGCGCTCGATCCGTCGCGGCTGGCGATGTCCACCGGCGACACGGCCCGGCTGCGGGTCTTGGGCCGCAGCGCCAGCGGCACGCACGCATTGTTTCCCCAGCCCGACCTGACGCTCTCGGCCGAGGGAGCCGATCCCGGCGCGATCCGTATCGTCGGCGCGGGCCAGGTCGACGCGATCCGCCCGGGAGCGGCCAAGGTGGCCGTCGGCTATCGGGGGCTCACCGGGCGGGTGCCGGTTTCGGTCGGCGACGATCCCTGGACGCAGCTTGCCGTGGAGCCCGCCCTGGCGACGATCCACCCCGGTGAGGCGATCGTCTACCAGGTGACGGGGTTGCGCGGCGGGCGGCGTCGCGTGGTGCGGCCCGGCGCCGGGCTGCGGCTCCATGCAACCGATCCCGCCGTGGCCCACACGGTCGGCGCCAACGTGGTGGCGGGCGACCAGCCCGGCCGCACCTCGATCGTGGCCCAAGTGGGCGGGGCCACCGCCGAGGCCGCGCTCCACGTGGTGCCCGGCTCGCGCGCGACGACCGACCCGGTGGTGGTGAGCGGTCCCGGGCGGACCACGATCCTGGGGCCGGGCTACCAGCGTTACGGCACGGGCTACCTTTTTGGCGATCCGGGCTATGTGGTCGAGCGGCCCGGCGGCCTCGTCGTGGAGGGTCGCCCGGGCGGGGAGGTCTACCTGCCGCCGCAAGGCCGCGGAGACCACCTGCGATTCGTGCCCGACACGCTCCGGCTGGGAGTCAACTCGCCGCCCAGTGCCGTCCGTGTGCTGGAGGTCTTCGAGGACGGCACGGTTCGCGACGTGACTCGCGACTCCGGACTGGAGTTTAGCCCCACGGGCGACGCCGTGGCGTTGGAGCAGACCGCCCAGGGCCCCGTCCTTCGCCCGCTCAAACCGGGGCAAGTCCGACTGGCGGCCCGGCTGGGCACCCGCGTGACGATCCCCGAATTGCTCGTCCAGGTGGGCAACCTGGTGACCGGTTCGGCCCGGCTGGAGGTGTTTCCCCAGCCGCTGGAACTGGCGCCGCAAGAGGTGGGCACGTTCTCCGTGGTGCGGGTCGATCCGGGCGCGGGCCAGACGGCCTGGCCGGTCAACTACTCGGTTGGCGTGCCGCCCGGGCAGGCGGTGGTGCGGGTCGAGCCGGACGGCCGGCTGCGGGGGCTTTCGCCGGGTGTGGCGGAGGTGGTCGTCACGTCGGTGGACCCGGGCGGGCCGTTTGACCGGCTGACGACGGTAGCGAGGGTGCGGGTCGGCTCGCTGGAGTTGACGCTGGAACCGGCCGATGTTTCGATCGAGGTGGGGCAATCGACACCCCCCTTGGTGGCCCTGGCGGCGGAGGACGGTGGTGTGCCCTATCCGGTTTCGGCCCCCCTGGAGAGCGTGGACCCCACCGTGCTGGTGCCCGGCGGCGACCGGCGGTTTATCGCGCAATCCCTTGGGTCGACGCAGGTTCGGGCGAGTTACCGGGGCCGGGAGGCCTTCGCCACGGTGAGCGTGACGGGCAAAAGGTTTCTCCACGTGGCAACTTCGCTCGATTCCGGAACAACCGATTTTTCCGTTACAATGGAAGTGCTGGCGGCCGATTCCGAAGGACCGTTGGAATATCGCGTGTATCCGCGGGGCAGTTCGCCGCCACGGGCATGGACGGCTTCGGAGGAGGCGGGCGACCAGCAGCGGGTGGAGCTTCGCAGCCCGCGGATTCCCTATGGCGACCGCACGGCACGCTACAACCTGATCCTGGAGGCCCGATCGCGGACCGACGGATCGGTGCAGAAATATCCGTTCACTTTCCGATTGGAATCAAAAATCGTGGAAGAAACGCCCCGGCGGTAGAGCGACCGTGGGCGGTGGATAACTTGGTTCGGTTGCGGAAAACCGGCAGCGCGAGGCTCCTGCTCCCGCCGGGAAATCAGGGTGAATGCGATTGCCACGGCTCGGCGGGAGCCTCGCCCTCCCAAATAACCTGGTTCCCAAGCTCCGGCTTGGGAACCCGTGGACCGAGACAAGAAGACTCTCGTTCCCAAGCTCCGGCTTGGGAACGCG
>CAYZWG010000038.1:18544-21466 GCA_964481605.1 uncultured Planctomycetaceae bacterium
CGTGGACCGAGACAAGAAGACTCTCGTTCCCAAGCTCCGGCTTGGGAACGCGGGTAGGCCCTGATAGCTCGCCTATCAGGGCGGCGTAGCCGCAAGAGGCATGGGCGACCACGCCGCAATCCTCGCCTCCTGTGCCTGCGGCACCCGCGGCGCCGATTGAGCATGTGAAGTCGGAGCTTCGTAACGAGCAGGTTTCGTGAGGATCCACGGAGAATCGCAACGCACAGCAAGAAGCCGGCGGCTGCCGCGGAACGGGCAGTTGTTGCATCACGCTCTCCCGGGTGAAGTTTTCGCGAAAGGATGACGAGGAGGCATGGGATTTCCTGACGAGCGGGATCGGAATCTGATCCGTCAAGCGGAAGGGGTCGAGACCCTGGCGACCGACCTGTGCGACTGGCTGGCCGAGCACAACCCGGCCCGGCGGGCCGTCGATCTGTTGCCGGTGGCCGAGAGCGACGAGTTCGAGGTGCTGCAACTGCGGCGTCTTTCGGGAAACTTGTTCACCTCGGCCAAGGTGCCGGTGGCGGCGGCCGTGTATGGCCCTTCCCAGGTGGGCAAGAGCCTTTTCATGGGCCAGGTGCTCCAGCCGCAGAGCGAGGCCTACAGCCCCCTGGGACGCGACGAGCAACATGGCGAGCCGGCCTATTACAAGGACCTCTCCTTCGACAACGACCTCAACCCCCAGAGCGGGTCGAACGAGGCCACGGCCCTGGTTACCCGCTTCACCACCAAGGACCGGATCGCCGCCAGCGTCTCGCCGGAATACCCGGTGATGGTTCGGGCGCTGACCCGGGCGGAGTGGCTGCGGGTGTTGGCGCGAGGGTTTCATGTCGAATGCCAGACGCCGGAGCGGTCCTGGCAGCAGGCCGAGTTGGAGGAGTTGTTCGAGGAGTTGGGCCGCCGGTTCGAGGCCAGCCAGGTCGACCGCCGCTGGCGGATGGACCTGTTGGACGCCTTTTCCTACATGCGGAGCGTCGACCGCCGCGGGTTTCCGGCCAAGGAGGCGGTGCTCAGCGGCCTGATGAGCCGTTATCCGCTCAGCGAGGAGGGCTACATCGCCGCCGCCGCCAAGCTCTTCTGGAGCGACTGGGATTCGCTCACCGGGCTGTTTGCCCAGATCAGCCATTTCCTCGAAAAAATCTGCCTGGGCGACCACGACCCGGCCATCTTGACCCATTGGGCCGGCGTGCGATTCCTGCTGGACAGCCAGCGGACCAGGCTCCACGAACGCCGCACGTCGAAGTGTTTCACCCGGGTTTCGTGGAACGATTTTCACCTCCGCGAGCGGGACGGATGGCACGTGCTGGAGTACCATCCCGGCAGCGGCGACGGCAACGAGGACCTGGAAACGATTCAGGGGGCGATGCTTGAGCTGGTGATGCCGATCCTGCCCCACCGGCTCAACGACGACTGGCGGAAGGTAATCGAGCAGATGGACTTCCTCGATATTCCGGGGATGCGGGCCGGCCGCCAGGGGGCCGAGCAGGGCAAACGCGCCAGCGCCGAGACGCTGGAGGAGCAGATGGAGATCGTCAAGCGGGGAAAAGTGGCCTATCTCTTCGAGCGCTACACGGAAGAGTTGCAGATTCAGACCCTTTTGCTCTTGTCGCGGGGCGGCAACCTGGAAGTGACCGCCCAGATGAAATACCACATCGACAAGTGGGGCCGGGCCCGCTACGGCGAAAAAGCCTGGCCCACCAAGGTCCGCGACGACGTGCCCGCCCTGTTCATCGGCATGACCGGCATCGACGAGGAGTTTCGCAACCGCGAGGAGTACGCCGACCGGGGGCTCTACGATCAGCGGCTGGGCCAACTGGTCGACGCGCTGGGCAACGTGATGAATGATTTCGGCGGGCGGGGCAAGCCCTTTGCCAACACCTACCCCATCCGCTACCCCGGCACCTGGGACACCAGCGAGCGGGAACGCCGGCTGGCGGATCCCCAGAAGTGGGAGCGGGCAGGCAAGGCGTTTCTGGAATCGGAAATGGTGGCCACCTACACCAAGTCGCCCCAGTTGCGATGGGAGGCGGCCATGCGCGACGGCGACGGCGGGCTGTCGCTGATCAGCGCCGGCATCCGCGCCGTCACCACGGCCACCGACAAGCAGGACCAGTTGCAGGGCGAAGTGCTGGAACTGAAAAACCGCCTGCTCCAACTCTCCCGTGGCTGGGTCGTCGACCCGGACGCCAACCTCGATCGGGAAAAACGCATTCGCGCGGCCCAAAAGCTGCTCGATTGGCTGAGGGAAGACTCGCGGAACACGTACTACCGGGTGCACGCCATCCAGCAGACGCTCAGCGTTCACGACGGCGACGAGCTGCAACTGGCCGATTGTGCCGACATCTCCAGCAAGCGGCACGGCGACCCCCTTCCCCGCCACTTGCGCAACTTCCTCCACGAGTGGGCCACGGTGACCGTGCCCAAACGCTGGGAGGAATACATCGCCACCCACGAGGACGGCGGCCCCTGGCTGGATCGGAACGACGTGGGCTCGCTGGCCCGCTACCTCCGCGACTACCTGCTCCGCGACGACGTGTTCGACGCTTTGACCGAGCACCTGGAGCCGATCATCCACCTGAAAACCCGCGACGAGGCCGCCCGGCGCCGGGCACGGCGAAAATACGTGCGGATCATCGTCAACGACTACGTGATGAATCCGGGGCCGGGGATGGCCCCCCTCAAGCCTCCCCAGCGGACCGTCGAGGACGCGGCGGCCGACCAGGGCGAGCTGGACGAGCAAGCCGACCAGACCGAGCCCGACGACGGGGCCGAGCCCGACCTGGAACGCTTCGGCCTGATGGCCGATTTCATCCGGCGATGGGTCCGGCGGTTGCCCCAGGCCCTGGCGCTGGGAGCCGGCGAGCACGTCCAGATTCCGCCCGGCAATGAAGAGTTGATCCGCATCCTCGATCCGTTCGACAC
>CAYZWG010000039.1:0-6534 GCA_964481605.1 uncultured Planctomycetaceae bacterium
GTTCCTGCACCCGCTCGCAGGGGGCGGTGGGAGACCATCGGTCCTTTCTCGGCGGGGTCGGCAGACCCGCGCCGAACGCTGCCAGACCGCGCCTGCGGGCCATGATTCAACGGTATTGCGGCAAACCGGCGATCCGCGCAAACCGCCCGCAGCGGCCGACCGCGTTGACAAAAGACCCAATCCCTGCTAGCTTTGCGCTCGATGGGTCAGTTTGACAGCGGGCTTGGCTCGCCCAGGATTGCCAACCATGGATTCCAGTTCTAGTCCCCCCCTCGACACCGAGTTGGTCGAGTATTTGTCCAGGTGTGAGGAACGCATCGGGTACGTGTTTCACGACAAGTCGCTTTTGCGCTCGGCGCTGACGCATTCCTCCGGGGCAGTGCACCGGTTGGCCTCGAACGAGCGGCTGGAGTTTCTCGGCGACGCCATCTTGGGGGCCGTGGTGTGCGAGCGGCTCTTCCGCCAATACCCCGATTATCTGGAGGGCGACCTGACAAAAATCAAGTCGGTCGTGGTCAGCCGCCAAACATGCGCCAAGATCAGCGGGACGCTTGGGCTAGAGGAGTTTCTCATTCTGGGCAAAGGGATGACCACCAACCCGACCGTCCCCCCCTCGCTGCTGGCCGACGTTTTCGAGTCGGTGATTGCGGCGGTCTATCTCGACGGCGGGGACGACTCGGCTCACAAGTTCGTCGAGAAACTCGTCGAGCGGGAGATCGAACTGGTC
This sequence comes from uncultured Planctomycetaceae bacterium, assembly GCA_964481605.1. Taxonomy (GTDB): domain Bacteria; phylum Planctomycetota; class Planctomycetia; order Pirellulales; family Thermoguttaceae; genus CAYZWG01. The sequence continues at coordinate 728 of CAYZWG010000039.1, forward strand.
GCCGGCGGCGAACTGGGGGGCAACTACAAGTCGCTCTTGCAGCAACTAGCCCAGCGCGAGCACGGCACCACCCCAATCTACCAGTTGCTCGACGAGAAGGGCCCCGATCACAGCAAGTGCTTCAAAATCTGCGCCCAGGTGGGGTCAAGGCGATTCCAAGCGGCTTGGGGCCGCAACAAAAAGGAAGCGGAGCAGAGGGCGGCTCGCAACGCGCTGAGCCAAATCAACAACGAAACGCCCCCGTTTCCCTCCGATTGAGGGCGAGCTGTCCCAGGTCTCGGCGGTTTGCTCGCCATTCTCGCTCGATCCCCATGCAAGGGAAAGATGTCGTACCATGTCCGATGCGTCGTCCCCCAAGAAGGCGGTGGCCCTGTTTTCCGGCGGCCTGGACAGTATGTTGGCCATTCGCCTCATGCAGGAGCAGGATTTCCAGGTCGAGGCGCTGAACATCCGCACCACCTTCGATTGCTGCAAGACCCCGGCGGCCCGGGCGGCCGGCGATCTCGGCGTCCGCGTCACCGTCCTCTCGGTGGGCGACGACTATCTCGAACTGATCCGCAATCCCCCGCACGGCTACGGCCGCGGGTTGAATCCTTGCGTCGACTGCCGCGCCTACATGGGCCGCATGGCGAAACGCATGATGGACGAGATCGGCGCCTGCGTGGTGGTCACCGGCGAAATCCTCGGCCAGCGTCCCAACAGCCAGAGGCGGCCCCAACTGGACGTGGTTGCCGGCGAAGCCCGGTTGAAAGGACGCCTGCTGCGACCCCTCTCCGCAAAACTCCTTCCCCCCACGATCCCCGAACAAGAAGGGTTGATCGACCGGCAAAGGCTGTACGATTTCAGCGGCCGGAGTCGCAAGGGCCTGATCCAACTGGCCGAGAAGCTGGGCATCCGGCAGATCCCTCAACCGTCGACCGGATGCGCGCTCACCGAGGTGACCTTCGTGCCCCGCGTTGGCGATCTGCTCGAACTCCAGCCCCGGGCCGGGCGATGGGACTTCGAACTGCTCAACACGGGGCGCCATATCCGGCTGGACAAGCAAACAAAGATCGTCGTCGGCCGCAACGAACATGAGAACGCCGTGCTGGAAGCGTTCTTCGCCCGCCAGGACGCGCCCCGTGTGGTGATGGTCGCGCCGGAAAACTTTCTCGGTCCCTCGGGCCTGATGATCGGCGAGGCCACCCCCCAACGGATCGATTTCCTTGCTTCGATCCTGCTCCGCTACACGCGTCGTTTCGACCCCGACAATGCACAGGTGCGGGTGAGCGACCGGTCGACCAGCCGCGTGATTCGGGCCAAGCCGACCGACGAGGCGTGGTCGGTGAGCAAGCTGTAGCCGCGCGTCCCGCCGCCGTTTGACGAGACCCCCTCGAAGCGGCACACTCCGTCCAGGCCCCTGGCGAGCCCCGTAGGGCCGGCTGTGCCGGCCAAAACGTGGCTGGCGCTGCGAAGTGCGGCAACCGGCCGGCCCAGCCGGCCCTACGGCAACTGGCCGGGCAGCATGAAGACCACCCGCCAAATCGCCTAAGTCCCTGTGCTCCAAGGGGTTGCGAGGTCCGGCCGGCGACGGACCGGGCCCGCCCGGCCCACCCTCCCCGAGGTAAAAAAACAGAAACGCCCGAGCAGACTCGGGCGTTTCTTTCTCGTCGTGGCAAGTTTCGCTCCGCGGGGGAGCGTCCGGCGACCGGAGAGGACGGAAGCCTCTCCCAGGGCCTACTTCTTCTTTCGGGTAGCCTTCTTTTTCCTTCGGGTGGCCTTTTTCTTCTTGGCCACCTTCTTCTTCTTGGCCACCTTCTTCTTGGTCGCCTTCTTCTTCTTGGCGACCTTCTTCTTCCTGGTCGCCTTCTTCTTGGTTGCCTTCTTCTTCGCAACTTTCCTCTTGGCGACCTTCTTCTTGGTCGCCTTCTTCCTGGTTGCCTTCTTCTTGGCCACCTCACGTCCTCCTAACTAACGTTACGGGCGATCTCCATGCCGGTCGTCGGGCTGGGACCGAAGCTCGACAGGTCGGTCGCCACAGAAACAAGACAACAAACTCCCTCACGATTTACCGCCGCATGGAAAACCCCGCGGCGGCAAGCGCGCCTCGGTCTCCTGTCTGAAATCGAGCTCCCGCCCTTCGCCGGGAACTCCATGCCCATCAGTCTGCCTTACGACGCTCACCATTTGGGTCTCGCCCAAAACGGCAAGAGCCCTGGGGCAGCCACGTCTGGTTCCGGCTCGTCCGGGTTGGGAAGTGCGCGCCCAGCGTGAAGCAACGGCCTAAGCGACTCCCTTCCAATCCTTCTCCTACTTCGCCGCACTTGCTCGGAAACCGTAGACTCTAATAACCCCCCAGTTTTGAAATATCGTACCTTGTTGAGAAAATCTTGCAAGCACAATTCTTCACTCGCGACCAAGAAAGTTGGTCTCCGGCAACCGCATTGCTTCCATCGTTCTCTTCAAGAAACACCAAACGGGCATTTGGCCAACTCCCGTATAAACCCCAGCACGACCTTTTCTCGCGCGGCCTCTTGAGAACACCGCCGGGCGCGCCGTTTGAGCGAATAACAACTCCGGCGAAACGATTCCGGCAGGCGGTTTTCGCAACCATCCAAGGGCAGCCAAGACGCCCCCACGCCCTGCTGGCCGCGATGCCGGGCCACGATCGACACGTGGCCCGGCTTCGCCCCACTCCGCCTCGCGCCGGGGTCCCCGCGGACTTCCCATGGGGACAACCGCGGCGCGGCGTGCAAAGGCTGTAAGGCATTGTTTTCCAACAACTTGCGAACACTTCACCACCGTCGTCCGGGCCCCCCAAGGCGGTCGATTGAAGGCCACCATGTGCCCCCCGATTCTCGTCTTGCCAGGCCACGAACCAACACAAATGGGCACCACAACAACGTATCCCCAGCGAGGTCCGTAAACGCTGTCCGGCCGCAAACCGCGCTGCCCGACAAGCCGTTACGAAACCCGCAAACGATCTTCTTGACCAAGCAACGCGAAGACGCTTCCATCGACTCAACCGAGCGCACAACGCTCACTGCATCACTTTCCGCGCGACGCTAAGAACGGCTGCGTCGACCGATCTGGGCACCGCTTCCACAAGGCGAAAGTTTTTTGAAAATTTTTTCAGAATTCATGCGAATGTGTTGCGTTGAAACATGGATTCTCACGCGATTCTTGTCTCTCGCGGTGATCGTGCCACGTTGACTCGGCGCGTGCGCGTGCACCGATCAACGTCACTTTTCATCGTCCTGATGATGGTCCCGCCCCACTCCAGGATCGCCCGATCGACCCGCGATGATTCCAAGTAGTTTCTGTTGCGGAAAAGGGATATTCGCGCGCAAGCGGCGAAACCGCCGACCCCAGCGCTCGGCGCAGGTTTCCCGACCTCGCCGAAACCGCCGACCCCAGGTCTCTTTTGCACGAGTGGTTATGTCCTGGGACTTTCCCCAGGCCACCCGCCGCACCTCCCGGCGGTCCGGATCGGAGCTCTTGGCCGCGCAACACTGGAAAAACAACTTTCGCTAAATTAACATGACGGCAAACCGTCGGCCTCGAATCCCCGGAATCGTCTCATGCCCGACTTCGCCAACTTCAAAAAGGCCGTCCTCCGCCAGGGTGAACCGAACCGCGTGCCACAATTCGACGGCACCGTGGCGGTGGAGCATAAATCGCGACTGCTGGGACGTGCGGCGGCCGGACTGGCCGACGAAGTCAAGTTCTGCATGGCGGCCGGTTACGACTTTGTGCCCTTGACGATCGGCTTTCGCCAGACGCTGCGGGGCGAAACGTCGGGCATCATGGGCACCAGCGAGGTGGAAACCACGCTGCTGAAACCGCTCGATGCCCAATACAACCCCCACGCCAAAAACAAGAATACGCGGATGTGGGCCGAGGAAGGCACGGGGGCGATCCACGACCAGGCGTCCTACGACCGTTTTCCCTGGCCCGACCCGGACCGCGACTACGACTACGGCACGATTCAGGCGCTGGGGCGTCTGCTGCCCGACGGGGCCCGGGCGATCGTCAACGTGGGCTACCTGTTCACCGGCCCCTGGATGCTGATGGGTCTGGAGAGGTTCTGCATGGCCCTGGCTGAGGGCGATTCGCTCGTCGAGCAAACCATCGAGCGGGTGGGCCGGATTCAAGAGCGGGTGGTGGAGAACGTGCTCCAGTTCGACTGCGTGGGGGCCCTGCGGATGCCCGACGATCTGGGCCACACCGGCGGAACGATGGTCAATCCCCGCTTCCTCCGCAAGTACATCTTTCCCCGCCACAAGAAGATCGGCGATCGTGTCCGCTCCAAGGGGCTGCCCTACCTGTTCCACTCCGACGGCCGCCTTTGGGACGTGCTCGACGATCTGGTCGCGTGTGGCTATCACGCCCTCCATCCTTGCGAGCCGGCCAGCATGGACATCGTCCAGTTGAAACGCCGCTACGGCCACCGGCTTTGCCTGATGGGCAATATCAACCTCGACTCGACCCTCACCCTGGGCACCCCCCAGGAGGTCGAGGAGGAGGTGAAGCTGCGAATCCGCACGGTGGCGCCCGGCGGCGGCTTTTGCTGCGGGTCGTCCAACTCGATTCCCGAATACGTGCCCTACGCGAACTACCTGGCCATGATCCGTGCCATTCAGAAGCACGGCAAGTATCCGATTTCGCTGGCCTGAGGCCGTGCCGCCACGATCCGGTTCCGGCCGTTTTCCCACGAGTGCGTAGGCCGGATCGCGATCCGGCTCTCTCTCCTCGGTCCCAAGCTCCAGCTTGGGACCGCATCCGACGCGAGATTCTGCTTCGCGTCCGAGCAGGCCAAACTCCGGGCCGGTCACTCGATCAGCCGATAGGGCAGTTTCGCCTGGCGATAGTCTCGCCGACGAACGAGCTTGCGAACCTCGGGCAGATAAGGAAACTGCTGCCGGCGGAGATTCTCCTCCGAGAACAGCCCTTGAAAGAACGCGCGGCGATCCTTCAGCCGAACCGCCCCGTGCCGGGTGGCCTCGTCGAGCAGGTCTTCGTTGGCCAGAAGCAGGTTCAAGACCGCCTCGCGCCGCGGCCGCAGGGCCTCTTCCACGACCGCCTCGCCCCAAGACCGATCGAGGATCGCCTCGCCGCCGACCCGCCGCGCCAGCGGACCCAATTGGCGGTACAAATGCTCCACCAGCATCCGCGGGCGGGGATCAATGGTCATCGCCACGTGATCGAACTCGTGGTGGACCAGCGGATCGCTCCATCGGCGATCCGTCTCCAGCGACCGCGGCAGCCGAACCTTGTTTTCCAGCGTATAAGTGATCTCTTTCAGCTTTGGCCGAATCGTGACTCGGCGGCCGCCGTCGTCGAACTCGACCCAATCGTAGCGAAAGCCGTAGTGATGGCTGATGCCCAGTTGATAGGTGGTGAATCCTCGGTGGCGGTGAGGCTCGCGGCGGGGGTCGTAGAACTCGAAGCGGACATTGGCCGATTCCACCAGCCCCTCGAAATATTCCCGCGGCGGAGCCGGTTCTTGCTGAGCCAAGGCCACCGCGGCAAGCGACATCAGGCACAAAACCTGGGCGACGCCGGGCAAGATTCGCCCGACCTGCCGGCGTTGCGTTGTCGAATGTCTTCTCTTCATGCCGAACTCAGGTAGCGGGCGAAAGGACGGGACTCCAGCTTCTCTCCTCGGTCCCAAGCTCCAGCTTCTCTCCTCGGTCCCAAGCTCCAGCTTGGGACCGCACCCGACGCGAGATTCCGCTTCGCGCCCAAGCAAGCGAAACTCCGGGCCGGTGGGTTCCCAAGCCGGAGCTTGGGAACCAGGTTGAACCGGAGCTTGGGAACCAGGTTGA
>CAYZWG010000039.1:6634-8242 GCA_964481605.1 uncultured Planctomycetaceae bacterium
TGAGACTCCGGGCCCGACGGCTAACGCGCGGGCCGGACGTCCTCTTCCCACCTCGTGAGCAATGACTTCAACTTCTTCATTTGTTCGGGCCGCGTGTTCGCCAGATCGTCCTTCTCGCCCGGGTCGGCGACCAAATCGAACAGGTGCTGCTCGAACTTCGGTCCGTCGGCCAGGCTGAGGTATTTCAGATCGCCGTGGCGGACCGCTCGCCAGGTGCGCGGGCCGCGTCGATGCCGCCAGAAGAGGGTTCGCGGCTGGGGCGGGCGATGTTCCTCGATCCGGCGAATGATGTCGATGCCGTCGAGCTTTCGCCCCGAGGGCCAGTGGCCGCCCGCAATCCGCACGATGGAGACGGAGAGGTCCATCATCATCGCCGTCTGGTGGGTCACCCGGCCGGCCGGCAGCACGCCGGGCCAGCGGACGATGCAGGGCTCGCGGATGCCCCCTTCGTAGAGCTGACCCTTGTAGCCGGAGAAGGGCGCGTTTCGGGCCAGCTTGGTTCCGCCGTTGTCGCTGGCGAAGAGGGTAACCAGGTTTTCGCCCAGGCCCCGGGCCTGGAGGGCGTCCAGAATCCGTCCCACCCCGCGGTCCATCCGCTCGACCATCTTGGCGTAGGTGGGCCGCGTGCCGTCGTTCCAATTCGCCTTGGTGCGGGGTTGGTGGGGATGCTCGCCGGGGCCCTGGATGGGCGTGTGAGGCGCGGTCCAGGGAATGTACAGAAACAGCGGCCGGGACGAGTCGTAGTGGCGCACATACTCCACCGCCGCCTCGGTAATCAGGTCGGTCATGTAGCCTTGGCGGCGGATCGGCTTTTCGTTTTCGTAGAGCATCGGCGCGCCGTCCCACTCGCAGTGGAAGTAGTAGTCGACGCCCCCGCCGAGGGAGCCGAAGAAGTGGTCGAAGCCGTGGTGCAGCGGCCCGAACTTGGGCTCGTAGCCCAGGTGCCATTTGCCGAAACCGGCCGCCGTGTAGCCGGCCTGCGTGACCATCCGTACCACGGTCGGCTCGCTGCTGGGAAGGCCCAGGTCGTGCCGCTGGGCCAGCCGAATGGCGTCGTCGTAGCGGCCCACGTTGCCGGTGCCAATGGCGCATTCCAGCCCGCCGGGACGCTGCTGGTATCGGCCGGTGAAAAACGCGGTTCGCGTGGGCGTGCATTCCGGTCCGTTGGCGTAGAAGTCCGTGAACCGAACGCCCTCCTCGGCCAACCGGTCGACGACCGGAGTTTTCGTGTCCGTGCAGCCGTAGCAGGCCAGGTCGCCGTAGCCCAGGTCGTCGGCCAGGAAGAAGACGATGTTCGGCCGCCGGGGCGCGGGCTCCGCGGCAAACAGCACCCGTGGGCCTTGCCACGCGCAAGCCAGGACCCCCACCAGGATTGCCCCCGCCGCCATCCGCAACGCGATCCATGTGCGCATCCGTGATCTCCCCTTGATTGGATGTTTGAGTGTCGAGCCAAACAGCGTGCCGCCGGGAGGTTTCCCCTCTCGGCGGCCCCGCAACGAGTATATTCCCCCGGCGCCGGCCGGATCAACTGCCGGGCGGCGAATGCGGGAAAACGGCGCCGGGTGCCGACTCTCGTTCTGCGTTTGGCGTGAGTCTCCCGACCCCGCC
>CAYZWG010000039.1:8342-19514 GCA_964481605.1 uncultured Planctomycetaceae bacterium
CAGCCGGCCCTACGGCTAGCTGCGCCGGGTGCCGACACGCCATTGACCGATCAGCCACCATGCGGCCCCTCCCACGGCCAGTCCGAGGAGGTTTTGCAGGTAGTCGCCCAGTTGGACCGTCCGCGACGCCACGAAGAATTGCAGGCTTTCGCTGACGAGGGCATAGGCCACCAGCACGGCCGCCAGGCGCCGGGCCGAAACCGGAAAACGCCCGCTCCCCACCAGCAACGCCAGAACGGCAAAGGTAAGGAAGTGGACGGCATCCGGTCCCGGTGGAGCGGGTGGGCTGGAAAAGCCGAGCAGTGCCCAGGGATCGGGCGCGAGCAACAACACGGTCAACAGCACCCAATACCCGGCGATCAATACCCGCCATACACGCATGGATACCCCGTGTTGAGCGTGGAAACGTGCGGAAAAGCACCGGCCAAGCGGCGGCCTCCCACCCACCAGCCTACGCCATCCGCACAGCCGCGGCAAGGCGCGGCCGCCGGTTTGCCCGGTCCGGCCGCTTGCGGCACGCTCGCGTTTGCACCGCGGTGGTGCATCCGCTACGATTCCCCTCAGGACCTGGTATCGACGATGGCGACAAGGCGGAGACCGCGTTGCCGTGCGCGAGCCGGGCCAGTCATGGTCCGGGTAGGCCCGGCAAATCGGCAAGTTGATTATCGGTTGCTCCTAACGTGCCGGCGGTGCCCGATCCTCAGCGGCATTGTGCAACCACGATTCACATGCAACAGGAGAGAACCATGAAATCCCACGTCGCCTCGCTGCTCGTGCTTCTGGCCGTCTCTCTTGCCGGTCCGGCCACCTGCGTTCCCGCCGCCGAGCCGCTGGAAGCGGGCGTGGCCGTGGTCGATATTACCCCGCCCGGAACGTATCGACTGTCGGGCTATTTCCACCAGCGGCTCAGTACCGGCACCCACGATCCGCTGCTGGCCAAGGCGATCGTCCTCCGCCAGGGCTCCACGCAAGCGGCGATCGTCGCCTGCGACCTGATCGGCCTGCCCCTGGGTCTGACCAGCCGGGTGCGGCGGGAAGCCGAGAAGCGGTCGGGCATTCCGGCCGAGAATATCCTCCTGGCCGCCACCCATTCCCACACCGGTCCCCTTTACTTCGGTGCCATGCGGAAGGAACTCCACGATCGGGTCGTGGCCCAAACGGGCAGCGACCCGGCCGAAAAGATCGACTATCCCGCCCTGTTGGCAAAAGGACTTCTGCGGGCGATCGACGAGGCCCGGGCGGCCCTGGGGCCCGTCGAGTTGGCGGCCGGCACGGCCCAGCAGCAGGGCCTCTCCTTCAACCGCCGTTTCTTTTTGAAGAACAGCGACGTGGTCGTCTTCAATCCCGGCAAGCTCAACCCCAACATCATTCGCCCCGCCGGCCCGATCGACCCGGAAGTCGATCTCTTTCTCTTTCGCCGCCCCGGGCAAGAGCGACCGCTGGCCTCGTTGACGGTCTTTGCCCTCCACCTGGACACCGTGGGCGGCACGGAGTATAGCGCCGACTTCCCCTTCTATCTCTCCAAGTCTCTCCAAGGCCGCTTCGGCCCCCGGTTCGTTTCCGTCTTTGCCAACGGCACCTGCGGCGATATCAACCACGTGGACGTCTCCACCCGCGATCCGCAGAAAGGCCAGGCGGAGGCCCGCCGGATCGGCACCACGCTGGCCAAGACGGTGCAAGCGGGGCTGGAGCACCTGCAGCCCGTCGGCCGGCCGTCGTTGGCGGTGCGCAGCGAAGTGGTCCAGGTTCCCATGCAGCACTATTCCCCGGAGGAAGTCGCCCGGGCCCGCAAGATGATCGCCCAGGTCGATTCCCCCAAGATTCCGTTCCTCGATCGGGTAAAGGTCTACAAGATCATGGCGCTGGAGTTGCGCTCCGGCGACACCCTGCCGATGAGCGTGCAGGTGGTTCGCCTCTCCGACGACGCGGCCCTGGTTGCCCTGCCCGGCGAGATTTTCGTCGACCTGGGGCTGGCCATCAAGCGAGGCTCGCCGTTTGCCCGGACCGCCGTGATCGAGTTGGCCCAGGACGCCCCCGGCTATGTACCCACCCGCAAAGCATTCGCCGAAGGGAGCTACGAGACGGTCAACAGCCGCATCCGGCCCGGCGGCGGCGAAATGCTGGTGGAGACGGCGCTCAAGCTGCTGGGCGAATTGAAATCGAGGTAGCAACTCGCCTTCGCCGGGGGATGCGTGCTCCGCCGGCACCCTACTTTTGCTTGGGCAACGCCTCGATCATCCGGGCGAGTTTCCGCCGCGCGCCTTCGTAGGCGACGGGGTCCTTTTCCCAGGCGAACCACGACTCGGCCAGGGGACGGACGATCTCGTCCGCCGCGGCCGCCTTGCCACCGCGCTCGAGCATGGCCAGGTACTCGTAATCCTCGATCGCGTCGCGGAGCGCCTTCACCCGCAGGCTGGGGGCGATCCCTTCGTAGCCGGCGGCACGCCCCGGATAAACCAGGCTCCCCTCGCCGTTGTAGATCAGTTCCTTCCGCTGGTCGCGGCGGTCGAGGGTGCCGGGCTCGGTCCAGGGGTCGTCGACGTCGTTCCAGTAGCACATCCCGCCCCAGTAGAGCAGGCCGCGAATGTGATAGTGCCAGGCGATCCACGCCGGCACGCGATAGTTCAAGAGGGGAAAATCGGTGTGCCACCAGGGCGTCGGGTCGCGCTGGCAGAGTGCCGTGTAGGTCCACACCGTCTCGCCCAACGCCTGCCGCCCGGCGGCGCTTGCCGGCTTGAACAGGGGAAACAGCGGGCACCAGATATCGACCGCCCCGTGGAGCGTGCCCCAGGCTTCGTTTTGGGTCCAGGTCTGTTCGACCACCATCACCTTCAGGGCCGAGTGGGCCTGGCGAATCGCCTGGCCCCATTGCCGCACGTACCGGTAGGCCGCCTCGTCGTTCGGCTCGTCCTTCAAGTAGGTGTAGAAAACGACCTGCGGCCGATCGAGCGCCTGGGCGGCCCGGTCCCACGCCGCCAGCCAGGCGTGCAACTTCCGGCTCTCCCGCTGGGGGTCGCGGACAACCGAATTCGGCCGCGGTGTTTGCAGCGCGTTCACGTGATAGCGATCGACGAACTCGCGCAGGGCGTCGATCTTCTCGGCGGGAATCGCGAACCGCCCGTCGGCCCCGGCCACCGGCCGCAGCCACGCCGCCGGCGGCGTGGCGTTGATCCGGTGGCGGCTGAGCATCTCGGCCACCTGGCGGTCGACGGCGTCCCAGTCCTTCGGCTCGGCCTCCTTGCCGGCCTTGGCCCGAGCCGCGTAGTAACCACGCATCCGCTGGGCGGGCGAACCCAGCGCGGTGACCAGGGTCGGCGTGGCCGGCAACTCGAAATCCCACACGCTCACCTGGACGGGAATCTCGGCCAGCGGGCCGACGGCGGCCGCCACCCGGCACGTCCCCCGGTAGCTGCCCGCCGCGGTGCCGGGCGGCACGTAAACGTCGACCCAAAACCCGTGCGTCTGGCCCGCCGGCAACTCGAACGGCACCGCCCTGTAACGCCCCCCGCCCAGCGGTTCGCCCGTCAGCGGATGGGCAAAGGGAATCAACGCGTCCGGATACCAGCCGGGGTGAAAGTCCTCGTTGCGGTAGGTGCCCTGGGTGATCTCGAACTGGTGCTGCCGGTAGAGCCGCATCAGGCGGCCGGGCAAGGTCTGGCCGGCGGGGCCCGCCAGATCGCCGATCGCCAGGGTCACTCCGGACACTGGTTGGTCGGACCGCAACAGAACCTGAAAGCTCTCCCATTCGTTCCGGGCCGCGGCCAGGCGAACCGCCCGCATCGGACCCGGCCGTGCGTCGCGCAACACGCGAACCGTCTGGGAAACCGTCCACACGCGACACTCCCCGGCCGCAAGCCTCGGGCCGCAGAACATCGCCACCCAAACCAGCCCCACACCGGCGATTGATCTCATTGCGTCTGCGCTCCCCTCGCACCGGGTTCAAGCCGGAGGGCGAGGCTCCCGCCGAGCCGGGGAAACCACGGTGAATGCCGCCCCCCACGGCTCGGCAGGAGCCTCGCCCTCCCGACGCATACGAATACGCCCTTCTTCGCCACGCAAACTACTTGGGGAGGAAATCGTGGACGATCGTCACCTCGCGGACCTGGCGGCTGTCCGGCTCGAAGGTGCGAATCTTGATCTGAATCCCGCTCAAGGGCACGGGGTAGGGCGGCATCGTCTCGCGCTCGCCGATGTCGTCGACGACGCCGTTGGCGTCATCGTCGAAGCCGTTGGTCCCCTCGTCGAAGAGGCCGTTGTTGTTCTCGTTGCCCACGTGCACGAGATTGCCGCCGCTGGTGAATCGGACCCAACGCTGGTTGTGCTCGTAGTGAAACGACCAGGTGTCGTAAATCGAGGGGCGATAGTTCGCCGGCGAGGGCGAGGTTGCCGGCAGGGTTCCCACCAGCTTCGAGAAGAGATTTCCCTGGTGATAGAAAAGCGACTGAGGAACCGTGCTGTTGGCGTACTTGACCTGGTTTGCGCTTCCCACGCGGCACATGTAATTCAAATCAACGAACGCCCCGTAGGCGGAAAAGCTAAGCACGCTGTTGTTGGGGTTCCAGTTCTGGAGCTGCGTCGCCAGCGTGCCCACGTAGCCCGGGTCGCCGGGCTGCAGCACGGCGCCGGCGGAACCGACCAGTGGGGCGTTGGGGTCCCAGGCCTTGACGTCGAAACCGACCACGTTGGTCAGCACCACGTCCTCGCCGATGCGGACGGGATCGGGGAACACCCCGTCCAGCGCCCCGGTGCTCGGGTTCGTGTTGTCCCAGGGGTAGGGATTCATCCAGGCGTCGAAAGGCGGGACGCCGGCAATGTTGTTCAGGGCCGCCCTGTTGGGCAGGGGATTGCCGGCGTTCCAGGTCGGGTCGGAGCACTCCGCCAGGATCGGCAACTGGAGTCCCGGCAGCCAGTCGGAGGGCGTGTTGCCCGTGACGAAGCCCCGCCAGGGATTGGCGCCGGGCACCGGAAGGCCGGTGGCGGTGCTGATCGGAGGGGCCTGTGGGTGGGGGGCGCGGGTGGTGTTGCCCACGGGCACCATCCAGATTCTCGGGTCGGGATTATGCGCGTAGCGGCACTCCGGCCGGGTCAGGTCGGCCAGGCTGTTGGCCACCAGCACCGCCGTGCCGTCGGTTTGCCAGTCCTTGTGAATCGAGATGTCGTTCTGGGCGTAGAAGCCGGCGGCGTTGGCGGCAAAGTTCCACCATTGACCGGGCCGGACCAAGAGCACCCGGCGATAGAGCGTTCGCCCGCGGACAAACCAGGCGATCTCGGCCTCCTGCGACTGCACCACCACGCCGCCGACCAGGCCGGTAAAGGGCTCGCCCTTGCTGCGGACGGTGAACATGAGGATGTCGTCGAAGTCGCCCACGGTGGTGTCGGCCGGGCTGCCTGGGTCGCCCGTGTTGACCGCCACATTCCAGGGATCGACCACCGGGCCGATCGGGCCTTCCACGTATTCGAGGTAGCCCTGGTTCGATTCCGGGCGGACCGGCGGCAAGGTGGCGACGGTGACGCCTTCCAGGTCTTGCTTCATCCGGGCCGCCGTGTTCCGCAGCCGGCTGCTCATCTCCAGCGTCGCCCGAGATTCGGCGATACCTTCCGAGACCGAGCCGAAGATCACCGCCACGGCCCCCATCATGATGACCATCAGCACGGTGGCGATGAGGATTTCGACCAGGGTGAACCCGGCCTGCCTCGGGCGGCCGTGCTGGGGAGACCTGCGCCGAGCGGTTTCGGCGAGGTCAGGAGACCTGCGCCGAGCACTGGGTGCTCTATTTCCCGGGAGTTGCCTTACGGGCCGATTCATTGCTCTTCTCCTCTTGCAATACGCGTCTCGCGCACCTTGCCCGACAATGACTGGCCCGACATCGTCCGAAGTCTACAGTCTATTCGACCTCACCCGGCGGGCAATGTCAACATTTGTGCACCCGTTTCCGCCCGCAAGGGGGGACGGCGACGCAAGACGCCGGTCACCGGTGCGTTTCTTCCCGCGAGTCGCGCAGGTCCTCGATTTCCTTGGCGAAACCGGTGATGTGGTTGTCGCGGAGGGTGATTTTGCCCGTCTTGGCCCCCAGGCGGATGCCGGTGCGGGCGGCCGGGGCGCGGGTTTCGGCCAGCCTGTTTTCGGCGAGGACCACGTTCTCGGTCTCCCCCTGGACGTCGACCGCCACGCCCTCCTCGGGCCCCGAGTCCTCGATCGTGTTTCGCTGGAGCCGATTTCGGTGGGGGGCGAATCCCTTGCTTCGACCGGGCCGAAAGAGCACGCCCACGCGGCCGCTTCGCCGCACCGTGTTGCCCACGATCAGGTTGTCCGTATCGTGGTGGCCGATGGAGATGCCCGACTGGGAGGAGTCCTCGATCGTGTTGCCCTCGGCCAGGCCGAACTTGACCCCCCAGCAGAAAAAGAGACCGATCGAGTTCCGCTGGAGATGATTGTTGCGGATGATGGGCCGCTGCGAGCCGGAGCCGGGGTGCAGGCCCAGCCCCGCGTGGTCCCGGCTGCGGCAGTCCTCCACCGCCACGTCGTGGCAGACCTGCCAACTGATACCGTCGCCGTTGTAGCGCCGGGCGGTCACGCCGCGAATCGCCACGCGGTTGCAATATTGCAGGAAGATGCACCCGGCGTAGTTACCGTTGAGGTTCTCGTTGTTCTCCCGGTTGCCGTCGAGGGTGAGGTTTTCGATCCGCACGTCGGCCACCTCCTCGCCGTCCAACAGGGCAAAGAGCGTGGAGACCGTCGTCTCGCCGGCGATCCAGAAATTTTTTTCCAGCGACCGGTCCAGCTTGAAGCGATTGCCGCTTCGGGCCACCAGGGTCCGCTTCACCACGTCGGTGCCGCCGTGGTGCGGGTTGGTGGTTCGCAGACAGACATCATCGCCCAGGCGAAACCCACCGCCGTCGGCCAGGGTAATCTCCTGGTCGAACCAGTCGGAGTCCTCGGCCAGCTTGGACGTTGTCGAGGGCTCTTTAAGAAGGATCGAGTCCTCGCCGCTTCCGGCGATCCGCACGCCCGAGCGGAGATGCACGGCGCCGCGCATCCGGTAGGTGCCGGGCAGAACCCGCACGGTTCCGCCGCCCAGCCGGGCCACGTAGTCGACGGCTGCCTGGAGGGCGCGATGATCGCCGCCGACCAGGTCGGCCCCGGCCGGCCCCACGGTGATCGCCAGCCGGCGCTGCCAGTCGGGCTCGACCGAATCGCGGGCGGTGGCGCGGGGGTTCACGACGGGCGGGGGAGGCTCGGCCGCCAGAACCCGGGCCCACGCCAGGGTGGCCCCGGAGGCCGCGCCCAGCAGAAATCCTCGTCGACTCTGGCTTTGTCGCTCCACGTTCACCTGCCGTCCTCCCCGGTCGGAAACCCGAAATTGGAAAAGAAAAACCGTGGGAATTGCCAAGCAGGAGCCTCGCGCTGCCGGGAAAAAACCACGCAAGTTCGCCAAACCGTTGCGGCGGTCGCCGCCGTCCTGTATACGGATGGTAGTGAAAGAGCCCCTGCCGGGCAAGCAGTGCGTCCCGGCAGGGGAGAGAGCCTTGTTTCCCAGAGGAAAAGAGCAACGTCATGGTCAAGATCGGGGTGCTTGCGGCGTGCGTGGGGATTGCCGCGGCCACGGTGCCGGCCCGCGGCATGGCAGCCGAGGCGAAGGCCGAGGGCCTCCTCTTTCGCGAGGGGTTTGAGGATGCGGAACTGGCCAAGCGAGGTTGGTACGACGGGAGCCGGTTCCGCATCGTCAACCATGCCCGGGCCGGCCGGGGCTGCATCGAATACGAGTGGATCGACGGCAATCCGAAAGTCCAGGGTTCCTCGACTCTCCGGCACTTGTTCGCGCCGACCGATCGGGTCTACCTCCGCTTCGACCTCAAGCTCTCCAAGGGCTGGGGCTGGTCCGGCAGAAACTACCACCCCCACCTGACACACTTCCTCACCACGGAAAACTCGAAGTGGCACGGTCCCGCGGCGAGCCACCTCACGCTCTACGTCGAACCGGTCAACGGCAAATTGCGACTGGCCGCCACGGACATCCAGAACAAGGACGCGCCCCACGGCTTGACCCAGGGACCACTCCGGGGTGGGTACAACGGAAAGTTTTACGACAGCAAGCAGGTCCTCTTTCGGGACGACCAATGGCACCGCGTCGAGGCGTACTTCCAACTCAACACGCTCGACTTGGAAAACAACCGCCCCAACCGGGATGGAATCGTCCGCGGCTGGTTCGACGGAAAGCTCGTGGTCGAGCAGACCGACGTGGTGTTGCGCTCGACCGACTTTCCCCGGATGAAGTTCAACCAGTTCTTGATGGCTCCCTACTTCGGGCCGGGATTGCTGCCCCATGCTCAAAAACTCTGGATCGACGATCTGGCGGTTGGCACCCGGCGCGTGGGGCCGTTGAGAAAGAACCCGTAAACTCGCCAAACGGTTGCGGTGGCTGCCGAATTCCAGTATACGGATGGTAGTGGAAGCGACTCCGGCAGATCACAAGAAGTATTGACAGCGGCGGCTTGCCGCGGGCTGGGAACTACTCTCGTGGGGATGGTGCGCCGTGGCCGATTCTCAGCAAACCGCTCCCACGGCTATCTCGCTCGATGAGTTGATCGCGCTGAACGACGAAATCGTGGCGCTGGTGCGGGTGGGCGTGCCGCTGGACGTGGGCTTGCGGCACCTGGGCGGGGAGTTGCCCGGGCGGCTGGGCAAACTCAGCCAGACGTTGGCGGCAAGCCTCCAGCGGGGGCAGACGCTGCCCCAGGTGCTCGAAGCCCACGGCGACCTGTTTCCGCCTGTCTATCGTGCCGTGGTGGCGGCGGGCATCAAGGCGGGCCGGCTTTCGGCCGCGCTGGAGTCGGTGGCCACCACGGCCCGACACCTGGGCGAAGCGCGGCGGCTGGTGGTGATGGCCCTTCTCTACCCGCTGCTGCTGCTGCTGGTGGCCTGGGGCCTGTTCCTTTTTTTCGTTCTCAAGCTGGCTCCCGTGTTGCGGATCGCCTTCGAGAGGGCCGACACGCCGGCGGCCCGGGGCTTGGATTTTTTCGCCGGGCTGGGCCAGACGGCTCACCTTTGGGGGCCGGCGGTGCCGGCGGTCGTGCTGCTGGCAAGCTGCTGGTGGTATTTCCGTTCGGGGCGGGCCAGCCTCTCGCAGCCGCGTTCGGCGGTGCGGCTGTTGGGCTGGATTCCCTGGGTCGGCGCGATGACGCGGTCCTTTCGCGACGCCACCCTGGCCGAGATTCTGGGCCTGCTGGTCGAACACCAGGTTCCGCTGGACGAGGCGCTGGTGCTGGCGGCCGAGGCGTCGGGCGATCGCAAGCTCACCCGCGGGGCGGCGAAGTTGGCCGCGGCGATCCGGCGGGGCGAGCCGTTGGGTCGCGGGCTGTTGAAGTCGGCCGGACTGCCGCCGCTGGTCGGATGGCTGTTGCACTCGGGCGGGCATCGGCGAATCTTGCGCCGTGCCCTGGACCACGTGGCCCAAATCTACCGCCGCCGCGGCAGCCGCCAGGCGGCCCTGGCCCAAACCTTGCTGCCCGCCTGCGCCACGGTGCTGATCGGCGGCGGCGTGACGGTGGCCTACGGCTCCTTGTTGGTGACGCCCTGGATCAGCTTCTTGTACCTCGTGGCCCGATGAGTTTTTGCCCATGCCGCTCTACCAGTACACAACGCGGGACGCCCAGGGGCAGCCGGTCGGCGGCACGCTGGAGGCCGCCGGCGCGAAGCAGGCCCTGGCCATGCTGGCGGCCGAGGGACTGGTCGTCGACGCCGGCGACCTGGTGGAGATTGCCCAAGCGCCGGATCAACCGCCGGACTCCGGCCGGTCGCCGGTTCAGCTCTCGGCCACCGAGGCCGTCGACGCCGCCGAGGTGCTGGCCGAGTTGGCCGGGGCCGAGTTGCCGCTGGCCGCCGGGTTGCGCGCGGTGGCCGAGGAACTGCCACGGCGCCGGGTCTGCCGCTATCTGCTCCACCTGGCCGCTCGGCTTGATCGGGGCGTTTCCCTGGAGGAAGCGCTGAAGGAGAAAGGCCGCGGTGTTTCCGAGTTGGTCCGCGCGGCCGTGTCGGCGGGGGTTCAAGGGGAACACCTGGCCGAGATGCTCGAACAGCTTGTGGTGGTCGAACGCCAGCGGAGGGAGATGCGCCGACGGATCGTGGCCAGCCTGGCCTATCCGGCCATCCTGGTCGCCGTTCTGCTGGGTTTGATGGTCTTTGTGAGCACGTTCGTGATCCAGCCGATGAGCGAGATTTACGAGGATTTCGATGCCGAGTTGCCGGCCATCACCCAAGTCATCATCGGCGCGAGCCATTGGTGGGTGAGCGACGGCGGCGGGCTGCTGGGATTGGTGATCCTCCTGGCCGCCGTCGGCCTGCTGGCCCTCTGGATATTTCGCGGCACGGCCGGGGCCCAGCAGGTGATCAACGCGGTGCCCGTGCTGGGACCCGCCTGGCGATGGCAGGGGCTGACCGAATTTGCCCGCATGATGTCGGTGCTTTTGGACCGCGGCATTCCGCTGCCGGGCGCGATGCGGCTGGTGGCCGACGGCCTGCGGCGGCAGGAGTTGGCCCTGGCCTGCCGGGCGTCGGCGGAGTCGATGGAGGAGGGGGAGAGCCTTGCCGGGTGCCTGGACCGCCACGGTGCGTTTCCACCCAGCTTGAAGCCGCTGGTGCAAAGCGGCGTGGAGGCATCGCGGCCGGCCGAGGGCTTTCGCGCCGCGGCCGAAATGTACAGCCGCCGCACGGCGGTCGACCTGACGCTTTGGGAAGTAGTCGTGCCGCCCATTCTGCTGCTGGTCGTGGCCACCTTCGTCGGTCTCCTGGTGGTGGCGTTGCTGATGCCGATGATCGGCCTGATTCAAACCCTGTCGTGAACAAACCATGCTGCTGGCAGCCGTTCCACACATCCTGGGATTCCTGGCGCCCGTCATCCTCGGCTCGGCGATGCTGATCGCCGTGCGGGTGATGCCGGCCCCGCGGGGCCGCGACGTGTTGCAGGAGTTCCTGCGCGTGGCGGGCTGGATCTTGATCGTCGTGGGCTTGCTGGCCATTTCGGTGTTTGCCTTGTTCCTGCCGGCATTGATCGCGTTCGTCGCCGTACCAACGGTTTGGCAGCACCGCAACCGTGCCTACCGCCAGGCCCTGCTGGCCGCCCTGGCGGTGGCCGCCCGCCACCGGATGCGACTGGTGCCGGTGCTGCGAGCGTT
>CAYZWG010000039.1:19614-21404 GCA_964481605.1 uncultured Planctomycetaceae bacterium
CCCTGGCGGTGGCCGCCCGCCACCGGATGCGACTGGTGCCGGTGCTGCGAGCGTTTCAGGCGGAGCAGCGCGAGTTTGTCGCGTATTCGTTCGCGTTCTTGGTCTGGATCAACCCCAGGCGAGCGTTCCAGGCAGAGCAGGGCGGGTTTATTGCCCTTCAGGCGGGCCAGTTGGCCGACCGCCTGGAGGCCGGGATTCCGCTTCCCGACGCCCTCGATGCCGCCGGCGGACTTTTTTCCGCCAAGGTCCGACTGGCCATCCGCATGGGCTACCAGTCGGGCCAATTGCCCCAAGCGCTCGAAGAACTCGTCGACCAGGCCGAGGCCCACGACACCCTGCTCGCGCAGCTCAATGCCAAACTGGCCTACTTCCTCATTCTTCCGCTGTTCGCCGGGGCCATCATCACGTTCGTGATGCTCAAGATCGTGCCGGCGCTGGCGATGATCTTCCGGGATTTCGACTTGGAGTTGCCCGCCTTGACCCGGCTGGTGATCAACATCTCGTATTGGGGGGCTTCTTTCTGGCCCCTGCTGATGCTGGTTTGCGTTCTCCTCGCGGTGGCGGCCCGCTATGCGCTGGGTCCCTACGTTGGGTTTCCCAAGGCGGACGCCACCGGTTTCTTCGGCCTGGGCCGCCATCTGCACACGGCGTTGATCTTCGATTGCCTGGCCCTGGTCGCCCGCCGCAACCGGCCCTTTGCCGAGGCCCTCGACTCGCTGGGGCAGTGGTATCCCGCCCGCGGCGTTCGGCGGCGGCTGATCCGGGCGTCGCGCGACGTGGGCCAGGGCGGCCAGTGGTCCGACAGCCTGCGACGCCGTGGATTGATCTCGCCGGCCGACTTGGCGGTGTTGCAGGCGGCCGGCCGGGTGGGGAACTTGCCCTGGGCCCTGCACGAAATGGCCGACGCCCACCGCCGCCGCTGCGCCTATCGAACCCACAATTGGATGCAGCTCCTCTTCGTGCTGGGAATTCTCGTGTATGGGTTGATCGTGTTCGCCTTCGTGGTGGGGATGTTTTTACCTCTGGTTGTCTTGATTCAGGCATTGACATGATGGTAGTACACACGCGGAGTTTCAGGTGTTACCACCTCCCCACCGGCCCCGTGCCGGTGGATTGCGGGTTTGGAAACTACAGTGGCGGCCACCCCCAACGGTTCCCCGTGGCCTCGCGTAGGGGGGACGCGTGTGGGCGTGGTCGTTCTCAAACCCGTTTCCCACCGGCACGGGGCCGGCGGGGAGGAGCCCGAAGTGGCGCTATCCAGCTAACCCGCCGCCGCCGCCGGGCCATGGGCCTGGTGGAGGTGCTCGCCGCCGCCACGATCCTGGCCGTGGTGATGACGCTCTCGGTGGAAATGCTGGGGGCACTCGCCCAACAGCGCCGTGCGCTGGACGACCGGCAGGCGGCGATCCGTGCCGCCGGCAACGTGATGGAAAGGCTTTTCGCGCGACCCTTCGACCAGTGTACCGCCGAAACAGTGGACGCCGGCCCTTGGACGGAACAACTGCAACAGACGCTGCCGGGCGGGCGGGTGGAAATCGACATCGTGGCCCTGGACGCTCCCCCGCCGGCCAAGCGGGTGACCGTTGCCGTCTCCTGGTCCGAGGGAACCGACCGTCCCCGTCGGACCGAGCGACTGGTGGCCTGGCGCTACGCGGGAGCAGGCAAGTAGGTAGCAGCCAACCTGGTTCCCATTTCAACCTGGTTCCCAAGCTCCCGCTTGGGAACCCGAGAGAAGAGACCGATGAACTCACGACGGGGTTATACGATCATCGAAGTGCTGACGGCCTGGA
>CAYZWG010000040.1:0-14041 GCA_964481605.1 uncultured Planctomycetaceae bacterium
AGCCCGGCGGGGATTCTCATTGTAACCTGCCCATGCCGCCACCCTCAACGAAACACCACGAAGATTAGTCCCACCGCCAGAATCACCAATCCTCCCAGCACCATCGCCAACGTGGACGGCGTGGTCTCCAGGTCCTCCCTAACGGGGATCGCCCTGGGCTGCTGGCAGGGAGCGATCCAGGTGATCGCCAGCATCACGGCCGTCACCGCGCAGAAGGTGAAGGTCATCCGGAGGAGAAAATGGATGGGGAAGATGGCCCAGGGGTGATCGCCGAAGAGGGCGTACAGCAGCCCGTAGATCGGCGCGCTCACGAGCAGCCCCACCACGCCGGCCGAGGGGGGCGCCCGCTTGACCGCGAACCCCACCAGAAAGGCGGCCACGATCCCCGGCGAGACAAACCCCTGAAACTCCTGGATGAAGTTGAACACGCCCTTGAAGTGGGGATTGGCCAGGGCCGGGGCCAGCAGGCAGCCAATCACCACGAACAGCAGCGTGGCCGCCCGGCCCAGGGTGACCAGCGACCGCTGGCTGGCCCCCGGCCGAAGGTAGCGGCGGTAGAGGTCCATGGTGAAGATCGTGGCGGCGGAATTCAGCATCGAGGCCAGCGAGCTGATCACCGCTCCGGCGATGGCGGCGAACATCAGCCCCCGCCAGCCCGGCCAAATCAACTCCCGAATCAACGTGGGATAGGCCGCGTCCGTGTTGCCCTCAAGCTGCTGCGGATAGAGCTGCATCGCCATGATTCCCGGCAGCACGATGGCCAGCGGCACCACCAGCCACAGCGCCGCCGCGAAGACGATCCCCAACTGGGCCTGCTTGAGGTTTTTCGCCGCCAGCGTCCGCTGCACGATGAACTGGTTCAGCCCGCAGTAGAAGACGATCGGAATCCACATCCCCAGCACCACGCCGGTCCAGGGGAGCTGGGGGTGGTTGGCCGGCAGGAGCATGTGCAGCCGGTCGGCATTGTGGTGGAAGAAGGCCTCCACCCCGCCGCAGGCCTGAAAGCCGAAACACATCGTGGCCAGCCCGCCCACAAGCAGCGCGGTTCCCTGGAACAGATCGGCCCAGACAACCGCCTTCAGCCCGCCCCAGGCGGTATAGACGGCCGCGATTCCCCCCACGATCCAGACCGCCAGGGTCAGGTCGAGGTCGAAGATTTTCGCCAACGTCAACCCGCCCGAGAAGAGCACCGCGGTGATCGTCACCGCCACGTAGATGACCATCATGTAGGCGGCCATGATCGCCCGGGCGGCCGGATGGTAGCGGTATTCGAGGTACTCGGGCATGGTGTAAATACCCGCCTTGAGAAATCGCGGCAGGAGGGTGAAGGCAATGATCACGATTCCCACGGCGCCGGTAAGCTGCCAGGCGCTGACGGCCAGCCCCACGTCGCCGGCGCTTTGCCCCGCCATGCCCACGAACTGCTCGGTGGAGAGGTTGGCGGCCACGATGGAGAGCCCGATCAAGGGCCAGACCAACCCCCGCCCGGCGAGGAAATAGTCCTCGCTGTCCGTCTCGCGGCGGCTCTTGTACATGCTGAAGCCGACCACGACGGCGAAGAAACCGAAGAAGAGGGCGACATCGTAGAAGCTCAGTTGCATGATTCGGTCACTTTTCAGGGCCAGGAGGCTCTCGTTCCCAAGCTCCGGCTGTGTCTGTTCTCGTTCCCAAGCTCCGGCTGTGTCTGTTCTCGTTCCCAAGCTCCGGCTGTGTCTGTTCTCGTTCCCAAGCTCCGGCTTGGGAACGCATTTCATCGCCGTTCCGCTTCGAATCGTGCCGCCAACAGGCCAAGCAGGGCTTGTCGCCAGGCGCGCCTACGAAGCCGGAGCTTCGTAACGAGTAGGAACCGGCTCGGCCGGCTCTCCGCGTGGGTTCCCAAGCCGGAGCTTGGGAACCAGAACGACAAGCTGGAGCTTCGTAACGAGTAGGCTGCTACGGCTTCGGCCCGGCCAGGCCCCGCACCGCCTCCACGCTCACCTCGACCTGCGGATCGAAACGGTCGCCGGCCATGTAGCCCAGCAGGGCGTGCCGCAACTGCCTTGCCACCGGGCGGGTTTCCAGGTCGCTGGCCAGGTCGATCGAGGTCACCAGCAGCTTGCCGCCGGCGGTGCGGGCCTCGAACACCAGACCCAGCCGCCGGGCCTCGAACCAGGTGTCGATCACCTGCACCAGGGGACGCAGCCCGCCCGGCATCCCGTCCAGCACCATCGCCCCCGAGCGGCTGATCAGCTCCCACCACTGCCAGTTGGTGTGATACTCCGTGGGAAACCCCGCCAGCGCCGGGTGTTTTGGATCGCAGAGGATTCCCAGGGTGTGGGGCGGCTGATTCCGGGTCCAGGCCGTGTTCCAAAACACCGTGGAAAAACCGATCGCCACGCCGCCGCGAACCGTCTCCGGCCGCAGCATCAAGAGCACCTTTCCTCCCTTGTTCAATCGGGCCAAGGCCGCCTGGTCGAGCGAGTCCGCCACCAGCACGTCTGCCGGCTCGCCGCCGGCCAGCTTGGTGGGATAGACCCAGAGGTCCCAGTCGTTTTCAAACTCCGTGCCCTCGATACCCACCACCAGCGTCAGCTTGGCGGGACACGGGGCGGCGTCCAGCGCCGCGCGGATCGTGCCGATCGTGCTGAGCTTGCCCCGGGCGATCCGGCCGGCCGCCAGGTGGCCGCCGGCGATCACCTTGCCGGCCGATCGCAACTGCCAGTCGACGGTGGCGTCCTTCAGGTCGGCCGGGCCGAAGTGATACACGTCGATCTCGGCCGAAAGGGTCTCGTCCGCCGTGAACACCCGCTTGGGCAGCCGGGCCAGCGGCACCGTCTGGTTGCAGAACCGGCGAAAGGCCTTCGCCGTGACGTAGGGCTTGGAATCCCAAAACGGATCGAGCACTCCCACCAGCGCCGTGCCCTGGCCGGGGAAGTCGTGCAAATCGAGCAACTGAAAGCCGCCGAACCCCGGCGTCCTCAAGGCCGATTCGATCTCCTCCTTGTAGCAGAGCACCTGCAGCTTGCCCGAGGCCATGAGAAAATCCTCCGCCTGGGGCCCCATCCGGTTGGTCTCCAGGAAATCGCGGAAGATTTCGAAGTTTTTGGGCTTGAGCACGCCGGTGTATTTCCGCATTTCCTTGAAGTTCGGGTAGACGCACCATTGGCCGATTTCGTGGGAGACCACGGGGACGTCGTATTGGGCCACGAAATCCCGGTAATCCGTGGTGGTTTCCGGCGGCCGGGCGTTGATCCGGCTGCCCAGCCCCGCGCCCCAGCCCTGAATCCGCGGCCGGGGCGTGCTGTGGTACTGGTTCTGGGGAAGGATCGGCCAACCGGCGGCCGAGGTGTACAATCGCCGCGGGTCCTTCTGCCGGTAGTGCGTCACCCAGGGGCCGAGATACTTTGCCCCGCGGCCCGGCCCGGCCGGCTCGTTGCCGTAGGCCAGGAACATCAGCGACGGATGGTTGCCGTAGTTTTGGAGAATCCGGTCCGCCTCGGCGTAGAGCCAGCGGTCCAGCGGCTTGCCCTCGCCGATGCTGGCCCCCATGTTGGCCCAGGAGGCACACTCCACCTGATAGTAAAACCCCAATTCATCGGCGGCCGTGAAGGCTGCCTGGGGGGGGCACCAGGAATGGAAACGGATGTGATTCAGCCCGTGCGATTTGCAGATGCCGATGATTCGCTTCCAGGCCGCCAGGTCGGTGGGGGGATAGCCGGTAAGCGGAAAAATGCAGCATTCGAGCGTTCCCCGCAGGGCGATCGGCCGGCCGTTGAGCACGAACTGGGTTCCCGCGGTGCCGATTTCCCTCATGCCGAAGCTCACCTGCCGCCGGTCCACGCAGCGTCTGGCCCCGGCGTCGGCCTCCAGTTCCACGGTGATCCGGTAGAGGGCCGGCGAGAACTCGTCCCAGAGCTGCACATGGTCTCCCAAGGGGTAGTCGAATTCCACCTTGGCCGCCCCGCCCGGCTCGAAGGCGAAGGGGATGTGGATCACCCCGGCCTGGTGCGGCGTGGGGGTGTTGTAGGCCGACGCCCGCACCGCCAGCCGCCCCCGCCCGGCTGTCTTCGCCGCCACGCCGATCGTGACTCGGACCCTGGCCGTGCGGGCCGCCACCCGCGGCTCGACCCGCACGTCGTCGATCCAAACCGGGTCGGTCGCCCGCAACTCGATTCGCCCCACGATTCCGTTCCAGTTCGACTGGGTGTGGTCCGTCACGCTGTGGGAGTTGATGCCCACGTCGACGATCATCCGGTTGTCGACGCGAATGGTGAGGCGGTGCGGTCCCGGCGCGAGGTCGCCGCCCAGGTCATGCACGTGGGGCGTGGAGAGCGAATCGGCCGACCCGGCCGACCGGCCGTCGACCCACACCCGAGTCTCCCAGTGGCACCGCTCCAGCCGGAGCACGATCCGCTTGCCCGACCACGTGGCCGGCAGGCTGATCGTCCGCTCGTACCAGGCGGGCCCCACATAGTGTTTGTCCGGCTGAAGCCAGAAGGGAATCTTGATCCTTCCCGGCCGGCGATAGATCGCATACCGCGGCGAGGTGAACCAGGAGCGATCAATGATCGAACCGGTCCAGGGTGTGTCGATGGTGACGTCGTCGCCCAGCCCCTGTTGCTGGAGCGAGCCGGGCAGACGCACCGAGTGGCCTTTGACGGATTGCTCGAACCACTTCTCCCGCCGTCCCACGTCCTCGCGGTCCAGCCGCACCGCCCAGCGACCCGAGAGGTCGAGCACACCGGCCGCCTCTTCGGCAGGGCAGCATGGGGGAACAAGCAACAGCGGTGCGGCAACCACGCAGGAGAGCAGCCTTGCCGCCGGCTTGAACCAGGCAGTTCGCATCGTTTCGACTCCCAAGAAGGTTGACCATTCCGCAGTCGCACCGCTCGGCGCGGGTCTCCACCGCTCGGCGCGGGTCTCCCGACCCCGCCGAAAGCGCCGACCGCAGGTCTCCCATGTGGCAACAGCCGCGCCGAACGCCAGACCATTGGTCCCTTCGCGGCGGGGTCGGGAGACCCGCGCCGAACGCCACTCGATCCGACGGCACCGGTCTCCAGCCGAGGGTCTCCATTGTCGCAGCTTCCTTTCCCGCCGCAACCGGCTTGCCGGGCGACCATGGTTCAATCCCCGGCCCGGATCGCGTAGGATATCCCGGCAGGGAAACGAACACGGGGACACCGATCGGGCCTGGCCGAACCATGACTTCCCAGCCCTCAAGAACCGCCGTTGTCGTGGGCTTGCTGCTGGCGGCTGCCGTCGCCTGGCTGGTGGGCAGAGCCGGCTGCCCGGAACGGTTCCACGCTCTCACG
Organism: uncultured Planctomycetaceae bacterium; assembly: GCA_964481605.1. Classification (GTDB taxonomy): domain Bacteria; phylum Planctomycetota; class Planctomycetia; order Pirellulales; family Thermoguttaceae; genus CAYZWG01. The sequence goes on from CAYZWG010000040.1 coordinate 5,292, forward strand.
GAGGAAACGCCGATGAACGTCGATGTTCGTGCGCTGGCCGCCGCGCTGACCGATGCCGATCCGCCCTCGCGAGCCGACGCCGCCCAGCGGCTGGCCCAGCTCGGCCCCCACGCCCGTGACGCCGCGGTGGCCCTGGTTCGGGCAACGGCCGATCCCGACGAGGCGGTTTGCCAGCAGGCCACGGCGGCCCTGGAGGAACTCGGCCCGCCGGCGCCGTCCGATCTGCCCCCCTTGGCCGAGCTTTCGGGCAACGCCCAGGCAGACGTCGCCTATTGGGCCGCGACGCTATTGGGCCGGGCAGGATCCGAGGCGGCCGACGCCGCACCGGCACTGACCAAGGTGCTTGCCGAATCGCCCCACCAGGCGGCCCGCCAGCGGGCGGCCTGGGCGCTGGGGCAGATGGGTCCGCCGGCGGCCTTGGCGCTGGATGCCCTCGACCGGGCCGCCGAGAGTTCCGACCCCCGCCTGGCCCGGCTTGCCCGGCGGGCGGCGGACCGGATTCGAGGGTAAGAAAGGGGCGAGCCGCTTACCCTTTTTGCCTGTATTCTCCGGTCCGTGGATTGTGCCTGCTCAGATTGGCAAAATATTGCCCTGGCCGGCCGGGGCGTCTTTCGCTATCCTGCCGCTTCATCCGATCGCTGTTCTGGCGGTCGAAAAATCGCAAGGGATTAGCCCTCCCGTGGAGGGGTTCGCACATGGAGGTGCAACATGCGGTTGTCGCGTCGTCTTCTCTTGGCATCTTGCGTCGCATTCGTTCTGGCACCGGCCGGCTGCGACGTCCAGCAGTCGCTGGAGCAGCTTGCCGGGCAGGCGGGAACCTCGCAAAAAGCGGCCCCGCCGTCGACCGTATCCGGCGATGCCGACTCGATCCGGATCGCCACGTTCAACATCCAGGTTTTCGGCACCTCGAAACTGGGCAAGCCCAAGGTGATGGACGTGCTGGCCCGCACGGTCCGCCGCTTCGACGTGGTGGCCATCCAGGAGGTCCGCTCCAAGGACCGCACGTTGATGCCGCGGTTCGTCCAGATGATCAACGGCGACGGCTCGGCCTACGACTACGTGATCGGTCCACGGCTGGGACGCACCAGCAGCAAGGAGCAATACGCCTTTCTCTTCGACACGCGGCGAATCGAGATCGAGATGCCGTCGGTCTACACGGTGCCCGACCCCGACGACCTGCTCCACCGAGAGCCGCTGGTGGCGCGTTTCCGCGTCCGCACGCCGTACCCCAACCAGGCGTTCACTTTCTCCCTGGTCGACATCCACACCGATCCGGACGAGACCGGCACGGAGTTGGACGCCTTGGACGACGTGTTTCTCTCCGTGGAGCAAAACGGCAGCGGCGAGGACGACGTGATCCTTTTGGGTGACTTGAACGTGGACGAGTATCACCTGGGCGAGTTGGGCCGCCTGCCGGGCATCGCCTGGGTCACCAGCGGTGTCACCACCAACACCCGCCGCACCAAGGCCTACGACAACATCCTCTTCGATCGCCGGCGGACCGCGGAGTACACCGGCCGGTGGGGAGTGCTCGATCTTCAGGCCGAGTTTCACCTCACCACGGAGCAGGCGCTGGCCGTCTCCGATCATTCGCCCGTCTGGGCCGAGTTCAGCGCTCGCGAAGCGCCCGCGGTGGGCGCGGTTGCCGCCCGGCCCCAACCGGCGGCGAGATAGCGGCCTGCACCGAATGAAAACGCGGCGCGCCAGTAGGCCGGATCGTGATCCGGCATCGGGGACTGTCCCCGCCGCGCCGGATCGTGATCCGGCCTACGGAATCGCGGAAGCGTTTTCCAGGAACGTTCGCGCATCGTTCTCGTCGTCCCGCGGTCTCACTTCTTTGCCCCTTGGACCTTGGCGATCCATGCCTCGACCAGCTCCTCCAGCACGTCCAGCGTCACCGCCCCGTTGGAGAGGACCAAGTCGTGAAACGCGCGAACGTCGAACCGCTCGCCTAGCGTCTTCTCGGCCCGGGCCCGCAACTGCTTGATCTTCAACTCGCCGATCTTGTAGGCCAGGGCCTGTCCCGGCCAACTGACATAGCGGTCGATCTCGTTTTCGATCTCGTGCCGGCTCTTGGCCGTGTTGGCGGCGAAGAAATCGATCGCTTTCTGCCGCGGCCAGCGCTGCTGGTGAATCCCCGTGTCGACCACCAGCCGGATCGCCCGCCACATCTCGTAGCTCAACCGGCCGAACTTCGAGTAGGGGTCCTGGTAGAGCCCCAAGTCCTCGCCCAGCCCTTCGCAGTAGAGGGCCCAGCCCTCGGTGTAGGACGTATAGCCTCCGTAGCGGCGGAACTTGGGCAGGTCCTTCAACTCCATCGCCAGGGCAATCTGCAAGTGGTGCCCCGGCACGGCCTCGTGGAGGGTGAGGACCTCCATTTCGTACTTCGGCCGCGTCTGGGGCTTGTAGAGGTTGACGAAGAACGTGCCGGCCCGGCTCCCGTCGGCCGCCGGCTGGCGATAGTAGGCGGTGGTCGTGTCGGGGGCCAGGTGGGGAGGGATCGGCTCGACCCCGTAGGGCATCCGCGGCAACCGCCGAAACAACCGCACCAACTCTGGATCGATCCGCTTGGCGGTTGCCCGATAGCCCTCCAGCAGCGCGGCCGGATCGTCGTAGTAGAACTTGGGGTCCGTACGCAGATGTTGCAGAAACTGCTCGAAGGTTCCCTTCCACTCGACCTGCCGGAGGGCCTTTTCCATCTCACCGTGGATCCGCCGCACCTCCTTCAGCCCGATGCGGTGAATCTCCTCCGGCGTCAGGTCGGTGGTGGTGAACTTTCTGGCCCGGAAGGCGTAAAGCTCGCCACCGCGGGGCATCTGCCAGATGCCCACCCGATCGTAGCAGGCCGGCAGGTAATCGTTCTCGAAAAACTCCAGCAGCTTGCGATAGGCCGGCACGACCGTTTCCCGAATCGCCGTCTTCGCCTCCCTCAAGAGCCGCTCTTGCTCGCTCGCCTCGATCGACGAGGGCATTTTCCGAAACGGCTTGAACCACAGGCTCCGGCTGGGGTCGTCGACGATCTGCTGGCGAATCTGCTCCGGCACCCGCTGCATCACCACCTTGGGGTGGACCATGCCCGCGGCCGCGCCCTCCCGCAACAGCGCAATCGTCTGGTCCATGTAGGTTCCCAGTCCCCGCATCCGCGCGATCCAGTCCTGGTAATCCTTCACCCGCTCAAACCGCAAGGCGTCGGCCAGGCTGTCGGCGTCCTGAATCCCTTCCCGCTGGTTCAGCGGCAGCAAGTACCATCGAAAGGGGTAGCCCTCCACGCGGAGTTCGTACTCTCGCCGAAAGAGCCGGTAGCTGATCCGGTCCTCGGGGCCCAGGGCATCGAGGTCGATGGTATCCAGCCGCCGCAACACCTCCCCGGCCCGCCGATGGCGTGCCCGGATGGCCTCCAGGCTCACGTCGGGCCAGCGATCGTTGTAGCGCAAATCGCCCAGCCGCGAGGCCCACGTGGGCCAGTCCCGCATGGACGCTTCCCACTCGGCCTCGAAAATCGCGTGCAGCCGCCCGCCGGCCGTCGGCGGTTCGGCCGCGGGCGCGCCCGCATGGCTCATGATGGCAACCCCCAGCAGCACGATCAGGCGGAACATGCGATACTTCATCCGAGGCCTCTCGATAAAGATGTTGTCAGTCCCGGGCGGTGCCGGGCTGCGGCGGCTCCAGCGCCTTGACCACCACCACCGTGGTGTCGTCCTCGGGCGTTTCCCTGGCGGCGAATTCCAGCACCTTGCGGCAGAGGACATGGGCAATCCGGGGCGCCGGGCGGTGGCGATTTTGCACGAAGGTCTCCAGCAACCGTTCCTTGCCGAACAGTTCTCCTTCCGGCGATCGCGCTTCCTCCAGGCCGTCGGTCACTAAGAGCAGTGTTTCTCCCGGCTGGAGCACCACGGTTCCGGCGGTGGAGAACTTCGTGTCGGCGAACATCGCCAGCGGATGCGAGGTGCTCTCCAGCCGCTCTTTCACCCGGCCGTCCCGGTCCAGCACATAGCCGCAGGGGTGCCCGGCGTTGGCGTAGCGGAAGGAACCGTCGGCCGGATCGAGCCAGCCCAGCAGCAAGGTGACGTAGTGGAATTCGTCCGTTTCGCGGGTCAGCACGTCGTTGGCGCGGATGAGAATCCCGGTCAAATCGCGGTGGCTTTCCATCAGCAGCCGCAAGAGCACGTGAACCAGCGACATAATCAGCGCCGGCCCGATCCCGTGGCCGGTGACGTCGCCGATGGCCACGCCCAGGGTGGCGTCGGGCATGGGGAAGAAATCGAAGTAGTCGCCCGAGGTGTAGAGGGCCGCAACCATCCGCCCGCCGATCTCGAACCCCGGCAACTGGGGCGGCTGGTGGGGCAGCAAGTGACGCTGGATGTGCTGTGCGGCAAGGAACTGGGCCTCGTTGGCCTCCAGTGCCCGCTCCGCTTGCCGTCGCCGGGTGACGTCGCGGCACGACATCACCACCTGCTGCACGTTGCCGCCGGAATCGCGAATCGGCGCCGCGCTGACCTCCACCACCATCTCCTCGCCGCGGGGCAGCGAGACGGTGTGGGTCACCATGGTCGGCGATCCGGTGGCAAAAACCTCGGCCACCGGGCAGGGCAGCGTGCACGGCCGCCCGGCCAACTCCTCCTCTCGGCAGAGCAACTGCCGGCAGTGAAAGGGCTGCTGGTCGGCCGGGCCGGCCGGAGCCGCTTGCCGCGCCGCCCGATTGGCCAGCACCACCCGATGCTCCCGGTCCACCACGACCGTCGTCTCCGGAATGGCGTCGAGCACCGTGTGGAGAAAATCGCGCGAGCGGCGAAGCGTGTCCTCGAGCTGCTTCCGCTCGGTAATGTCCTCCACGATCCCGTCGTAGTCGGTCAGCACGCCGTCGTGAGCGTGGCGCACGATCGCGTTGTGAACCCAGCGAACGATCCCGTCGCGGCGGACGATGCGGTGTTCGAGGGGGCCCACCTCGCCGCGAAGAACCTCGGCCGCACGAGACACCACGGCCGGGCGATCCTCGGGCGAGACGATGTCGATCCAAAGGGAGCCGTCCTCAGCGAACTCCTCCGGCCGATATCCGGTCACCGCCTGGCAAGCCGGATCGTAGTCGGTGGCCACCGTCCGGCCGTCCACCACGCGGACCGAATAGCGATAGGCGTGGATGGTCTCCAGCAGCCGGCCGAAGCGTTGCTCGGTTTGCCGCAGGGCCGCCTCGAGGGCTCGGGCGGCGCCCGCCTGCAAGGCAACCGCCGCCTCGCCGGTGGGGTCGCCCGGATCGTCGTCGGGCAGCCGGCCGTCGCGTGTTTGCCGAGTTTCCATCGCCTTGAACCCGCCTTGAACCTCGCCGATCCGCCTCGGCTCGGGCCGCCGCGCGCCGGAGCCACTGGCCCGCTCAGCAGAGCTTGCGCACAAACATCTGGTCGCACCGCGCCGAGCTGGGGGCGCGTTGGGACGGCTCGAAGCCATACTTGCGGTAGAGGCTCACCGCCTCTTTCAACACCGAGTTGGTTTGCAGGCAAATCTCCTCGTATCCCAGGCGGCTCGCTTCGGCCAGCATCGCCTCGAGCAGGCGGCGCCCCAGCCCCCGGCCCCGAACCGAGGCGTGCAAATACATCTTCCGCAACTCCGCCCGGCGCCCGTCCAGCGGCATCAGTCCCACCGTCCCCACCAGCCGCCCAACGCCGTCCTCCACGACCTGAAAACTCCCACCCCGGCCGGCGTAGCTCGCCTCCACGTCGTTCAGGTCGGCATCGGTTCCCGCCGGATCGGGCTGGAGGCCGTACTCGCGCAGCACCCCGAAAACGACGCCCTTGATTTGGTCGACGTCGCGGTTCTCCGCCGGGCGGATGGTGAAATTTTCGGCCGCGGACGACATGGCGCGGTTGTGCCTGCTTGGCGAAAGAGGGGAAAAGCAGCGAGCCCGGCGGCGGACGACCCGGGCGCCAAACGTTGCAAGGCGAATCGGCCTAGCGTACCATGCCGTAAGCTCCGCCTCCAGCCGCCCCCCCCGGGGATACGGCCCGGGGGCCGTGCCCAAAGCCCTTGACGCCGCGAAACGAAAAGAGGAGACGGCAAATGCCCGAAGGAACGATCCGCGCCGCACCACCGCTGCATCCGCGACCGGCCGCAAGCGGCTTCGCCTGGATGCTCGTCGCGTGGGTGTTGTGTTTTGCCCCGGTGGCGGTCGATCGGGCTGCCGCCGCGCCGGCTGATCGGCCCAACGTGTTGTTTATCGCGATCGACGACCTGAACGACTGGACCGGCTACCTGGGCGGCCACCCCGGCGTGCAGACCCCCAACCTCGACCGGCTGGCCGCCCGCGGCGTGTTCTTCACCCACGCCTACTGTTCGGCCCCCGCCTGCAACCCGTCCCGGGCGAGCCTCCTTTGTGGCATCCGGCCCTCCACCTCCGGGGTCTACCACAATTCCAACCCCTGGCGGGCCCAACTCCCCCACGCGGTCACCCTGCCGCAGCAGTTCATGGCGGGCGGCTACACGGTCCATGGCGGCGGCAAGATTTTCCACGGCCGCTACAAGGACCCGCGGTCGTGGGAGGTCTACTTCGACCGGCCCGGCGACCCGGTGCCGGCGGTCCGCCCGGTGAACGGCATTCCCCACACGGCCCATTTCGACTGGGGCCCCGTGCCGGTGGACGACGAGGTCATGGGCGACGCCCAGGTGACCGACTGGGCCCTGGACTTCCTTGGCAAGAAGCACGAGAAGCCGTTCTTTCTGGCGGTGGGTTTGTTTCGGCCGCATCTGCCCTGGTACGTCCCGCAAGAATACTTCGACCGATATCCGCTCGACGAGATCGTTCTTCCCCGGGTCAAGGAGGACGACCTGGACGACGTGCCGCCGCTGGGGCGAAGGATGGCCAGGCCCCAGGGCGACCACGCCAAGGTGGTCCGCAGCCACAACTGGGAAAAGGCCGTGCAGGGTTACCTGGCCTCGATCACGTTCGCCGACGGCCAGGTCGGCCGCTTGATCGCCGCCCTGGACGCAAGTCGCTACGCCGGCAACACGCTGATCGTCCTCTGGACCGATCATGGCTGGCACCTGGGCGAAAAGCTCCACTGGCGAAAGTTCGCCCTTTGGGAGGAGGCCACCCGGGTGCCGATGATCTGGGTCGTGCCGGGCCTGACCCGGCCGGGCCGCTGCCAGCGCACGGTCAGCCTGCTGGACGTTTACCCCACGCTGGCCGATCTCTGCGGTCTCTCCAGGCCGGATCAGCTTGAAGGCACCAGTCTCAGGCCGCTACTGAAAGACCCCCTCGCGGCGTGGGACCGTCCCGCGGTGACCACCTATGGCCGCGGCAACCACGCGGTGCGCAGCCAGCGCTGGCGCTACATCCGCTATCGCGACGGCAGCGAGGAACTCTACGACCACGAGAACGACCCGATGGAATGGACCAACCTGGCCGGCGACGCCCGCTACGACCGGATCAAGCAGGAGCACGCCGCCTGGCTGCCGAAGAAAAACGTCCCCGAGGGACCTCGGGATCGTTGATTGTTGATCGAGCCCTTGAGCTGTGAGGTTTGTTATGAACCGCCGCGACCTGCTCAAACTGCTTGGACTGGCGCTGGGTTCCTGCTCGGCGCGGCTGCTGGGCGCCGAGCCCCAGCGACATCCCTGGAAGACGGCCGTTGGCCTGAATGGCTTCGCCTCGGCCTCGCGGAAATATCACAAGACGTTTCCCCTCGACGAGGTGCTTGAATTCGTCACCCGCCAAGGCTTTGACGGCATCGAGTTGGTCCGCGGCTGGCCCCGGGGCGACTACCCTAAGTCCTCGGAGACGGAAAAGATCGGCGAGTTGAAGCGGCTCTACGGCGATTACGGTCTTCAGGTGTTTTCCATTCAAACGGGCGCCGGCGGCGCGTTCGCGCCCCAGGCGGCCCAACGCCGCCGCTGGCTGGAGGCCTTTCGCGACCAGGCCCGCTTTGCCCGGGAGATCGGTTGCGACTGCATTGGAATGTGGCCCGGCGGGGGGTTGCGCGGCCAGACGATCGACCAGGCGATCGAGCGGCTGGGGGGGTCGTTTCACCAGGCGGGCGCCGTCGCCGCCGAGTTGGGGCTGGTGGCGGCGTTCGAGATCGAGCCGGTCTTCGTCTTCAACACGGAAGAACACCTCCGCCGCATCCTCGCCGAGGCCGACCACCCGGCGCTGAAGATAATCTACGATCCCAGCCACTTCGACCTGATGAACGGCTCCACCGGCAGGCCCCACGAGTTGCTCAAGCGGATCGGCGTGGAGAACGTGGGCTACGTCCAGTTCACCGACACCGACGGCACTTTGCGAGACGGCCAGACGTCGAAGCACCTGCCGGTCGGCGACGGCCATGTCGACATCGACGCCTCGCTCAAGACCCTCCTCGACGGCGGCTTCCGCGGCTGGGCAATGATCGACGCCTGGGAAATCCCCGACCCCTACGACGCCTGCATCAAGGGCAAACGAGCGCTCGACCGGGCCAATTCCCCGGCGTTGGCGGGGCCCTCCCACTTGAAATGACCAGCGCCGCGGGGGGCGGCCTCCGACCGTGCCTCCAAGCGACGCTGGACAAGCCGACAGTGGCCTCCAACGTGTGAAAATCAGCCTTGCCGCTCGGTCCCAAGCTCCAGCTTGGGACCGCACCCAGGGCGAAGCTCCGCTTCGCCGGCGAGTCGGGGAAACGCCGGGCTGGTGGGTTCCCAAGCAGGAGCTTGGGAACCAGACGGGGAAGCTGGAGCTTGGGAACCAGACGGGGAAGCTGGAGCTTGGGAACCAGACGGGGAAGCTG
>CAYZWG010000040.1:14141-21371 GCA_964481605.1 uncultured Planctomycetaceae bacterium
GAGCTTGGGAACCAGGCGGGGAAGCAGGAGCTTGGGAACCAGACGGGGAAGCAGGAGCTTGAGAACCAGACGGGGAAGCAGCGCCGGATCACGATCCGGCCTACAACGCAACCTGGGAAGGGGCAACCGATGCGACGTAAAACGGGATGGCTGGTGGTCGGCCTGGGCGTGGCGGCCCTGCCGGGCACGCGCGTCGGCGGCAAGTGGCTGAAACCGCAATGGATGGCCAAGAGGCGTGGGACAAGCTGTCCGAGGCCCCGTTCGATCTGATGAGAGCAGCGCCATGATTCGACTTAAAGGCTGGATGCTCTCCCGGGCATTGCGTTTGCAGCGTTGGACCTGGCGGGTTCAGATTGACGGTCGCGAGCACCTGACCCGGTTGTATGCCGGCGATAAGCGATTTCTGTTTTGCTTTTGGCACGGGAAATACGTGCCCCTGTTTTCCGTGCTGGAAGGCTGCCGGGCATGTGTTATCACCAACCAATCACAGCGGGGAAAGGTGATTGCCGAAATCAGCCGCAACTTCGGTTATCAGAGCGCCCAGATACCGGATCACCTACGGCGTGGGTCCTTTCGGCTGATGGAAGATTCCTTGTCCTCGGCGCGGGCGGGAGCGGTCGCGGTTGATGGTCCGTTGGGTCCGCGTCACCGTGTCAAGAGCGGCGTGATACGGATTGCTTCGGCTTCCGGATTCGACCTTTTGCCGGTTTCGGTGGACAGTCGACGGAAAATGGTGTCCAAGAAACGATGGGACCGGATGGAAATTCCGCTGCTGTTCACCAAGGTCTGCCTGGTTATCGGTGAGCCCATCACGGTACCCCCCGACCTTCGTTTTCGGCAAGTTCGAAACCTGATTGACAATCTTGCGGAGAGCATTGCCAAGCTGGACAAGAAGGCCGAAAACATGGTCCGCCAGAACGAGACCGAGAAAGAATAGCGGGGGGGACTCTTGATCGATGGTGAACGTGTCTCGCCCCCTGTCTCCACGTGTGCCGGTGCGCGTATCCAAGCGCGTGGTGGGGTATTTCGGGCTGGCGGGGTTGTTTTTCCTGCTGTCCTTCGTCACCATGTATTTTGTTCATCGCTACTTTTCGGAGGGGCAAATTCGGCTTGACCCTCACCTGCTGTCGGGTCGCGTGATCGGCGGCCTGGCGGTTTTGCTGGTGTTGTATTTCCTGGCGGACGGCCTGCGGCTGTATTGCGTCATTCGGGCGATGGGGTTCCGCATCGCCTTCGCCTACATCGTCAAGCTCGTGTTTGTCAATATATTCGTATCCAACGTCACCCCGCTTGCCACCGGGGGCGGCGTGGTTCAAGTCTATTTCATGAAGCGGAAGGGAATGCCCATCGGCGCGGCGACGGCAGCCACGTCGATCAGGACCATGCTGGCGGCCTTGATCCTTTTCACGCTCACACCGATCATCATCTGGACCGAACCGAACCTGTTTCGAATATTTCTCCAGAGAAACCTGCTTTATGGGATCACCGCGTTTTCCTGTGTTTACCTTGCGGTGTTCTGGACCATCCTTTTCCGCATCCGGGTAATCAAGCGGTGGCTGTTGCGGGGATTGCACTTGCTCAACATCCTGGGAATCGTGTCGCGGCCTCGGTTGAGGTCCTTTTTTCTGAGAGTTTCTCGGGAAATGGACTTGTTTTCGGGCGGATTCAAACGGTATTTCCAAGGTGGCCCGGGCTGGGCCGCGCTGTCTGTTGTCTCCACGGCGGCTTTCTTACTCCTGTTCTTTTCCTTTTCCGTCGTCCTGATCGGGGCGTTGGGGTACCAGGTGCCGGTATGGACCGTTCTGGCGTTCCAGGTGGTGGTGACGTTCTTCATGTACTTTGCTCCCACGCCGGGGGCAACGGGAGTCGCCGAGGGCGGGTATGGACTTTTGTTCGCCCAATTGGTGCACAAACAGGATATTACGTTATTGACCCTGTGCTGGCGATTCTTGACCATCTATATTGGGGTGCTGATCGGCATGCTTGTTCTCTATAGGGAAGTCTTCAGCCGCAAGAAGGCGGACCGGCAATGAGCCGCAAGAAGAGATTGAAACTGTTGCTGGCTCTCATTCTGATGTTCGTCTCCACCCTGATTGGATACAAGATATATCTTTTTCTTTACGAAGCGGATTACCAGGCGATCAATGCCGACCATATTGACCGGATCGAGGCACGCCTTCAGGGCAAGGACACCTTCACCTTCGCGGTTGTCGGCAACATCAAGAATTCCATCTGGATTTTCGATCAGCGTATCATGCCCCTGATCAAGGGCGGGGGCGCCGACTTTATTATCTCCACCGGAAACGCCGTTTACGACGGTGCGGAAGACAAATACCGGTTGCTCTACCGCGGCCTGCAAAAACTGGGTATTCCTTACGTGCTGGCTGCCGGGCACAACGAGGTGGAGGATTTCGGAGCGGGAAAATTCTATCAGCATTTCGGGCCCTATTTCTTTTCGTTCCACCTTGACAACGCCTATTTCATTTTTCTTGATTCCAGCGGGCGAACGTCGTGGAAATGGCAACTGAGGTGGCTAAAACAAGAGTTGGGCAGAGCGGAAAAGTACCCCTATCGGTTCGTGGTTTTGGGCCATTCGCTGTTGCCCTTGCCGGATTTTGCTCCGGATAACGGCGAATACGTGCTGGAAGAAAACCTGAGCCGGAAATTGCAGGGCCTGTTTTCCCGGCACCAGGTGACAGCGGTCTTCTCGGCCGGCTATCCCACCTGCCATGAAACCGTGCGGCAAGGCGTCCGCTACGTCGTCTCGGGTGCCAGCGGCGGACTGCTGCTGGGAGAGGGGAAAGAGCGTTACCAGTTTGTGAAAGTCGACGTGGCGCCGGGTCGCGTGACCTGCGAGAACGTGATCGTTCCCCACCGGATGGGTACGTTGCGCTACCAGATGGAAACCCTGGGACTCTTCCTGCATTCGTTTTTTTACATCAGCCTGTTCAACTTTCTCTTGACCCTGGGAGTGATCAGCCTTGTTGGCGTGAAGATCTACTCGCTGATCATGCGGCAGGAGCATTTGTACCGCGATTTCAGCGTCGATGAAGAGGCGTTTTCCAAAGCGCCGCTTCGGGTGGCCATGTTCACCAATAATTACCTCCCCTTTATCGGCGGCGTGCCCCTTTCCATTGACCGGCTTTATCGGGGTCTCGTCCGGCTGGGCGCGACGGTAAAACTGTTCGTGCCGGGCTATCCGCAACCATGGGCAGACCCCGGCGATGGCAGCGTCTTCCGCTGCCCCGCGCTTTTCCATACCCGCATGGACAACTTTCCCGTGGCCAACATCTTTTCCCGGAAAATCCAGGCGGAGTTCACAACATTTGGCTGCGACCTTGTGCATGTCCATCACCCTTTCTGGCTCGGCAAGAAGGGAATGCGGCTGGCCAGAAAACGCGGCGTGCCGGTGGTCTTCACCTACCACACCCGGCTGGAACGCTATACGCACTACATCCCTCTGCCGGGTACGGTTCTAAAGACCCTTGTCGCCCATTTCCTCATCAAGCACTTCGCCAACAAGTGCGATGCCATTATCACCCCAACATCCTCCACCGAGGAATACCTGCGGAACCTCGGTGTCAGCGCCCTGATCGAAACGATTCCCACCGGTATCAGCATCGGGGATTATCAGCACTGGTCTTTCCAGCAAGTTCAGGCTCTGCGAAGTCAATATGCCGCCTCGGGCGAACGCCTTTTGATCAGCGTTTCACGGATGGCAAAGGAAAAGAACCTTGACTTCTTGATCGACGGGCTGGCGAAAGTGAGGAACCGGACGCACACGCCGTTCAAATGCCTGCTGATTGGGGAGGGACCGGAGAAAGAGCGACTTGAGCGGAAGGTGGCCGACCTGGGCATGGATGACTGCGTTGTCTTTACCGGGAATATGGCCCCGGGCGACGTTGTCCGGTATTATCTGGCCGCCGACCTTTTCGTGTTTGCCTCGACCTCCGAGACGCAGGGAATGGTCTTGCTGGAAGGCATGGCCGGTGGCTGCCCCGTGGTGGCGGTGCGCGCCAGCGGGGTCTACGACGTGGTGAAGGACGGCTACAATGGATTCAAGGTTGCGGAAAGCACCGATAACTGGGCGGAAGCGGTTGCAAATCTCTTGGAGGACGACGAACAGCTATCGGTCTTGTCCAGCAATAGCCGCGTATTCGCCGAGAACTATTCCGTGGAAAAAATCACGAAAAAAGTCGCGAAACTCTATCGGCGTGTACTCATCCTCTGTCAATCACAAGACAGCTAATGCGTTTCCGTTGGGGAAAGTCGGGAGGGCGAGGCTCCCGCCGAGCCGCGGTGGCGGCATGTACCGTGATTTCGCGGCTCGGCGGGAACGCGGCGCCGGATCGTGATCCGGCCTACAGCCGCAATGCGGAAAGGAACACCCGATGTGCCGCTCGGTCCCAAGCTCCAGCTTGGGACCGCACTCGGGGCGAAGCTCCGCTTCGCCGGCGAGTCGGGGAAACGCCGTATTGGTGGGTTCCCAAGCTGGAGCTTGGGAACCAGGTGGGGGAACTGGAGCTTGGGAACCAGGTGGGGACACAGCGCCGGATCGTGATCCGGCCTACAGCCGCAACGCGGAAGGGAACACCTGATGCGACGTAAAACCGGATGGCTGGTGGCCCTGCTGGGCACGTGCATCGCCGGCATGGCGGCAGCCACGCCGGCCGGGGCGCTGGGCAAGGTGGAGTTGCTGCGGGACCCCTGGGGCGTGCCCCACGTGTTTGCCCAAACCGACCGGGGCGCGATGTACGGCCTGGGCTACGCCACCGCCGAGGACCGCGGTTTCCAGATGCACTACTTCCTGCGGATGATGCAGGGCCGGCTGGCCGAAACCATCGGCGACGTGAAAAAAACCCGCCGCAAGGAAACGGCCCTGCAGAACGACCGCAAGATGCGTACCTTCGGCTTTTACCGCGCCGCCCAGGCGCTGGTGCCCCATCTGGACGAGCAGACGCGGGGGCTCTTGGAAGCCTATAGCGACGGGGTCAACGCCTACTTCGACCGGCACCGCGACCACTTGCCGGCGACGTTTGCCAAGCTGGGGCTGGAGCCCCAGCCCTGGACGCCGGCCGATTGTCTCGTCTCCTGGTGGCACCTGGCCCAGTTCTTCGCCACCGACGGCACCCGCGACCTGATGCGGTATCGCCTTCTCACCGAAGGGCACCCGCGTGACCGAATGCTCTGGCAATCGCGTGGGGGTGGCCGGACCCTGCCGCCCAGGCGAAACGTCGACCACGAGGACCTCACGCCGCTGGGGCCCGACGAGGCGGCCTCGGTGGTCCAACGCGGCGACGTCACCGACCAGTGGCTCGCCCGGACGCGGGACTTCCTGCGAAAACACGGATATGCCCGGGCGGATTCCACGCCCCTGCCCGGCCAGCCCGCCCCCGGACCCAAGTTCAGCCATGCCTGGGTGGCCGACGGGAAAACCACCGGCAGCGGGTCGGCCGTGTTGGTGAGCAAACCGCAGACGGGCGTGACCAACCCGTCGCTGTTTTACGAGTTTCACCTGCGGGGCAAGACCTTCGACGCGCGCGGATGCGGTGTGGCCGGTTCGCCCATCATCCTCATCGGCTGGAACCGCCACGTCGCCTGGGGGATGACCGCGCTGGGGGCCGACCAGGCGGACCTGTTTCGCCTCAAGACCGACGACGATCATCCGGGCCAGTATTTGTTCGACGGCCAGTGGCGGCCGATTCGCACGATTCGCCAAGAGATCAAGGTCAAGCACGGCCCCACCCAGACGCTGGACATTCGCCTCACGCACCTCGGGCCCGTGGTCAACGAGTTTGCTTTTGCCCGGCCGGGCGACCCGCTCGTCGCCCTGAAACGGATTCCCCTCTGCGAGACCGATCGCGATACGATCCAGGGCGCGTTGGCGATGATCCGCTCGGAGAGCGTGGCCGAGTTTTTCCGGGCCCTGGAGGGCTGGCGCTTTCCCACGGCCAACGTGGTGTTTGGCGATAGCGCCGGCAACATCGGCTACTCCACCGCGGGGGCGCTGGTGCTGCGGTCGCCGCTGGCGCTGGAGGCCGGCGGCGCGGCCCACGACGGCAGCCAGTCGCGCTACGACTGGCGGGCGATTGTACCCCAGCGGCTGGTGCCCCACGTGATCAATCCGCGGCAGGGCTACCTGTTCAGCGGCAACCATCGGCCGATCGGATCATTTTACCCCATTCCCATCGGCATCCGCACCGGCTCCATGGGCGACACGCTGCGATCGCTGCGGCTGCGGCAGATATTCGCCCGCCGCGCATCGCTGGGGCCGGACCGCCTGCTGGCGATCAGCCGCGACGCGGTCAATCCGGCCCGGGCGGCGATCGTGCGAACGGGATTCCACCTCCGCGACGTGCTCGGCCGGGAGCTTTCGCCGCAGGCCACCGCGGCACTGAAACACCTGCAAGCCTGGCGCCAGGCCGGCTGCTCGTCGCAACTCGACACGCCGGGGGCCGCCCTGGCCACGCAAATCAACACGATGTTCCGCATGGTCAACTCCGACTTGACGCTCAAGTACGGCGGGGGCGAGTCGGGCTTGAGCCGGCTGGTGAAAACACTCAACCGGCGAATGGAGAAAAACCCCCAGGCGGAAATCAGCCGCCTGGAGCAGGCCTGGATCGACGATGCGTTGGCCTTTGCCTGGCACCAGTGCCTCAGGTTGTATGGCGATGATCCGGCCACCTGGGACGAGCAGGCTCGCCGCCAGGTCGCTGCCCGGCGACTGGGCTACGGCGAGAGCCTGGATGGGTTCGGCTCGGTCGATCCGGCCAATGACTTGAATGTCCCGCCGCTGCTCTGCGTGGACGGGGGGACGATCTCCTCGCAGGCGGCCGAGGCCTATGTGCAATGGGTGCCGCTGGCCGACGTGGACCGGGCCCGATCGATCCTCCCGCCGGGCCAGTCGGAGGTGCCCGGCAGCCCCACGCGGACAGTGAACCTGGAGAACTGGGCGGCGGGAAAGTTGCACCCGGCGCCCCTCTCGCGCCAGGCAGTGGAGAAGATTGCGGTGAGCAGAACCGTTCTGCTGGAGTAAGGGGATTGGTGACACTTCAGCCATCTGAAGTCGTTTTCCCCTCGGTCCCAAGCTCCAGCTTGGGACCGCACCCGGGGCGAAGCTCCGCTTCGCCGGCGAGTCGGGGAAACGCCGGGTGGGTGGGGTTCCCAAGCTGGAGCTTGGGAACCAGGATGGACGCTGGATTTTGGGAACCAGGTGACGTAGGCCGGATC
>CAYZWG010000041.1:0-17785 GCA_964481605.1 uncultured Planctomycetaceae bacterium
TGCTCAGGCGGCGTGGTGCCGGTGATCTGGGCGATGGTGGGCATCACGTCCCAGAAGGCCGAGAGATGGTCGGTCACCGTGCCGGGCTTGATCTTGCCCGGCCAGCGGGCCACCATGGGCACGCGGATACCGCCTTCATAGAGACTGCCCTTGAGCCCTCGGAAGGGGCCCGCCGAATGGAAAAACTCCGAGTCGGACCCGCCCAGCCGGCCGTAGGTGGGACCGTTGTCGGAGCTGAACATCACCAGCGTGTTGGCGTCCAGGCCGAGTTCCTTGAGCAGCGCCATGATCTCGCCCACGCCACGGTCGAGGTGGCTCACCATGGCGGCGTAGCCGGCGCGGGGATAGGGATGCTTGAGATATCCCCGGTGGACGTAATCCGCTTCGGGAATCTTGCCCTTGTACTGGGCCAACGATGCTTCCGGCACCTGGATGGAAAGGTGGGGGATGATGAACGGCATGTAGAGGAAGAACGGCCGGTCCCGGTTGGCGCGGATGAATTTCAGCGCCTCCTCGATGAACTTGTCCTGCGCGTAGGTCTTGCCGTAGAGCGTGCGGTCGTTGCCCGGCAAGATTTCCTTCTTGCCGTTACGCCAGAGAAAGCGGGGGTAATGGTTGTGGGCGTGGACCTGGCAGTTGAATCCATAGAACAGGTCAAAGCCCTGGCGGTTGGGATCGCCGCTGGTGCCGAAATGTCCCAGGCCCCACTTGCCCGCCGCCCCCGTGGCGTAGCCCTTTTGCTTGAGCATCTCGGCGATCGTCACTTCGGCGGCGGGGATGGGGAACTGCCCGGGAAATTCCCAGCCGTACTTTTTCTTCAAGTCCTCCATGTCCTTGGGGTTGCCGTTGCTGCGGATGTAGGCGTGTCCCGGGTCTTTGCCGGTGAGCAGGCAACAGCGGGAAGGGGCGCACACGGCGTTGCCGGCATAGTGTTGCGTGAAGCGGATTCCCTCGGCCGCCAGGGCATCGATATGGGGCGTCTTGATCCACTTCTGCCCATAGCAGCCCAGTTCGGCGTAGCCCAAATCGTCGGCCAGCAGATAGATCACGTTGGGCGGGCGCGGGGCCGACTGCTCGGCCGTGGTGGCGGCAGGCCGGCAAAAGACCATTGCCAGCACCGCCACGGTTGCGAGCTGTCCGCCTCGAACCCATCGGGACAAGGTAGCCAATCGCATTTTCCTTCCTCCTCGTTGCTGGTGGGGTCAACCCGGCGGGAGAGCGCGCCGTCCCCGGCCCGACGTGGTAACGGCCGAGCGCCGCGGCACCGCCGGCCTCGATTCTACGGCAACCGCGGACCGGCCACAAGCTTTGCAGGCCCACCCCGAAAACGAGCATCGACCCGGCAAGAAGCGAGCGAGGGCGAGGCAGCAGCCTCGCCCTCTCACTTTACGGCAACAGAAACAGATTCTGTACGCCGGCTTTGCTTTTCAGCGTTCTCCTTTTTCCTTGTGGGATTTTTCCTTATGGGACTCCTCCTTGTGGGATTTCTTCTTGTGGGACTCCTTCTTGTGGGATTTTTCCTTATGGGACTCCTTCTTGTGGGACTCCTTCTTGTGGGATTCCTTCTTTTTCTTTGCGCCGGACTTCCCCTTGGAGCCACCGCTTTGCGGACCCTTCTGGCCGCCGCCGCTCTTGGTGCTTGCACCCTGACCGCCGCCGGCACTGCTGCCTAGTTGCGAAGCAGCCTTGCCGAGGTTCGTGCTCACGGCCGTTCCCATGTTCTGAATACCGACGATGCAAGCCATGGAGATGAGCGACAGCAAGAGGGCGTATTCAATCGCCGCCACCCCGCGGCGGGCGCGTTTTTCCCCCGGCCGTCGTTTGCAGCGAATCGTTTTTTCCTTCGGTTGCCCGCCGTGCGCAGGCAATCCGCCAAACGTGTCGTGGTCAGGCTGTCGCATGAGAACCGTCCTCCGTGTAGGGTGCGCAGGCGACCACGGCCATTCCCTTGTCCGCGTCATTCTCCTGTTTCGCTTTCTGCTGATCGATCAGGGTCAGTCCGCCGTTGCGGGCCAGCGTGTCGATCATGGCGTTGAAGTCCTCCTCCATCTTCGCCAACTCGTCCCCTTGGCGCAGCTTGACGTGACGAACAGGTTCCCCCGCGGCGATCTGCCTGGCCGTGACGCGGAAGCGGTAGATCGGGCCCGCAATCCGATGGTAGAATTTCACCGCGTCCCAGGCGAAGACGGGCACCAGAATGAGAAAGCAAAACAGCATCGGGTAGAACTCCCAGAAGAACTGGTTGTACTGCTGGAGCAGGTTGCCCCGACCCTGTTGCAGCAACCGCCAGCAGAAGAGGAAGTTCCAGAGTGTGACCTGGTAAATGAACCAGTAGAGAACCATTCTCACGATCAACTTGTGCTGAAACCGGTCAACGACTTTTCGGTAGCGACGTTCGGACATGGCGCTGTCCTCCTCTGTGCGATGGAAAAAACAGGGGGGTAGTCGTGGAGAGCCGTTGCTGCGCGCGTGGGCGGCGGGCTGGGGTCGGGCTTCGATTGCCGGGAAACCGATCCTCGCCCTGACGAGATTCCCACGCGCGCAAACCACGCTGATGCCGTAACGAAGTTGCGCCCGGTGGGTTCTCCACCATCCACAATCGCGTATACAGATAACTCTACGTTACGGGAGCCGTAGCGAGCCCAACAGATGCGGTTCCATCAATTATCGCGGTTGCGCGGAATGCCCTGCCGGGGGCGGGCGCCGGAAGGAAAAAGGGAAGAGGCCGTTTCTGCTGAACGGCGGCGGCGCGCATCCGCCGCCCCGGGGGAGAGAGTGAGTACCCCGAGGCGGTGGGCGTGACAGAATCGGCGAGAGTCTCAGCGTTCGGCGAGGGTCTCCCGCGTTCGGCGACGGTCTGCTGCGTTCGGCGACGGTCTCCCGACCTCGCCGACCCCACGGGCTGCGAGTGTCCAGCGGCGATTGAACAAATTCGCGGGTGGCGACGCTCAGGCGGTGTTCCTATTCGCTGGGTAGAGTGATTTGCGCTGACCTCTTGTGGCACAGCCACACCGGTTCAAGAACCGCTGCCACCCACGCTGCCGACCCACGCCGAGCGTTGCGCCGGCTTCATGCCACAGTATTGTCGTTAGCCCGGTCCGGGGAGAATGGGCGGCGTGGTGGTGCCGGGGACAGCGCCTTCGGTGCAGGTGTCGCAACCCGGAACCGCTGTCGTCCCGGTGGTGCAAGGATCGTCATAGATGGCATTCGAGGTCCACGGCTGGAACAACGCGCCCCGCTTGCACCCATTCCAGGAATGGCACCCGACCGTGGGGGTGGTCAACGCCAGCACGGCCGTCAAGACTAGCAATTTCCTCATCATCACGTTCTCCTGTGGAAGCTTCTCCGCTCCCGTTTCTTGATGGTTGCACGGCGAATGAGCCATCGATTCGGGCCGGCGTGCTCCCACCGCGGGTTTCGGCCGGAAACCGCCGGCCGATAGGCCATCGAGGGCTCAAGGGAGTCGTCGGCCCGACAACTCTACACCACGCCCCATGATGTGCAAACGAAACGTATTGATTTCTTACAACATTCGGTTGCCCGGCGACTTCCCCCGATCGGCAAAAATGCTACACTCTCGTAGGTGGTTTGCCTGCCGCCATGGCGCCCCGGGGTGGTTTTCGGGGCGACAGCCCTCCCGTCCAACGCTCACCGTAGATCATTGCAAGCCATGACGATGCCTCACACACGGTTGGTTGGAATCTGCCGCCACGCGGTCCTTTCCACGCTGCTTTTGGTCCTTTTGGCCGCAGCCGTGACGGCCCCGGCGGTGTCGGCCGAAACCGCGGAATCCTGCCCCCTGTGGATCGTGAGCACCCGGTCGGCGCCGACTTGCTCTCCGAACGCAGCGGCCGCCGAGCGGCTTCGCTACTGGCGCTGGGATCAACCCACGCGGAAGTGGATCGACTCCAACGGCGAAGCATTTCACCGCAGCGACGATCCCCAAGTGCCCACGGCGGTCTTCATCCACGGCAATCGTTCCAGCTTCCAGGACGCCGTCCGCGCCGGCTGGGCGGTCCATCGACGTCTCTGCCGGCTGGCCGCCGGGCAGCCGTTGCGGGTGGTGATCTGGTCGTGGCCGGCCGATCGCGTTCGCGGCGGCGCACGCCACGACGCCCAGGTCAAGGCCGCTCGCAGTGACGTCCAGGCCTATTACCTCGCCCTCTGGATCGACCGGCTCGATGCGCGCCAGCGGCTGAACTTGATCGGCTACAGTTTCGGCGCGCGGGTGATCGCCGGGGCGGGACAGCTTCTCGGCGGGGGACAGCTTGCCGGGCATCGCCTGCCGCGGCTCCGGCCCGCCGACCAGCGGCCCACGTGCCGCGTGGTACTGGTGGCGGCAGCGGTGGACGACGACACGTTCCTGCCCGGCCGACACACCGGCCTGGCCTTGGAGCAATTCGACCGGGTGCTGATTACCCAAAACGCTTGCGATCCGGTCCTCCGCCTTTACCACCGCATGGATCGCTGCCGCAGCCGACAAGCCCTGGGCCGCTGCGGGCCGGCCCGGGGGTGCGGCCCGGAGGCGCCGGACGCTGCCGCCCTGGAAACGCTCGACGTCACTTGCAGCGTCGGCCGAAACCACTCCTGGGCCGTGTACCTGGCCGCGCCGGCGCTGCAAGCGTGGTTGGCCCGCTGTGCCTTTCTGAAACCTCCCCAGGCCGAAGTGGAAACGACGCAACGGTCCGGCCTGTCCGTTTCCTCGGCGGATTCCCTGACGGAGTGAAAACGCGCTGCCCTGGGGATGGGCGAGGGTCTCCTTCCAGCGTTCGGCGAGGGTCTCCCGACCCCGCCGTTGTAGGGGTCCCCGGGACTCGCCGAGCCGCAGTCCGGCCCTATCCGGTCCGCGGCGCCGGGCGCATAATGGCCCCCATGGACGAACCGATCGCTTATGCCAACGGACAGATCGCGCCGCTCTCCCAAACGGCCGTTTCGCTCACCGACGCCGGATTCGTGTTGGGAGCGACGGTGGCCGAACAGTGCCGTACTTTCGCCGGCAAGCTTTTCCGGCTGGACGACCACCTCGACCGCTTGTTCGGCTCACTGGCGATCGTGGGACTGACGCTCCACGTAAGCCGCGAGCGGCTGGCCGAGATCGCCGCCGAACTGGTCGAAACAAACCGCCGCCTGCTGGCCCGCGACGACGACCTGGGGCTGGCGGTGTTGGTCACGCCGGGCGAGCACCCCACCTACGGCGCCTCCGGCGACTCCCGCCCGGGCCTGTTTCTGCACACGTATCCGCTGCCGTTTCACCTTTGGGCCGAGAAGTACGAGACAGGCCAGGCCCTGGTCACCACCCAGATTCGCCAGGTGCCGCCGACCTCTTGGCCCACGACGCTGAAGTGTCGCAGCCGGATGCACTACTACCTGGCCGATCGCGAGGCGGCGGCCGCCGACCCCGGCGGGCGGGCTCTGTTGCTGGACGCCGGGGGCCACGTCACCGAGGCCTCCACCGCCAACGTGGTGCTTTTTCGCCGGGAGGAAGGTCTCGTGGCACCCCCCCGGTCGAAGGTACTGCCCGGCATCAGTCTGGCCCAGGTGGTCCGGTTGGCCGAACGGCTGGGGGTTCCCTACGGCGAGCGAGACCTGGACCCCGCCGACGTGGCCGCCGCCGACGAGGTCATTCTGACCAGCACCCCCCTCTGCCTCCTCCCCGCCACCCGATTCGATCGGCAGCCCGTCGGCAGCGGGCTTCCCGGCGAGCTCTTCCGGCGGCTGCTGGCTGCCTGGAGCGAGAGCGTGGGGGTGGACATCGCGGGCCAGGCGCGGCGTTTCGCCTCGCGGGCTGGACCCAACACCGTGGAATGAAGCCGGCGCAGCGTTCGGCGTTCGGCGCGGGTCTCCCGACCCCGCCGAAAGCGCCGGGTCGCAGCCCCGTAGGGCCGGCTGTGCCGGCCGAAACGCCGCTGGGTGCTGCCAAACCCGACAACCGGCCTCCGGCGCTCGGCGCGGGTCTCCTGACCCCGCCGAAAGCGCCGGGTCGCGACCCGGCCTACAGCCGAACGCCGGGTCGCGACTGAATTCGACCGATGGTCTCCCATATCAACCGGTGGGTTCCCAAGCTGGAGCTTGGGAACCAGGGGGGCTGGAGCTTGGGAACCAGGGGGGCGCGATCAAGTGGAACCTCCCTTGTCCTGCTTTTTGGAGCAAACCGCGCGACTGGATGGAAAGAATTTGTCACTTTTTTTCAAAATAGTGGTTGGTGGTGATTGAAATCTTTCGGCCGGCGAGGGATACTATTTATAGGTCGCTTCCCGCTTGGCCGTGGTTTTCCGCGATATGTTGGTCGAAGAACGGCGTAATCAGCTTCTGGAACTTGTCCGCCGCCGAGGGTTCGCGGCCCTGCCGGAGCTTGCCCGGGAGCTCCAGGTCTCCGAATCGACGGTTCGCCGCGACCTGGAGCAACTGGAGGAGTCGGGCACCGCGAAGCGGATTCACGGCGGCGTGTTGTACTCGGGCAGTTCACCCAAGTTGGCCCATTTTGCCAGTCGCCAGCCGTTTCGCTGGGCCGAGAAGCGGGCCATCGCCCAGGCTGCCGTGGAGTTGATCGACGACGGCGACACGGTGGTGCTGGACGGGGGCACGACGACCTACGAGGTCGCCCGGCTACTGGTCGGCCGGCCGTTGCACGTGGTGACCACGTCGCTTCCGGTGGCCAACCTGTTTGCCTCGTCGGCGGGCAGCGACCTGATCCTCATCGGGGGCAACATTTGCCCTCGTACCGGGGTGGCGCAGGGACCTTTGGCCGAAAAGATGCTCCACTCGCTGAGGGTGGAAAAGACCGTGCTGAGCGTGGCGGGGATCAACGAGGAAGGGTTTTTCAATAACAACGTGCTGCTGGTGGAGACCGAGCGGGCGATGATGGACGCGGCCGGCGAAGTGATCGTAGTGGCCGACAGTTCCAAGTTGGGTCGCCCCAGCCTCTCGCGATTGTGCGACCTTTCCGAGCCGGACCGGCTGGTGGTGGACCACGAAATAACGGAAGACTGGCGCAGCCGCCTCGTTGCCGCGGGCATGAAACTGCTGGTGGCCGGCGCGACGGATAACGGGTAGCCGCAGGGTATCGAAGACATGAGCATCGCTTCGCCCATCGATCGAAGCATGGTCGAACAGATCGTGCGGGAAATCGTGTTGAAACAGTTGGGCGCAGCGCCCGGCCGATCCGAATTGGTGGTGAGCATTTCCGCTCGCCACGTTCACGTGACCGACGAGGATTGCGAGCGGCTGTTCGGGCCGGGACACAAGTTGACGCCGAAGAAAGACCTTTACCAGGACGGATTTTACGCTGCCGAAGAGACCGTGATGGTGGTGGGGCCTCGCAAGCGGATGCTCCCCTCGGTGCGCATTCTGGGGCCCACGCGGCCGGCCACCCAGGTCGAACTGGCCTTTACCGACGGGATTTCCCTGGGAATTGACCTGCCGGTCCGCCAGAGCGGCAAGATCGAAGGCACGCCGGGCTGCGTGCTGGTCGGCCCGGCCGGCTCGGTCGACCTCGACCAAGGGGTGATTCGCGCCGAGCGGCACGTCCACATGGGCCCCGGCGACGCGAAATACTACGGCGTCGAGAACGGCGCCCGGATGAGCCTGAAAGTCCATTCCCGTTGCAGCGCGGTGTTCGAGGATTTGCTGGTGCGGGTTGGCGAAGGGATCAAGCTGGAGGTCCACTTGGATACGGATGAGGGGAACGCGGCCGACCTGGAGCACGCCGCCGGGGTCGAACTGTTGAAGCCGTAAGGGGCGCCGGTCGATCGGCTAGCCGATGCGGTCCCAAGCAGGAGCTGTCAACCTGGTTCCCAAGCTCCAGCTTGGGAACCCACTGCACGGAGCCTTGCTCCGCGAGCGGGCGAAGCAGAGCTTCGCAGCGGATGCGGTCCCAAGCAGGAGCTTGGGACCGAGGAGAATCGCAGCGGATGCGGTCCCAAGCGGGAGCTTGGGACCGAGGAGAAGAGTCACGGTGTCTGATTTGTTTCCACGGCAACCTTTCGAGTACGCAGATCTCGATTTTTCGTATGGGGAGAAGTGAGCGATGGCAAAAACTTTGGAGGCGTTGGGCATGATCGAGGCCAAGGGGTTCGTCACCTTGGTCGAGGCCAGCGATGCGATGATGAAAGCCGCCAACGTCGAGTTCTTGGGCTGGGATAAGGTCGGCAGCGGCCTGGTCAGCGTGTTTGTGACGGGCGACGTGGCGGCGGTCAAGGCGGCCACCGACGCCGGTGCCAACGCCGGTTCGCGGATCGGCGAAGTGATCAGCGTGCAGGTGATCCCGCGGCCCCATGAAGACCTGGGGGCGGTGTTGCCGCAAGTGGCGAAGACAACGAAGAAATCGTCCTAGTTGCCCGCGGCCGGCGGCATCAGCAAGGGCGACCACCGGCTGGGAGATTCCCACGCGGGAGTGAGCCCGCCGGCAAACCGTTCGCTTGCAGGCAACGGCGTAGTCCGTCTTACAACTGAGTGTTCGTAGCACAGAAACAGGGGAAAACAGACGATGCAAGACGCAATTGGACTTCTGGAAACCCGCGGCCTGGTGGCCCTGGTGGAAGCGACCGACTCGATGGCCAAGGCGGCCAACGTGGAGATCGTCAAGCGGATTCAGATCGGCGGCGGCCTGGTGACCACGATTGTCCGCGGCGACGTGGGCAGTGTTCGCGCGGCGGTCGAAGCCGGTGCCAACGCGGCCGGCCAGATCGGCGAGTTGGTGGCCAGCCACATCATTCCCCGGCCCGCCGAAGGCGTGGTCGAGGCTTACCTTTCGTAATCCGCCTGGGGGAAGGACCCGAGCGTTTCGGCGTCCCCGGCGCGGCCCGGTCGTGCCGTCGCGTGGAAACGCCCCAATCGAGGAGCGGAAACCATGAAGGTGCTGGTCGCCAATCTTGGCTCCACGAGCTTCAAGTACCGGCTGCTGGACATGGACGACGAACACCAGATCGCCCGCGGTGGAATCGAGCGGATCGGCTCGCCCCAGAGCCCCTGCTTCGTCCAAATCGGCGACGCTCGGCGGGAGCAAACGCTGCCCGTGGCCGACCATGCCGTGGCGGTTCGCCAGTGCCTCGAGCAGTTGACCGACCCCGGGCGGGGCTGCTTGAAGTCGGCCGCCGAAGTTTCGGCGATCGGGTTCAAGGCGGTCCACGGGGGAGCCCTAAGCGGGGTGCGGCGGGTGACGGCCGAATTGCTCGACGCGATGGAGGAGATGAACCCCCTGGCCCCGGCCCACAACCCGCCCTACATCAAGGCCATGCGGCTGCTGAACGAGCAGTTGCCGGAGATTCCCTTGGTGGCGGCGTTCGAGACCGGCTTCCACGCGACCATCCCCGAGCGCAACCGCCGCTACGCCGTGCCCTACGAGTGGGCCGACGAGTACCTGGTGCGACGGTGGGGATTTCACGGTGCCAGCCACCGCTACATCGCCACTCGCACCGCCGAACTGCTGGGCCGCGACGACCTGCGGCTGATCTCCTGCCACCTGGGCGGGTCGAGTTCGCTCTGCGCCATTCGCGGCGGCCGGAGCGTGGCCACCACCATGGGGATGAGTGCCCAGAGCGGCTTGCCCAACAACAACCGCGTGGGCGATTTTGATCCCTTCGCGCTGCCCATCGTGATGAAACGGTCCGGCAAGTCGCTGGCCGAGGTACTCGACATCCTTGCCTGCCGAAGCGGCCTGTTGGGCCTCAGCGGCGTCAGCACCGACGTCCGCGATATCAGCGAGGCGGCCCGGGCCGGTAACCAGCGGGCGCAATTGGCGCTGGACGTGTTTGTCACCGCCGTGCGGAACTACCTGGGAGCCTACCTGGTCGAGTTGGGCGGCGCCGACGTGATCGTGTTCACCGCCGGGATCGGCGAGAACCGCCCCGAGTTTCGCCAGGCCGTGTGCCGCGAGCTGGAGTGGGCCGGCATCGTGGTGGACCCCCAGGCGAACCGCTCGGCCCAGGGCGAATCGCCCATCCATGCCCGGGGGAGCCGAACCCAGATTTGGGTCGTGCCCACCAACGAAGAGTTGATCGTGGCGCGGCAAGTCAAGCAGCTTTTGGAGGGCTAGCACCGTGTTCGTTGCCAAGGTAACGGGAACGCTGGTGGCGACGCAGAAGGTCGACTCGATGACCGGCCACAAGCTGCTGGTCGTCGAGCCCTACCGCCTCGACGCCGAAACCCGGAGCAGCCTGAAGACCACGGGTCGAACGTTCGTCGCCGTGGATACGGTGGGCGCCGGCGTGGGCGAGTACGTGTTGATCGTGCAGGGCTCCAGCGCCCGCCTCACCCCGGAAACAAAGAACCTGCCCGTCGATACGGTGGTCGTGGGAATCGTCGATTCGGTCCACGTCGACCACCAGTGCGTCTATGCCAAGGAGGGAAGTCCAACGGAGTCGTGACGGTTTTCGGCCGAGGGGAACGCGACGCCGGATGGCGCTGGGCAAGCAAGATTAACGCCTGACTTGGGAAAGGCTATTCGTCATGCAAGTCAACGAAACGATGATTCGCAGCGTGGTTGAGGAGGTGTTGAGCCGGCTGGGTAACGGCGCGCCTTCGGGGGCACCGGTGGGCGGCGGCCATGCCGGCCGTTTGGGCCAGTTCACCTGTGTCGACGAGGCGGTGGCGGCCGCCCGCGACGCCTTCGAGCAGCTTTCCCGGCGAACCCTCGAAGACCGCAAGAAAATCATCGGCCACATCCGCCGCATCGCCGTCGAGCAGAAGGAAGAGCTGGGCACGATGGAGATGAACGAGACCAAGATCGGCCGACTGGAGCACAAGATCGAAAAACTGGAAACGTTGGGCCGCCTCACCCCCGGCGTGGAGTTCATGCGGAGCGAGGTCTTCAGCGGCGACCACGGGCTGGCCGTGATCGAGCACGCGCCCTTCGGTGTGATCGGGGCAATCACCCCCGTCACCCATTCGCTGCCCACGCTCACCGGCAACGCCGTCAATATGATCGCCTCGGGCAACACGCTGGTGGTCAATCCCCATCCCAGCGGCAAGCGGGTGGCCGCCGAGGGTGCCCGCCGCTACAACGAGGCAATCTACCGCGACCTGGGAATCGACAACCTGATCTCGGTGATTACCGAGCCCACGCTGGAGTCGGCCGCAGCCATCTTCCAGCACCGCGACGTCAATCTGCTTTGCGTCACCGGCGGACCGGGGGTGGCCCGGGCGGCGCTGAGCCAGGCGAAACGGGCCATCGTGGCCGGTCCCGGCAACCCGCCGGTGGTGGTCGACGAAACGGCCGACCTGGACCGCGCCGCTCGGTGCATCATCCAGGGCGGGGCCTACGACAACAACCTCCTCTGCATCGCCGAGAAACAGGTTTTCGTGGTCGAGGCCGTGTTCGACGCGATGATGGCGGCGATGGAGCGGGCCGGTGCCGTGCGATTGAATGCCCGGGAGGTCGACGCTCTCACCCGCGTGGCGATCAGCAGCGTGGGCCAGGGCGACGACAAGCACGATGTGCCCAGCCGGGAGTTCCTCGGCCAGGACGCGGCCCGCCTGGCCGCCGGCGCGGGCAAGTCGATTCCCCAAAGCGTGGAACTGATCTTCGGGGAGACCGACGAGTCGAACCCCTTTGTGCCGGTCGAGCAGATGATGCCCTTTTTGCCCTTCGTGCGATGCCGCAACGTGGACGAGGCGATCGAGAAGGCCCGCGTGAGCGAACATGGCTTCCGCCACACGGCGATCATCCACTCCCATGACGTCGCCAATATGACGAAGATGGGCAAGGCGATGGACACCACGCTGTTTGTCAAGAACGGTCCCTGTATGGCCAGCCTGGGCCTGGGCGGCGAAGGCTATATCTCGTTCTCCATCGCAGGGCCGACCGGCGAAGGGGTGACCACCCCGCTGACCTTCACCCGGGAGCGCCGCTGCTCGATGATTGATAACCTTAGAGTGTTGGGAAAATAGTCCCACCGTCACGGATCTCGAGAAAGGTGAATGGTCAAGGACAACCCCCACCGGGCTTGCCCCGGCGGGAGCCGGGTTTGGCAACTGCGAGGTCCGGGCACCTCCCCGGAATCCCCCACGGTTAGAAAAGAGCGAGGCGAGGAGGGATGCTTTCTGGACGCGTGATTGGAACGGCAACCTCGACCGTGAAGCATCCTACCCTGCAAGGATGGAAACTGCTGCTGGTGCAGCCGCTTTCGGCGGATGGCCGCTCGCCGGACGGCGATCCCGTGTTGGCCGTGGACGCTTTAGGGGCCGGAACGGAAGAAACGGTGATCATCAGCAGCGACGGCCGCTCGACACGCCAGTTGATCGGCAGCGACAACACGCCCGTCCGCTGGTCGGTGATCGGAATATGTGACCCATGACACAGGACACGCTTGACATCGACCGCCTGGTTCGCCGGGTGCTGGCCGACCTGGGTTTGGCAGCGCCGCCGGCAACCCGTTCCGTAGGGCCGGCTGTGCCGGCCGCCCAGCCGCCCGCACGGCTCGGCGGGAGTTCCGTAGGGCCGGCTGCCCAGCCGCCCGCCGGTGCGCCCGAACAGGGAGAGAAGCAGCAGCAGGCCCCCTCGCCGGAACCGGGCGACGTGGTGGTGGGGGGCCGCGTGGTCACGCTCTCCGCGCTACCGGAGCGGGTCGGCTCGGCCCGGCGTTTGGTGGTTCCGCTGGGAGCCGTGGTGACCCCTTCGGTCTGTGACGAACTCCGCCGCCGCAACATCCCCCTGGTGTTTGAAGAGAAAAAACAAGCCCAGCCGACGGGCGATGCCGGCGTGACGCTGGCCGTGCTGGGCTCGCGGTTCGATCCGTCGTCGCTGGTCGAGGCGCTCACCCAGGAGGGGATGCCCCCCAGGCTGGAGCGGTTCGACTGCCTGGTGGCGGCCACCGACGCGATGGCCGGGCGATTGGCCCGGGCGGAGCGGATGGGCGTGGTCGTGTCGACCTATCCGGCCGTGGCCCTTTGCCTGGCCAACCGGCACGACGGCGTCCGCGCCGTGCTGGGGCTCGACCCGCGGCAAGCCAGCGCCGACGCGGCCTCGGTGGGAGCGAACTTGTTGGTGGTCGATCCGCGGCGAGCGTCGGTCTACCTGCTGCGGCAGATCGTGTTGGACTTTTGCCGTGCCGGTGCCCGTCCGTGCCCCGGCGAGCTAAAGGAACGTTTGAGCTAAAGAAAAACGCCGTAGGGTGGGCCGTGCCGGCCGGCTTCCGCACTTGGCAGCGCCAGCCATGTTTCGACCGACACAGCCGGCCCTACTTGGAAAAGCGAGAACCGATGCGAATTGCCGAAGTGATCGGGACCGTGACACTCAATCGCGCGCATCCCAGCCTGGCCGGGGCGCGGCTGAAGCTGGCGGTGCCCCTGGCGTTGGCCGAGTTGACCGGCGGCGGCCGCCCCCTGGCGGGCGAGATCGTGGTGTTCGACGAGTTGGGCGCCGGCGTGGGCAGCCGCATCGCGGTGAGCGAGGGCCGCGAGGCGGCGATGCCCTTCTACCCCGAAGTCAAACCCCTGGACGCCTACTCCGCGGCGATCCTGGACCGGGTACATATCGAGACGGCGGAACTGGACAAGTCATAACTCGAAGCGAGAACCGAGCCATGGTCAATTTCCACAAGATCAAGCAAGAAATCTGCGAGATCGGCGAACGCATTTACAAGAAGGGCTTCGCCGCCGCCAACGACGGAAACATCAGCTATCGGGTGGGCGAGAACGAAGTCCTGTGCACACCCACGCTGACCTGCAAGGGCTTCCTCAAGCCGGACGACATCTGCACCGTCGACATGGAAGGCAACCAGACGAACGGTCGCAAGAAGCGGACCAGCGAGGTGATGCTCCACCTGGCGATTATGAAGGAACGGCCGGAGGTCAAGTCGGTCGTCCACTGCCATCCGCCCCATGCCACGGCCTTCGGCGTGGCCCGCGAGCCGGTGCCCCAATGCGTCCTGCCCGAGGTGGAAATCTTCCTCGGCGACGTGCCCATCACCAAGTACGAGATTCCCGGCGGGCAGGAATTCGCCAACACGATCCTCCCCTTCGTGCACAAGTCGAACGTGATCATCCTCGCCAATCACGGCACGGTGAGCTACGGCGAAACCGTGGAAAAAGCGTTTTGGTGGACGGAGATTCTCGACGCCTATTGCCGCATCCTCATGCTCGCCCGCGGACTGGGACGGATCAACTACTTCAGCGAGCCGGAGGCCCAGGCACTGCTGCAACTGAAGGATCAGTGGGGCTTTCAGGACCCGCGGCGGGAGATGAAAAACTGCGAGCTCTGCGCCAACGACGTCTTTCGCGACAGTTGGAAAGCGTCGGGGGTCAAGCCCCAGGCGTTCAACCCGCCGGTGTTCGCAGCCCAGGCCTCCGCCGGCCCGGATGCCACGGACGACCAGGAGGCGTTGATCCAGGCGATCACCGAACGGGTGATGGAGGCGCTGAAGCAGCAACAATAGAAAGCCGCTCGCGGGTTAGTTCGTGCCGCCGGCAGCCGACCGTGCTTCCACCTGCCGCACCAGCCGGTCCACGCCGCTGGTGATGCGTTCCTCGATCTCGCCCGACCAGCCCATGGCCGGCAGGCCGTAGACGTCGAACGCACCGGCCTCGTAGCCCCCTTCCTCCCAAACCCGGCGAGAAGGGATGTAGGCCATTACGTCGTTGCTGTAGCCGGCCACCCAGGTGGTCGACCCGTACTGGCGTTTCAACCGCAGGGAATAGTCGACCACCACCTCTCCGCTCAAGGCGATCCAGACCCACTCCCGGCCCAGCCGCCAGACCTGGACCGGATAGGGATAATCCTTCTCCAACGGCTCGCCCCGTTTGATCCTCGCCAAGAGCCGCGTCGCCCAACGGGCCCGGTACCCGCTGCCGGCGGCGGTCTGCTCCAGATATTCGCGTGTGGGCGGGTCGCCGAAATCGAGCCGAACGAACGCGAAGGCGGTACGCAGCTCGGCCGCGACCGGCTTCATCGGCCCGCCGAGGACCTCTTTCACGCCGGCGGCCAATTCGCCGCCATACTGCCGGCAAAGGGCCACCGTGCGTCGCGGATGGGGATTCTGATCCCCACCGCAGCCCTGAAAAAACATCGCCTCCGCGCCGGGCAAGGCACCTTCCAGGGCAAGCTGGGCAAAACCCGCGTAATCCCCATTCCACTGGTAGATATCCAGCGTGGTGCAATGGCAGGCATAGCCGAACAGCACCACCTGCAAGTTGCCCTCCAAGTCGCGCACCGCCAACACGGGCACGGCGTGGTCCACGGGGGCGGGAACCGCGGGCCGGCCCGCCGCCGTCGGGGCCGATCGAAGCGCGCGGCGGTTGGCCGCGAAACCGGCCTGCCCCTGGCCGAGGGAGAGCCTCGCCGGCCGCATCGACTCCACCGCCCGGGCGATCGTGGCCACCACCGCCTTCTCCAAATCCTCCGTATAGGCGCCGATCAATTTCTGCTGCTTTTCGTCCAGCGGGTAAACGTCCACCAGGGCGTTGTCGAGCACGGGGCCGGAATGCGTGTGGGACGCATTGAGCATCACCTGCGAGCGGGTCAGCCGGCAACGCGGCTCGACCTCGGCCAGAATGCGTTCGTAGAGCGGCTTGGAAAAGCCCAGCAGGTCGCTGGTGACAATCACGGCGCGGTGCCCTTGCGCGTCTTCCAGGGCCAGTGCCTTGACCCACAGATCGTGCAGGGTTCCGTCGGCAGGGTGCGTTCGAGCGGCATAGCCGGCCAGCCAGAGCGGCTCCTCCGGCGTGATCCTCGCCTTGGCAAAACCAGCCCGCCACGCGGCCGGTTCGTCCCCGCCGGCGGGCAACACCAAGACCAGCAGGACCACCGGCACCAGCACATTTCGCCAGATCGAGTGTCGCATCGCCGTCGACTCCGTGGCGGAAAGGCAAGGTTGCGGAGTTGGAAGGAAAAGGCTGTCTGGACCTGGTTCCCAAGCCCTGGCTTGGAAACCGACATCGCCCTGGAGGGCGAACTGGCCGGCCGCGAGTCTCCACCTGGTTCCCAAGCTCCCGCTTGGAAACCGAGCCGGGCAAAAGGCGGACTCGGCCAACCCCGCCGGGCCGGCGCCAAGGATAGCCGAAACGAGGGCCGTGGGCAATGAACCGCGGGCGGGTGGCTTGTCACGCCGAGCCCATCGCGTATCTTCGAGGAGGATCGAACACGGATTCCGCCGGCAAGGCGATCGGCTCTGGCGGCTCTGCCGATTCTGCCGGGGGGCGCCGGCCGGCGGTGAGCTATGGTTTCCAAGAGGAAGCCCCGGGAGGGCATTTCTTTCTCCGAGGGAGACATCCATGCTCGAATTGGTCGACTTAGGCAAGAAAATTTCCAAACAGGCCTACCGCGAGATCTTTCCCCAGTTGGAAGAGCGACTGGGGCAGTGTCAGCGGGCCGCCCTGGACGCCGGGCTTCCCGTGGTCGTGGTGTTTGAAGGTTGGGACGCCGCCGGCAAGGGGCTGGTCATCAACCGGCTCAGCCAGGTGCTCGACCCCCGCGGATTCAAGGTCCACGCCGTCAGCGCCCCCAACGAGACGGAACGCTTCTTTGCCTGGATGCGGCGTTTTCAAACCGTGCTGCCCGCCGCCGGCAAAATCGCCATCTTCGATCGCTCCTGGTATGGCCGCGTGCTGGTCGAGCGGGTCGAGGGCCTGCTCGACCAGGACCAATGGCGTCAAGCTTACGAGGATATCCTCCATTTCGAGCGGCAGTTGACCGACGCCGGATACGTCTTTGTCAAGTTCTGGCTCCACATCGACAAGAAGGAACAGAAAAAGCGGTTCCAGAGGATCGAGAAAGACGCCGTGCTGAAGTGGAAAGTGGGCAAGCGGGAATGGAAGCAGCACGACCGCTACGACAAGTGGCTGCCGGCCGTGGAGGAGATGCTCCAGCGAACCAGCGCCGGCCACGCCCCCTGGACCGTGGTCGAGGCTACCCAGAAACGTTTTGCCCGCGTCAAGGTCTTTGAAACGGTGGTCCAGACGATCGAGCAGGAATTGGAACGCCGCCGGGCGGCTCCCCAGGTCAAGCCCCGGCCGATGCCCGAGCCCGACCCCTCGCCCACCCGCCGGGAAACGATTCTCGACCAGGTCGACCTGGGGCTTTCGCTGGAACGCGAGGTGTACGAGGAGCAACTCGACCGGCTTCAGGAAAAGCTCTTCCGGCTGGAGCACGAACTGTTCATGGCCCGGATTCCCGTGGTGATTGCCTACGAGGGCTGGGACGCCGCCGGCAAGGGCGGCAACATCAAGCGTCTCACCCGGGGACTCGACCCGCGGGGCTACGAGGTGGTGCCGGTGGGAGCCCCCACCACCGAGGAAAAGGCACACCACTACCTCTGGCGTTTCTGGCGCGATATTCCCAAGGCCGGACATATCACCATCTTCGATCGCACCTGGTACGGCCGCGTGCTGGTCGAGCGCGTGGAGGGCTTCTGCAGCGAAGACGAATGGAAGCGGGCCTACCGGGAGATCAACGAGTTTGAACGCCAGTTGGCCGATTTCGGCACGGTGGTGGTCAAGTTCTGGCTACAGATCGACGCCCAGGAGCAGCTTCGCCGATTCGAGGCCCGCCAGCAGGCGCCCGGAAAACAATGGAAGATCACCGACGAGGACTGGCGCAACCGGGAGAAGTACGCGCAGTATCGGCTGGCCGTGGTGGAAATGCTACAGCGAACCAGCACGACCTACGCGCCCTGGACGATCCTGGAAGCCAACTGCAAGCTGTACGCGCGGATCAAGGCCCTCAAGACCGTGGCCAAGACGCTGGAAGCCGCGCTGGCAAAGGGATAGGGCATCGGTCCTCTCTCGGCGGGGTCAGGAGACCCGCGCCGAACGCCCTCCGGGGGTAGCCCAGGTTCTTGAACCTGGGCCGGCG
>CAYZWG010000041.1:17885-21299 GCA_964481605.1 uncultured Planctomycetaceae bacterium
GCCCAGGTTCTTGAACCTGGGCCGGCGGGTAGCCGGCAAGAGGTGAGGGAGATCGGCGTTCGGCGAGGGTCTCCCGACCCCGCCGGGCGCGGGCGGCAACGCCCGGACGCTGTTCCTATTCGATGGGTGGAGTGATTCGCGCTGACCTCTTGTGGCGAAGCCACACCGGTTCAAGAACCGGTGCTACCCGTTGACCTCTTGTGGCACCAGCCACACCGGTTCAAGAACCGGTGCTACCCGTTCGGCGGGGTCGGGAGACCCGCGCCGAACGCTGCGGAGTGATTTGTGCCGAACGCCGCCCGCCCGCCAGCGAGCGCCTCCTCGGCGAGTTCCTCGCAATAGCGGGTGATTCGTTCTCGCCCTCGCGAAGCGTCCTCCGCAAGCGTTGCGGCCAACTCCCGCTCTTTTTCCGCCTGCCGCCGGAAAGCCCGCGATTCGAGCTCCCCCCACCGCGCCGCGACGACCGCCGCCCGATGCGCGTAGTCGCCGTCGACGAATTCCTCCCACCGCTTGAACCGCCACCAGGCCAGTCGGTCGTCCGGCTTGAAGGTGCCTTGGGGTGGGCTGAAGTGCGAATCGGCCTCGAGCCACGCCCGCGTGCCCATGGCCGGCTGGTACTGCGGGGGCGTTTCTGAAATCCCCAGGTACCAGGGCGTCAACACGCTCACGTCGGGTCGGCCCGTGGTCCGCCACCAGACGCAGCCGATCTGGAGCGGCAAGCCGGCCCGAAGCTGGAAAATCCCCGTCTCCTGGGTCGTGGGCCGAAACAGCGGCACCGGCCCGCCCTGGTCGCGCAGCACGGCCGCCAGGTCGGCGACCGTGAGCTTTTTCTCCGGCCTCACGGCAAACGGCAGCGGTCCTTTCGGCGGCCCCTCCGAGGTGCGTCCACTCAAGAGCTGTTGCCCTCGGCACTGCCGCGGGTCCACTCCGGCGAGGCCCGGCGACTGGTAGGCCAGGCGGAAATCGAAAGGCCGGCCGGCTCGGGGATCGAACCAGCCCCGTGCCGTCGCATAGGCGACCAGATCGCCACAGGCGAGGAAGTTGTTCGCATCGCCCGGATCGACTTCTCCCAGGATGTGCACGTTGGGCAGCACCACGGCCGCGTCGTCCGGCACGCGGCGGGCCACCCAGTGCCGCCCCCGAACCACCGCCACCAGCCAGGCCTGGCGGGGGTCGGCCACCACGTAGGTCCGCCCCGAGGCGACGTAACCGAACCGTTCTACCAGCCGGCCGATCAACTCCACGCCGTCCCTCGCGGTGGCGGCCTGCTCGGCCACCTGCCGCCGGAGCATGTAGCCGATCCCGCCGTGGCGTATCTCGCCCCGGGCAACCAGCGTCTCGTAGTCGTCCTCTCGCGTGGGGCAGGCGTCGCTGACGATCGCCACCCCGTGCTCGTTCAAGTAGCCGTCGCTGAACTCCAAACCGGGGTTTTCGCTCCAGAGAAAGCCGGCCGTCCGGCCCGCCGGGTTCAGCAGCCCGCCCCGTTGGAGCCGCACCGGCGCGGCCTCCCGTCCCGGCAGGCGATGGAAATAGAGCACCCGCCGGCCCTTGTTTTCTTCATTGTGGGCCACCAGCACCGAGCCGTCGGCCGACGCCCGGCGGCCCACGATCACCGCGAAACATCCGCAGGCCTGGCCCACCAGGCAGGCCAGGACAAACACGATCAAAAGCAGAAGCCAAAGGGCTGGGGAGGTCATTCGTTTCTGTTGCGGAAAGGGGATATTCGTGCGAACCGGCAGCGCGGGTGGTCCTGATAGCTCGCCTATCAGGGCGGCGTAGCCGCAAGAGGCATCGGGCAACCGTGCCATCCGGCGGGTTCCCAAGCTGGAGCTTGGGAACCAGGGCAATCCTTTCTGGGTAAACCCGCGACCGCGGCGAATCCGGCCGGCACAGCCGGCCCTACGGCTGGCGTTGCGACTGCGGGCCGACGGCAATCGGCTTGGCGAAATCCGCCTCCATCACCGGCGGCAGCATCCGGGCGTGGCCTTCCTTATCACAAAAGTAAAGCCGCGACTGCGAAGGCTTACGCCCGTGCCCGTCGGCCCAAAAGGCGTAAAACGCCGGATCGGCATCGAGCGGCTTGCGGCAATAGCCGTGGTTGCGGGCACTGTGGTGGGTCACCTGCCTGATCTTTTGCCAGCTTCGTCCCTGGTCGCGGCTGGTCCAGAGGGCGATCTCGCCGCCGGTGTTGTAGGGTTGCGGACCCGTTTCCGTAGGGCCGATGATCCGCCACGTGCCGTCCGGTTCGACGTAGAGCGAGCCCGTGTCGTAATTGTTGTCGGAACGGATCGAGCCGCGAATCTCCCACTCCGCCCCGTTCCACCGGGCCGTCTGCCAGACGCGAGGATCGTTGCCCGGCCCCGACTGCCACCCCCCGCTGGTGAGAAAGAGGATCACCGGCCGGCCTTGGGCGTCGTAGGCCAGGTCTTTCAGGTAGACGTTGCGGCCGGCGGAGCGAAAGTCGTGAACCAGGGCCGGATTGTCGGGCGCGGTCAGCGGCAGTGCAACCGGCCGCTGTTGGACGTTCCGCCAGGTGCGGCCCATGTCGTTCGTCTCCAGGTAGTAGAGGTTCGTCCGCCAATTGAGTCCCTGGGGAGCCGGGTGAAAATTGAACGCCGTGCCCAGTTTCTTTCCCCAGGGCCAACTCACCTGGTAATGACCCATTTCGATATGGGAGAGCATCCGCGGCTCGCTCCACCGGCGGCCGTCGGGGCTGGTCATTTGGAACAGCCGCCGCTGCCCGGCCGCGTAGCGCGTATGGAGAAAGAGGAATCCGCGGCCGGGGAAATGATAGGGCTGCGGGTAGGAAAAATTCGTCGTCCGCACGCGGCGAAAGGAATCGATCCGGTACGGCTCGCTACTGACCGAGATAAAAGACGGCCGGCTGGTGCCGTGCGAGCTGGAGAAGATCCACACGTAGCCCTTTTCGTCCACGGCAATCACCGGGTTGTCGTGGGCGTCGGTGGTGTGCTTGTCGAGCAAGATCGTGGGGCGAGGGACCATGCCCGTCGCGTGGTCGTAGTAGGAGACCATGTGCAACAGCGTCCGATTGCCCTCCACCGTGCCGCCGTAGCAGAAAAACGTCTTGCGAACCTTGGGCACGTAGACGGCAAACGGGCGGTGCTTGGCACAGTAGGTCGCCAGCCCGCCGCTGTACTTGTAAACGTACTCGTCGTCTTGCCGCTGGTTGGAATACCAGATGCCCCGGTAGCCGGTGTCCTTGCGGCAGATGAGTTCTCCCGCGTCGTGGGGCGCGGCGGCAACCTGGCCGCAGGGGAACAGCCCCACGGCAGATGCGACAGCGACCAGGCAGCGTATCACGGTGGGAGTCCTCCTCATCGGACAGAGCGGTCACTTGAGCATATCCGCCGCGTGCCGGGGGGACAAGTTTGCCCACGGCCCCCCGGGTGCGGT
>CAYZWG010000042.1:0-12828 GCA_964481605.1 uncultured Planctomycetaceae bacterium
AACCAAGTGCCGGTGATCGGCTGGACCGAGTCGACCCCGGAACTCTATTGAGTTGCCGTGGGGCCGGCTCGCAGCGCCTCTTGCCGTAGGGCCGGCTGTGCCGGCCGGTTGCCGCAATTCGCAAGCGCCAGCCACGTTTCGGCCGGCACAGCCGGCCCTACGGGGCCCCGCGGCACCGGCGCCGCACGCTCATTTGCCGCCGCGGGCCAGCCGTGGGAGACCTCAGCGGGCTGTGGCATTCTTGACGCAAGGGTTTGTTCCTCTGAGAATCAGCCGTGTGGCCGCCGGCCAATCGCTCACGGTTGGGCCTCGCGCAGATACGACGAACAGAGCCGAGTCGGGACCGCCGGTATACCCAGCGGAAATGTTCTTGGCAGCGGCGTCTCGACAACCGATGCCCGGGAATGGCCCTGCCCCCTTTGCTTTTCCAGGGGGAGAGAAAAATGAACTGGCTGGACACGGAAACAAGGGCCGTTCTGGAGAAATCTTCGGTCAAGAAGTCCGCGCCACCAAAAACTCGGGAGTTTTCCCTTGTGCTACTCGAAAAGGGCGCAGACGTTGCCCGGCTGGCTCGTGCGATCTGCCGAATAAACGATTGCTCCAAACCGCAAGCGCAGTCCCTCCTTCAACACACGCCTCCGATATGTCTTCATCGAGACCTCTCGTACGAAGACGCCTTGCTCGGCCAGTTCGAACTGATCTGCTGCGACGCGGCGTCCGTCTGTATCCGATCACAAGTCGTCGAAAACGCTGAGTTGGGCTATCTGCGTTCACTGTATTCCCAACTCGCACACAGCTCGGAGTTCAGACACCTCAGAATGAGAATCACGCATATCCCTGAGAATCAGTCGGGAGCCAAGTTTGCAGACCAGTTTCTCGGCATCCCGAAAGCCGCCATCGTGTCGATCTCCTATCCTCTTGAAATCCGGGTCTCCCTGAAGAAGGCAAGGATCATGCAGCATTGGGCCGGACGAATCGGTGCGAGGCTTGCTTCCGACGAACCGCTCGATCTGGAGAGATAACCATTCAACAGGGACCTCGGGCACTCCCAATGGTAACCGCTTGGTTCTGTTATCCGTCAAGTTGCCGCAGGGCCGCCCGTGCCGGCCCTACGGGACTTTTGTTTCGCTTCGGACGCACACCGGCAGGGCGAGGCTCCTGCCGTGCCGGGAAATCACGGTGAATGCCGCTCCCACGGCTCGGCAGGAGCCTCGCCCTCCCGGCACAAATCCCGGATGAACGCCCTGCTCTCGCCCGTCGCGTGGGGGGCAGGTCCCGCGCGGACCTTACTTTTGCTGACGGGAGGGATATAATTGCGAGATTCAGGTTGTCGAGATTGTGCCTCCCCCGGCAGGCGGCGACCGCCAGGTGGCTTGCCCCCGCGGCGTGCCTGGCTGCCGGCTGGACTCGTCGTCCTCGACGCAACGGGCGGCAAGCGTGCCGTTGCGACGTGCTTTCCGGCACGGCGGTCCGCGTGCGAGCGTGATCGGCCCTGCTCCCGCCCCCAAGTGAAGCCCTCCTCCCATCTTTGCGAGCACCCATGGCCCGCCCCAAGCTCCGCCGTGCCGAGCAACCGCTGATCGTCCGCATTCTGCTGGGTCTCTACGAGGCCGTGGCCTCGCTCTACCTGGCCGTGGCCCTGATCGTGCTGTCGGCGATCGTGCTGGCGGCGGCCACCTTCGTGGAGCGAGATTTCGGCACCCCGGCGGTCCACTTCGCTATCTACGACGCCTGGTGGTTCGCCGCGATGATGGCCCTGTTGGGCGTCAACGTGTTGTCGGCCGCCGTGATTCGTTTTCCCTGGAAAAAATACCAGACCGGGTTTCTCATCACCCACGCCGGGATTCTCCTCCTCCTGCTGGGCTGCCTGCTCACCGCGATCGGCGGCATCGACGCGCAACTGCCCGTGTTTGAGGGCGGTACGAACCACGTCGCCTTCGAGGATTCCCAGCATTTCACGCTCAAGATTCACCGGCCGGGTGAAGCGGGCGTGGGGGTGATCGATGTTCCGTTCGTCTCCGGGCCGTTTAACTGGGCCGACTACGCCAGCAAGTTTTTCTTCCCCTGGCGGATCGCCCATCACGACCGGGGCCTGATCTGCAACCAGGACGGCATCCGGCTGGAGGTGCTCGACTACCTGAGCGATTCGCGGCTGGTGCGGGCGGGGCCGCTCAAGCTGCGGGTCAGGCCGGCCACCGCGGCCGGCGGCTCGCCAGCCGCCTGGGAGACGATCGAGCTGGGAGTCCAGGACGTGCGCGATCCCCACGCCTCCGGTGGCGCGATGGGCCTGGGGAGCCGCAAACGGCTGGCGTCCGGCTTGCGGATCGTCTATTGGGTCGCCGCCGGAGAGTCCCAAACCGAGGGCTTTCGCCAGAGTCTTCCGGAAGGCTCCTTGGGAGATCTGGGCCAGATCGTGCTGGTCGCCGGCGGTCAGAAGTTTCCCCTTTCGGTCGAACAGTTGCAGAAAGAGCGGCGCGTGCCCTTAGGCACCACCGGCTACGAAGTCGAGTTCGTCGATCTGAACCGGCAGTTCCTGGGCGTCATCCTGCGAATCCATTCCGCCGGGGAGAAGCCCGCGCGAATGATCCTCTTTGCCGAGGTGCCCGAGTTCAACCAGCAGGACGTGGAACACGGCATCTTCGGCAGCTATTGGATCGATGCCGCTTCCCCTTTGGCCGCGGAGGTAGCGGCGGAGGCCGAGTCGCTCCACAATCCCCGCCAGCCGCGGATCGACGTGATGCAGGGGACCGACGGCCGGCTCTGGTTTCGCGCCTGGCGGTCGCCCTCGGCCGGCCCGGTCGAGCCGCTGGGGCTAAAGCGGCAAGCGGTCACCGCCAGCGCCGGCGGCGTTCCCGTGGGGGAGCTTTACGTGGAATCGTTCACCCCCCAGGATCGGCCCGGCTGGCAGATTCAGCCCCGGGCGTTCGACAAGGATCGCGACGACGCGATGAAGCGGCGGCAGGCCCGAGTGAGGCTCACGGTTGACGGCCATGCCGAGGAGTTTTGGCTGGAAGGCCTGCCGGCCAGTCCCGTGGAAGCACCGCCCCAGCCGGGCCAACGCGCGGTCGTGGCCGGCCGGGGGCGCCGGGTGGCGCTGACCCTGGCCCGGGACCAGGTGGACGTCGGCTTCAACGTCTATCTCCGCAAGTTCCAGCGGAAGCTCGATCCGGGCACGAGCATGGCGTCGCACTATTCCAGCCTGGTCGATTTCGTCGATCGCGAGGACCCCGGCAAGGTGCTGGAAAAGGACGTGCTGATCACGCTCAACGAGCCGATCACGCGGCGCGACGCGGCCACGGGCCGCTCCTTTCGCATCTACCAGGAGGCCTTTCGCGGGCCGTGGAAGCCGGGGAACCCGCTCTTCGACGAGATGATCGGCGGCAAGATACTGCCCGGCGAAACGGTCCCCCGCGACGAGTTGTTTCTCTCCTGGCTGACGGTCAACTACGACCCGGGGCGGGGGCTGAAATACTTCGGTTGTCTCTTGATCGTTGCCGGGATCGCTACAATGTTCTACATGAAGGCGTATTTCTTCCGGCCACACGCGGCGACGGCCGACGCCGGCCGCCAGGGGCGTGTGAGGTCGACCGGCGAGAGCGTTTTTTGTGGATCGAAATCGTAAGGGGGTTTGTATGTTGGGCGGTAAGCGGTTCCTACCGATCGCGGCTTTCGTTTTCCTGCTGATCCCGGCGGCGGCCTGCTGTCTGGGCGAAGAGACGGACCAACTCGACTGGACCACCTGGCAGCAGATGCCCGTCTTCCACCACGGGCGGATGATGCCGGTCAACACGTTCGCGCGGGTGGCGGTGCAGCGGATTTGCCACCGGGCCGCGCCGCGGTTGAGTCTCGAAGGTGTCGACTCGGCGGACGAGCAATCGGCCGAGTTTTCCGGAGCGAAAAAAATCTTTCCCCACGGCCGGCGCAAGTTCTCGGCCGCCGAGTTGCTCTTCAGTTGGACGGTCGAGCCCGAGGCCTGGGAGGTGGTGCCCTTCCTGCTGGCCGAGCACGAGGGGCTTCGCCGCGAGGTGTTTGGGCTGCCCATCGTGGGCACCGACGGCAAGCGGCTGAAGTACGTGTCGCCCCGCCAGGTGGAACACTCCGACAAGTTCCGCCAGCGGCTGATGAGCGTGATGGGCAAGCGGCGTTCGGCCGCCGACGGGCGGAAGGCCAAGCTCACGCGGCTGGACCAGAAGGTCGAGCAACTCTACGGGGCCTACACGCTCTACCGGGCGTTGACCTTCGACCCTTGCCGCGACCAGCCCACGCGGCTGGGCGGCAAGCTCCAGGCGGCCGCGGCGACGTGGCGAGAGGCTTCCACCACCTGGAACCAACTTCAGGCCGATGTCGCCCGCTTCGAGTCGGTCGGCTACGAACCCTCACCGGGCGATACGCTCGAGCAGATTCGCCTCCAACTGCAACAAGTCGGCTCGTCCCGCTTCGCCGATCTGGCCGAGTTGTCCGAGAACGAAGCACGGCTGGTGGGATTGCGGCAGCAGGCGCTCGAGTTGAACCGCGCCAGCGAGGCGGGCAAGAACGAGTTGTTCGCCGCGGCGGCGCCGGCCGGAATGAGCGAGGCGGCGGTGAAGCGGGTTCGCGCCGCGGCCCAGGCGTTGGCCTCCCAGGCCGGCGATTTGCTGGAGCAGATCGAGGGGGCGCAGCTTGCGGTCTACGACAACGGCGATTCGCTCCGCCTGGTGCCCGGATTGAATCCCCCCGCGCTGGAAAAGAACCGCCTGCCCGACGACGACGCCCAGCCCTGGCTCAACCTGCAAACGCTGCTGCTGGCCGGCGACGACGTGTTTCGCGGCTACGCCCGGCCCAATCTGCCGCCGTGGAAGGAGCCCAAGCTCGACCCCCCGCCGGCCGACCGGCTGGGGCTGCTGAAGGCCTTGGCCGCCAAGGGCAATCCCCAGCGGAAGGTTCGCATCGCCCTGGCCCACGCGGCCGAGGCCTATCTGGACCGCGGCGGGGCGGATCGGCCGGCGCGATTCTCGGCGGCGATGCAGGGGTTTGCCAGCCGCGTGCGCGAGCTGGGCGAATCGCTGGGAAACGCCCGCCGCAACCTGCCGCTTCGGCAGCGCGACGAAGAACTGCTGGCGGCGACCGCCTATCCGCCCCCCGGGGCCACCGAGGCGGAAGTCCGCTACTACCGGCTCGATCCGTTCCTCTGGTCGTGGGTGTTCAGCCTGCTGGCCTTGGGGTGTTTTGCCTTGGCGTTCGGCGTGATCCGCAAGCCCATGTTTTGGGCCGGTATCGTCGTGCTGATCGTCGGCCAGGTGCTGGCCGTTTACGGTTTTGGCCTCCGCGTTTATATCACCGGCTGGGCCCCCGTGACGAACATGTTCGAGACGGTGGCCTTCGTGGCCGTGGTGGTGGCCCTGTTGGGATTGTGGTTCGCCTTGTGGCCGCTGTTCGGTCCCGGACTGCGGGGCGCGTGGCGGTTGACGGCCATTCCGGGCACGCCCGAGGCCGGTGTCCTCCGCGACGAGCAGGCGGCCCTGTTTGGCCCGGCCACCTGGACCACGGCGGGGGCCTTGCTGGCGCTGCCTCGTTTGGTGCTGGTGGGGGCAATCGTCCACGTGCTTGCCGGGGTTTCCTACGGCACCGGCGGGGGGTACGCCCTGGTGCGGCTGGTTCCCCGCTCCACGTCGCCCAACGACCTGGTCGTGTGGCTGGTGGGGCTTGCCATGCTGGGGGTGGCGTCGTGGCTCGTGCCGCGATTGGTGCTCACCGCCTTGTTGAGTGTGATCACCCTGCCCCGTTCGCTGGCGGTCAGCGGTCTTGCCCGGCCCTTGGCCGGTTGCCTGG
The DNA here is from genome assembly GCA_964481605.1 of uncultured Planctomycetaceae bacterium. Classification (GTDB taxonomy): domain Bacteria; phylum Planctomycetota; class Planctomycetia; order Pirellulales; family Thermoguttaceae; genus CAYZWG01. The sequence goes on from CAYZWG010000042.1 coordinate 5,809, forward strand.
GGCGAAAGCCGTTTGCCCTGGTGGGCGCCCTGGGGGCCTGGATGGCCGGCATTCTCGCCTATTTCGCGCCTTTGTGGGGGCTGTGGGACAAGGACATCAATCCCTTGATGCCGGTGCTCCGCGACAATTTCTGGCTCACCATGCACGTGCTCACGATCACCGCCAGCTACGCCGCCGGGCTGCTTGCCTGGGGCCTGGGGGTGATCGCCCTTGGATATTACACGCTGGGACGCTATCGCGACCCGGTCGCCCCGCCACCGTCGGCGGTGGCCCGGGGACACCGGCCGGCCGGCGGCTATCACGCGCCTTCCACGGCCTTCCACCGGCGGGCCCCGGAAGCTTGTGCGAGATTGGCAAGCTTCACTTACAAGGCGGTCCAGGTGGCCGTGCTGCTTTTGGCGGCGGGCACGATTCTGGGCGGCCTCTGGGCGGATGTCTCCTGGGGGCGTTTCTGGGGCTGGGACTCCAAGGAGGTCTGGGCCCTGATCTCGCTGTTGGTCTACCTGGCCGTGCTCCACTCCCGTTTCGCCGGCGTGAGGAAGGATTTCGTGCTCGCCGCGGGGTCGGTGCTGGGCGTGAGCTCGATCATCATGGCCTGGTGGGGAGTGAACTTCTTCCTCGGCAGCGGATTGCACAGCTATGCCGAGGGCGCCGGCGGCGGGGGCTGGGTGTTTGGCTTCATGGGCCTCAACGCCGTCTTCGCGGTGCTGGCCGGGGTACGCTATTTGCTTGAAACAACCCCGATGGTCACGCCGGTCGCCGCCCCCGAAACGCCGCCGCGCACGCCGCCAAAAACGGAAACCGCCGACCCGGTCCTGCTGAAGGAAGCGGCCGACGCTTAACGCAATTCTCGGCCGGTCGCATGTTCTGCCGTTTGCGTGGCAGAAGCCAGCCCCGCCGGCGGCAGCCGGCTCAACAGCCACGCCGTCTGTGGTGCCGCGGGAACCTGGCTCTGCTCGTCGCCGACCAACATGCCCACCAGGTCGGCCAGGGGTTTCGGTCCGTCGGGCGGCTGGGCGAACCGCTGGCCGTAGGCCCCCAGCAGGATCGTGCCGGGCGGGGCCGCCGGACACCGGCCTTCGAGCCAGAGACCGCCGGCGTCGAGATGGAAGGCCACGGCCAACTGGTCGAACGCCACCAGCCGGCCGGGGCCCGAAAGGGGGTTGGCCGACCACACGGCCAGCCGGTGCATGGCCGACTCGACCAGCGAACGGCTGGCCACCCCGCGCCCCGCCGAGAGCATCCCGGCCGCCTGCTCGATTCGCCCCGAGCGGAATCGCACCTTCTCCAGGGTGACCTGGGCGGTGCCGCTGAGCCGGTGGGGGAAGCGGTCGGTCACCAGCCGATCCAGGTCGACATCGGCGAACCGGCCGACCAATTCGCCCTCCCAGCCGTGGGCCGCGTGGTTGGCCCAAAGGGAACCGCCGAATCGGCAGGCCGAGCCCAACCCTTGCATCGGCGGCAGCGCCAGCCCCAGAAAATCGCTGGGCACGCTCCCCTCGCCCGTCTCCAGGTCGAAACCCAGCACGGCCGGGTCCACCTGACGGTTTTGCACCAGGCGAAGCCGCACCGGCTTGGCCGTATCCTCGGCAGCGGGGCGAAACACGACCTCGGCCTGGGCCCCTTGGGGGCGAGTTTTCACGCTGCCCCGGACACCCCCCAGGGCAAAGCAGGTCGACGGCCCCGAAATCGCCACTTCCCCCGCCGACCATTCCAGATCGAACGGCTCGCCGCCCGGGCGGCGCTCCAGCAGACGCACCAGCAGGGGCCACAACCGCTCGCCCCGGCGGGCGTCGACCTCGACGTGGTTCGCCGTGAGCTTCAGCACCCCACGGCCCCGGGGCAAAGCCACGCCGGATCGGGTCCGCTCCACGCGAACCTGCCCGCACGCCAAAAGCGGCTGGCCACCGGCCGGGTCGAGGCAGCGGAGTTGCTCGTAGACGATCACGCCCGGGCGAGGATGCCGTACACGGCCCAGCGTCACCGTGCGGCCAAGTTGAAAGCTCAACCGTTGCTGTGCGTTGCGGACGTGTCGGGGGAGGTGCCGGGCAACGCCCAGGGCCAGCACCAGGCCGGTCGGCACGAGGCAGAGAAAAACGAACAGCACCAGGCCCAGCCGGCGTCGGAATCGGTCGGAAAGCTGGAACATCCGTGTTCCCCCTTGCAGGCGGAGGGTTATCGCTTGCCCGCCAGTTGGTGAAACAAGTCCCACCGCGAGCGCATCTCCTCCAGGCTGTCGCCACCAAACTTGTCGACCATCGCCCGGGCGACCTCGAAGGCCACCACGTTCTCAACAATCACGCTGGCGGCCGGCACGGCGCAGACGTCGCTCCGCTCGTAGGCGGCCTCCTCGGGCCGGCGGGTGCGGAGATTGACCGATTCGAGCGGCCGGGCCAGGGTGCTGATGGGCTTCATCGCCGCGCGGACCACGATCGGCTGGGCGTTGGTCATGCCGGCCTCCAGTCCGCCGGCGTTGTTGGTGGGCCGCTGGTAGCCCAGCGTGGGGTCTTCCGCCTGGCCGGGGTCGTATTGGATCGGGTCGTGAACCTGGGAGCCCCGGCGGCGTGCCGAGGCAAACCCCAGGCCGATCTCCACGCCCTTGATCGCCTGCACCGCCATCACCGCCTGGGCGATCCGGCCATCCAGCTTCTGGTCCCACTGGGCATGGGTCCCCAGGCCGAACGGTACGCCCTCGACGCGGACCTCGACCACTCCGCCCAGGGTGTCCCCCTCCTTTTGGCACTGGTCGATAAGCCGCTTGAGCTGGGCGTCCTGGTCGGCGTTGAGGGTGTACAGTTGGCTGGTCTGGCGCTCGGCCCGCTGCTGTGGGAGCGTGCCCGGTTTCGCTTCCACCCGGATCGGCCCCAGCTCGGCCACGTAGCCGAACGGCTCGATGCCAAATGCCCCGAGCAACTGCCGGGCCAGGGCTCCGGCCGCCACCCGCGCGGCCGTCTCCCGGGCGCTGGCCCGCTCCAGGATGGCCCGAATCGGACCGAGGTATTTCATCGCCCCGGAGAGATCGCCGTGCCCGGGCCGGGGACGGTCCAAATCCTCCAGCCGCTGGAGCTTATCGTCCCGGTTGACGATCCAGAGGGCGACGGGGCTTCCCATGGTCACACCCCGCCAGACGCCGGAAAGGACCTCGACCGTGTCGGTCTCGATTCGTTGTCGCCCGCCGCGCCCGTATCCACCCTGGCGGCGGCGGAGTTCCGAGTCGATCAGATCGGTGTCGATCTGGAGTCCGGCGGGCAGGCCGTCGACGAAGGCCAGCAGGCCCTTGCCGTGGGATTCACCGGCGGTCCAGTAACGCAACATCTTGCGGTGATTGGGTTTTCGGGAAGGTGAGGCAAGCCGGGCGGGGCCAGGATGAGGAAGTTTTCGATTTTACTCGGACCACGGTCAGGGCGATAGGGCGGTTTTGCCGAGGGCGTGTCCCCCGGGCACCCGCTTCGTCGACAGGCGGTCGGGGCGATGATAAACTACGGAATGAGTTTCTGTTGCGGAAAGGCGATATTCGTGCGTACGCGGGAGGGCGAGGCTCCCGCCGAGCCGCGAAATCAGGGTGAATGCCGCCCCACGGCTCGGCGGGAGCCTCGCCCTCCCGACTTTCCGCAACAGAAACGAATGAGGCTCGCGGCAACCGTGAATCCGGCCGGGCAGCGTCCAAAAGGGAGTGAACATGATCGCACGCCGTCGCTGGGGAGCGACCAACAGCCTCTATCTGTTCGTAGTGGTCTCGCTGGCGGCCCTGGTGGTGCTGGGGTTGTTGCTGGTGCGGATGTCCCGGCAAAGCACGCGGGCGCCGCGCACCGCCGGCGCGTCGACCCAGCGGCTGTTTCTCTTCTGCGCGGCCGGGCTACGGCCCCCGGTGGAACGCATCGTGGCCGACTACGAGCGGGAGTACGGCGTTGCCGTCGAGGTGCAATACGGCGGATCGAGCACGCTGTTGAGCCAGATCGAAATCGGCAAGATGGGCGACCTCTACCTGGCCGGCGACGACGGCTACACCGACCTGGCCCACGAACAGGGCCTGGTGGACGAGCGGATTCCCGTGGCCACCATGCGGCCCGTGCTGGCGGTCCACAAGGGCAACCCCAAGAACATCCAAGGCATCGACGACCTGTTGCGCGAGGACGTGCGGCTTGCGCTGGGCAACCCCGACCAGGCCGCCATCGGCAAGAAAACCCGAAAACTGCTGCAGGATTCGGGCCACTGGCAGGCCGTCCAAAAACGCTGCACGGCCGGGGGCGTGTTCAAGCCGACCGTGCCCGAGGTGGCCAACGACATCAAGCTGGGTAGCGTGGACGCGGGAATTGTCTGGGATTCGACCGCCGCCCAATACCCCGAGTTGGAGGCGATCCGCACGCCGGAACTGGACCGGGGCACGGCCCGAATCACCCTCGGCGTGATCCACCAAACGAAAAACCCCACCGCCGCCCTCCGCTTCGGTCGATACCTGGCCGCGAGGGACCGGGGACTGAAGCACTTTGCCGCCATGGGCTACCAGCCGGTCGACGGCGACCGCTGGGCCGAGGTGCCGGAGCTGACCTTTTTTGCCGGCTCGGTGAATCGCCGCGCGCTGGGGCCGATTATCGAGGCCTTCCAGCGCCGCGAGGGCGTGGCGGTCACCACGGTCTTCAACGGCTGCGGAATCCTCACCGCGCAAATGCGGGCCATGCAGAAGAACCACGAGAGCGGTTTCCCCGACGTCTACATGGCCTGCGACGTTTACTATTTGCAGACGGTCCACGAACTGTTCCAGGAGGCGGTCAACGTCTCCAACACGGACATCGTGATCGTGGTTGCCAAGGGCAACCCCAAGGGGATTCGCGGCCTGGCCGACCTGGCCAAACCGGGCGTCCGCCTGGCCATTGGCCAGCCCGACCAGTGTACGATCGGCGTGCTCAGCCGGCGGCTGCTGGAGGCCGAAGGACTCTACCAGAAGCTTTTGGCCGACAACGTGGTCACCCAGACGGCCACCTCGGCGCTGCTGGTGCCCAACGTCACCACGGGCGCGGTCGACGCCGTGCTGGCCTATGCGACCGATACGCTGGCCGAACGGGACAAGCTCGACGTGGTGCCCATCGACTCGCCCCTGGCCAAGGCGATTCAGCCGTTCGGCATCGCCCGGTCGAGCGATTTCAAGTACCTCGACCGGCGCCTGTTCCAGACCATCGCCCGGTCCCGCCGGGCCTTCGAGTCGGTCGGGTTCGGCTGGAGGTTGGGCACGCCCAGCCAACCCCAGAGCTCGCCCCAACCCCGGGCGGCCCTGCCCGGGAAGGCGGCCCGGCAAGCCCCGGAGCCGTCGCGGTGAGCCGGTCGAGCACCTCCACCCCCGATGCTCCCCACCGGGTGCGATCCGACCTGCCCTTCTACCTCATCATGGGCATCATCGGTGGGACCTACGTGGTGCTGATCCTGGCCCTGCTGGGGGCCGACGCCGTCTACATGGTGCTGGGCGAGCCGCCCCAGGTGGCCGATCCCGCCTGGAGCCTGCAACACCCCCTGCTGGCCCCCTGGGTCAACAACCCCATCGTCGCCGCCCTGGGCAAACCCGAAATCCGCTACTCCATCCAACTCAGCTTGATCTCCTGCACCACCACGGCAATCCTCTCCCTGCTGATCGCCGTTCCCATCGGCTACCTTCTCGCTCGCTACCAGTTCCCCGGCTGCAACCTGATCGACGCGGTGCTCGACATCCCCATCGTGCTGCCGCCGCTGGTGGTGGGCCTGAGCCTGCTGATCCTCTTTCAATATGCCCCCACCTGGCTCCGCGACGCGGTGGTCTACCAGGTTCCGGCGGTGATCCTGGCCCAATTGATGGTCGCCTGCGCCTTTGCGGTGCGGACCATGCGGGCCACCTTCGACCAGATCGATCCCCGCCGGGAGCAGGTCGCGCTGACGCTGGGGTGCAGCCGGGCACAGGCCTTCGGGCTGGTGGTGCTGCCCGAGGCCCGCCCCGGCATCCTCACCGCCGGCACGCTCGCCTGGGCCCGGGCACTGGGCGAGTTCGGACCCCTGCTGGTCTTCGCCGGGGCCACCCGAAACAAGACCGAGGTGCTCTCCACCACCGTCTTTCTGGAACTGAGCATCGGCGACCTGGAGGCGGCCGTGGCGGTCTCGCTGATCATGGTCGCCGCGGCCGTGGCCGTGCTGGTCGTGGCCCGGCTGTGGGGAACGCGAAGTCTCACGATTTGAGGTAATCCACGGTGATCCAGGTCGAGCGACTGGGCGTCCGCAACGGCGGTTTTCAACTGCGGGGAATCTCCTTCCAGGTTCCCTCGGGCGGATACGGCGTGTTGATGGGCAAGACCGGCTGCGGCAAGACCACCGTGCTCGAAGCAATCGCCGGGCTGAAGCCCATCTCAAGCGGCCGGATCGTGCTGGGCCGGGTCGACGCCACGCGGCTGAAGCCGGCCCAGCGCAACGTGGGCCTGGTCCCCCAGGACGGAGCCCTCTTCGCTACCATGTCGGTCCGCGACCACCTGGCGTTCGCGCTGACTGTTCGCCGCGTGGCCCGGCAAAAGATCGACCGCCGCGTGGCCGAATTGGCCCGGTTGCTGGAGATCGGGCACCTGCTCAAACGGTTTCCCCAAGGCCTCAGCGGCGGGGAAATGCAACGGGTGGCGTTGGGCCGGGCGCTGGCCTTTCGCCCCAGCACCCTCTGCCTCGATGAGCCCCTCAGCGCGCTCGACGACGACACTCGGCAGCAGATGATCGAGCTGCTCAAACGGGTGCAGCGAGAGACCGGGGTGACCGTACTGCACATCACCCACGACCGCCGCGAGGCCGCCGAACTGGCCGATGTCCTGCTGGAGCTGGTCGACGGCCGGATCGAGTCCGCCAAGCTGCCGGCCTGACGCGGAGTCGGGCGTGACAGCGCCACTTGGTGTAGCCCGAAGAACGTAAAACTGTGGCATTCCAGGTGTTACCCCTGCCGGCCCCGTGCCGGTGGATTGCGGGTTGGAAAACTACCGGCGGACGCCCTCCCCGCCACCCCGCCGGCCCCGTGCCGGTGGA
>CAYZWG010000042.1:12928-18617 GCA_964481605.1 uncultured Planctomycetaceae bacterium
CGCCCTCCCCGCCACCCCGCCGGCCCCGTGCCGGCAGGGAGAAGCCCCAAGTGGCGTTGTCCAACCGCGAACTGGCCGGAAAAGACCGCATGAATGCGGTCACTACAAATCAGATGGAAAACCTGCGAAAATCCGTGCCCCCCTTTTTCGGTCTTGCCCTGCTTGCGGCTCCTACCTATAATCCGCGCCCTCGAAAAAAGCGAACCCCGGTATGTGAACAAACGTATCTCGGTTAATGGCGTGGCATCCCTTGGCGGTTTCGCGGTGGGAGGCGATAATGATCGACAGTCGCGGCGATCGGCCGAGAGCAGCAGCGGACCGTGGCGGCCCGCCGCCCGAATGCCGTCAGAATCGTCGGGGCCGTTACAGTTTTGCCTTCCGCCGGCGAGGCGAACCGGCGCGGTTGTTCCTGGGCGACAAGGTCGCCCGAAAACCACACCGGTGGTGTAATCTCACCTGCCGGTCGTTGTCCGGAAACAACACGTTGCCGGCAGCGGGGACACCAGCCGCTAAAGGTGTTACAGGCGGTCGGAAGGAGCGATTCGGTGCCAACCGGCAGGAAAGGGAATTGATCGACTTGGCGCCGGCGCGTGGCCGAAGAGACCTTTGCGAGAAAGCCACAAGGCAAGCGGACTACGTGTCGCAGGATCACCGGCCGCCACGGCAGCAGAAACTCGAATTATAATTGATGAGGATAACGCACCGCGGTCGGTGTTGATCCTTGAGGGAGAAAGACGGATGCACATTTACGGTCCGGCCCATTTGCACGGTGCCCAACCGGTCGGTCCCCCCCACTCTGCGCGGATTTCGCAACCGCAAGCGCCCGATTCGAGGGGATCGATCCAAGACGAGTTGCAGCTTTCCGACGCCGCCCGGATGGTGGATAAGCTTCACCAGATACCCGACCTGCGGCAGGACAGGGTCAACCAACTCCGTGCCCAGATTGCCGCCGGCACGTATGCGACCGACGAGAAGTTGGATATTGCCATCGGACGGCTGTTGGACGAGATCGGCTGAACCGGCGCGGGGACGTTGGCCGGCTGAGGGCCTGACGCGCCGCGGGCAGCCCCTCCCAGCGACTTCGGTCTGGCCAGGGCAGACATGACGCACGAGTATTCGCTTCGCGCCGTGAAGGTCACGCTGCCACCGCGGGAACGGTTCGCGCAGTTTCTCAAGACGCGCGGCAAGCGAGTCACGCGGCAACGCCAACTGATCGTGGAGCAGGTCTTCAGCCACCACGACCACTTCGACGCGGAAGAGTTGATCGCTCATCTCCAGAATCTGATCGCCTGCCGCGAACTGAGTCGCCCCACCGTCTATCGCACCCTTGGTGAACTGGTCGAGGCGGGGCTGCTGCGCAAGATGAACCTGGGCGGGCGCGGCGTCTTCGAGCACGACTACGGCTATCCCAGCCACGACCACCTGCACTGCGAAATCTGCAACCGGCTGATCGAGTTCCACAGTGCCGACCTGGAGAAGCTTCGCGATTCGGTCGCCCAGGAATACAACTTCCAGGTGCTCGGCCACCGCATGTTTGTCAACGGCATCTGCGCCGCCTGCCGGAGCCGCAAGCAGCCGCCCAGTTGAGCGGCACGTCGGCGCTTTCGGCGGGGTCAGGAGACCCGCGCCGAACGCTGAGACCCACGCCGAACGCTGCGCCGGCTTGATTCAACCAGCGGGGCTACACCTGAACCTGGGCCTCGCTCTTAAGCGCGGCGGGAAACCGCTGGCGAATCGGCTCGACCACCTGGGCGAGAAACTCGTCGACTTGCTGCGGGGCCCGGCCCACGAACTGGGCCGGCTCCGCGGCCGCGGCCACGTCGACCGCCGCAAACGCCTCGTCGGCCGCCAGCCGTGCCAAGAGATCGTTGGCCTCCCCCTGCTCCTTTACCACGGCGGCGGCGGCCTGGCTGTGCCGCCGAATCCGCTCGTGCAGCTCCTGCCGGTCGCCGCCGGCGGCCACCCCCGCCATGAGGATGTTTTCCGTGGCCAAAAACGGCAACTCGGCACGCAGGTTGGCCTCGATCACCCGGGGATAGACTACCAGCCCGCCGGCAACGTTCTGGCAGAGGATCAGCACGGCGTCGATGCCCAGGAATCCCTGCGGCAGCACCAGCCGTCGCACGGCGCTGTCGTCGAGCGTCCGTTCCAGCCATTGCGTGGCCTGGGTGGCGGCCGCCGTGGCCGGCAGATACATCACGTATCTGGCCAGCGAGCAAATCCGCTCACTCCGCATCGGGTTCCGCTTGTAGGCCATCGCCGAGGAACCGACCTGGTGCCGCTCGAACGGCTCCTCCAGCTCCTTGCCATGTGCCAACAGTCGCAGATCAGTGGCCATCTTGTGGGCACTCTGGGCCACGCCGGAGAGGACGCCCAGGACTTGCGAATCGATCTTTCGCGAGTAGGTCTGTCCGGTCACGGCATAGGAAGCGTCGAATCCGATTCGCCGGCAGACCAGCCGTTCCAGTTGGCGGACCTTCTGGTGATCGCCGCCAAACAGCTTGAGGAAGCTCGCCTGGGTGCCGGTCGTGCCTTTCGGGCCCCGGGCTTTGAGCAACTCCAGGCGATGCTCGATCTCGGCCAGGTCGAGCACGAAATCGTAGGCCCAAAGGCAGGCCCGCTTGCCCACCGTGGTGGGCTGGGCCGGCTGCAGGTGGGTAAAAGCCAGGCAAGCAACGTCGCGGTACCGCTCGGCGAAGCGGCCCAGCCGGTCGATCACCGCCACCACCCGATCGCGCACCAGCTTGAGCGCCTCGCGCACCAGCAGCAGGTCCGTGTTGTCGGTGACGAAACAGCTCGTGGCCCCCAGGTGGATGATCCCCGCGGCGGCCGGACAGGCGTCGCCGTAGGCATGCACGTGGGCCATCACGTCGTGCCGCAGCTTCCGCTCGTAGCCCGCGGCCGCCTCGAAATCAATGTCGTCGACATGTTCCTTCAATTGGGCGATCTGGGCCGGCGTGATCTTCAGGCCCAGTTCGGCTTCCGCCTCGGCCAACGCCACCCACAGACGCCGCCACGTGCTGAACTTTCGCTGGGGGCTCCAGACGGCGCTCATCTCGGCCGAGGCGTATCGGGCCGTGAGCGGATTCTCGTACTGACTGCGGTCGTCGGGCATGGATGGTTCTGTGTCTGAGCGTCACGGATTTTGAGGGAAGTCTGTAGGCCGGGAGAGGACCGATGGTCTGGCAATCCTCCATTCCCGACCACTACCGACAATCATCCTCCGTGTTGCTTGGCGATGGCGATCCACCGGCGCTGGGTCTTGCGATAGTAGCGGGGTGATCGCCGGGCGCTGAGCAACACTCGCTGGAAGACCTGCCGGGCCTCCTCGGTGCGGCCCACGCGCTCCAGCAGCAGCCCGTAGCGGCAGCGTGCTTCCTCGCCGGGATATTGCCGTGCCAGCGACCCGTATTCTCGCAGCGCCTCCTCGGTCTGGTCCAGCCCCTCGCGGATTCGCGCCTCCAGCAGTCGGCGTTCCAGGGGGCGGAAGTTGCCGTCGGCCTCGACCAGCCGGCCCACCGTCCGTTGCGCCTCGGCCAGGGTGCCGCCGTCAAACTGCGCCTCGGCCAGCGCCAAGAGGATGGGCGGATCATCCTCGTAGATGCCCTTGAGGCAACTCTCGTACATCCCCACCGCCTCGTCGTAACGCCTGGCGGCGGCGTAGGCCCGCGCCAAAAGCTGCCGGTTCTTGACCGTATCGGAGATTTCCAGCTCTTCTTCCAGGCGGCGGATATTGCGCCTTGGGGCGACCGCCGGGGCCAGGCCCGATCCCAGCCGCCCCACGCCGCCACCGCCCCGCAACTCCGGCAAAAGCTCGACGAGAAAATAGACGATCGCCCCCACCGGCGGCAAGAACCAGATAATCAACAGCCACCACAACGAGCGGCCCGTCCGAATCACGTGGACCATCAGCGCGATCTGTGCCGCCATCAGCAGCAAGGGTCCCCATCTGTACATGCTGCGACTCTCCGACGGGCGCTGAGCGGCCATTCTACCCCATCCCGGTCGCCTCGACAAAGACCTCCCGTTGGCACCCGGGCCGTGACCGGCCCGGCTCGCCCCCGCTCAGCAACTGGAGAGCCGGGCCGGTCACGGCCCGGGTGTCAGTCACGGCCCGGCTCGCCGGTGCCTACATGTTTGTCAGGTCGTCGGCCCCGCCGCCCGAGGTGAGCCGATCCAGTGCGGCGGCCAATTCGGCGTTATGCTCATGGTCTTCGGCGTAGATGCGGCAAATACGATAGCTCACGGGAATCTGGCGGAAAAGCTCCCGGGCGTCGAGGTTGCGAATCTGCTGGGTCACCGGGTCGTAAAGGAAGTTCTGGCCGGCCGTGGGCGCCTGGGACCCCGGCCGGTGAACATGGCGGGCCGGGTCGACCCTCAACGGCAGCTCGACCAGGCCCGGGGACAATTGCGCCCTCACGGCGGCCTCGAACAGTTTCCCGTCGCTAAACACACTGGAGTGCTCGGGCTGGCCCGGCCGAAAGAAAATCGTCCGCTCGCAGGCCATCTTCCAACGCACTTTGCGGCCCAGGAATTCCCTCCAGCGGAGGCCCAGCTCCCGAAGCTTGGGGTCCGTGCTGCGGTGCCAGGCGGCCACCCGTACCAACAGCGACCACTCGGTCAGGTGGAGATAGTCCTCCAGGTGATCCAGCGGGTTGCCCGGAAACAGAAAGGGCTTGCTCTCGGTGAACAGGTCCTCAAGCGTCAGATCGATGGCCCGGACCGTGCGGTGGAAATAGATCGCCCGAAACAGGTCCGCCCGCACCGAAATGAAACGGACCAGGGCCGAGAGGCCCCGCTCGTGGACCGTCAGCCCGCGGGGTGTATAAACGGAATAATGGAGCAGGCGGTCCAGATCGAAGGCCTTTGCGCTGTAGCCCGACATGTAGGCGTCGCGGAGGACGAAATCCATGTTGTCCACGGTGTACAGCCCGCTGAATAACGCCTGCAAGAAACGCAGCCAGGGGGGAACGTCGCCCGGGGCGTCCTCCTTGGGCCGGGTGATGAGAAAACAGATTTGCTCGGGGTCGAGGGTCTCGTCCTCGGCCATACCGCCGGCCGGGTTGCGGCGTACGCGGCGCAACAGCGGGGCCAACTCGCGGCGGATGATCTCGCTGCCCAGCGTCTCGTGAGTCAAGCCGTAATCGGCGAGGAAATGCTGGTCGAAAAAATGGCCGAACGGCCCGTGGCCCACGTCGTGCAGCAGGGCCGCCAGCCGCATCAGGGTCTCCACGTACGCCCGGCTGGGAAGGTCGGAACAGACCTCGCGAAGACTCTCGAACAGCTCCCTCACCGCCCGGCTGGCCAGGTGCATCGCGCCCAGCACGTGCTGAAACCGGGTGTGCTCGGCCGAGGGAAACACCCACCAGGCCGTTTGCAGTTGGTGAATCTGGCGCAACCGCTGGATCCACGGATGGTCGATGATCTCCCGTTCGGAGATTTCGCCCGCAGGGAGCCCCTCGGGCGAGGTGAACGGGATGTAGCCGTGGATCGGGTCGTGGCTGAGACTCTCGAAGCGAAAATGTCGCATACGCCAATTCGTTTCTCTTGCCGAAGACAGGATCGGCATGGATAACGGGAGGACGAGGCTCCCGCCAAGCCGTGCGATGGCACTTCCCCTGGTTCCCAAGCTCCAGCTTTATCCTGGTTCCCAAGCTCCAGTCTTCCCCTGGTTCCCAAGCTCCAGCTT
>CAYZWG010000042.1:18717-21166 GCA_964481605.1 uncultured Planctomycetaceae bacterium
AGCTTTATCCTGGTTCCCAAGCTCCAGTCTTCCCCTGGTTCCCAAGCTCCAGCTTTATCCTGGTTCCCAAGCTCCAGCTTTATCCTGGTTCCCAAGCTCCAGTCTTCCCCTGGTTCCCAAGCTCCAGCTTGGGAACCTCCCACGGCCGGGAAATCACGGTGAATGCCGCTGGCGCGGCTCGGCGGGGGAGCCTCTCGCTGCTGCCGGCCTTCCACACTACAGAATCGAATTATGGCGACCGCGGTGCCGATCGTCCAGGAAGAGGGCGAACCGTGGCAGCGTGAGAGATCGGGGGGCCGAAAGATGGGAATGCAGGGCAAACAGGGAGGACTGGAGGCGGCCTCGGGCCGCCCGTTTTTCCAACCGATCTTGCCAAAACGGGTTTATCCGACTAACCTCACACAAACCAATGCTCTGAAGGTGCCGGGCAAACTGGGTAAGGTATGGCCGGAAGACGATTTCGCCACTTCTCCCGGCCTCATGCCGCGGAGAAGTACGGGATTTGTTCTTCGGCAAGCCCCAAGGTTGGTCGCGGTCGTTTTTTCCGGTGATAGAGGAGGGTTCCCGTGCCCCGACAACGGATTTGGGCATTTTGCTCCGTGATGATTTTCCTCGGTTCAGGGCTCTCGCCGGCGGCGGCGATGCAACCGAGCGAGACCTTGCTTCCGGAGGCCACCAAGGCGTTCGTCTCCACCGCCGACGTCGAGTTGCTCATCGACCACTGGAACAAGACCCAGATGGGCAAGTTGATGCACGACCCGGTGATGAAGCCCTTTGCCGACGACTTGCGGCGGCAGATCGAAGAGCAGTGGCTCGACTCGCGGCACCGGCTGGGGCTGACCTTGGACGAGCTGCGCGGCGTGCCGTCGGGCGAGGTGGCCGGCGCGGTGGTGATGGCCGGGGCCGACCAGCCCGCGATGGTCCTGTTGGCCGATGTGACCGGCCACCTGGAGCAGGCCCAAGAGTTGCTGGCCAAGGTGAAGAAAAATCTGGACCAGCAGGGCGCGACCGGGCGAACCGCAAAGATCGACGGCGTCGAGGTCCAGGTCTTCGATCTCCCCAAGCTGGAAGACGCCTTGGAAGGGGATCCACCCCGCCAGGCAATCTACGTTCTCAAGGATGAGATGATCATCGCTTCCGACAAGCTTGCCGCGGTGGGCATGATCCTCGATCGGCTGCAAGGCGGCCCGGGCAAGTCGCTGGCCGACGTGGCCGCCTTCCAGGCGGTGACCAAGCGATACCAGGACGACGGCGGCCAAGGCGTGCCGCAAATCCGCTGGTTCGTCGAGCCGTTTGGCTACGCGGCGGCCCTTCGGGCGAGTCTGGCCGAGCACGAACGTCCCCAGGGCAAGACGATTGTGGACACCTTGAGAAACCAGGGATTCACGGCGATCCAGGGCGTGGGGGGATCGGTCGATCTGGCGGTCGACGGGTTCGAATTGGTGCACCGCACGTTCGTTTGCGCCCCGCGGCCCTACGAAAAATCCATGAAGATGCTCAAATTCCCCAATGTCGAGGACTTCTCGCCCGAGACCTGGGTCCCCCGCGACGTGGCCACCTATACCACCGTGTTTGTCGATATCGCCAACCTCTTCGCCAACTTCGGCCCGATGTTCGACGAACTCTTTGGCGAAGGAGAGACGGGCGTTTGGCCCGACGTGCTCGACGGGCTGAAAAACGACCCCGACGGCCCCCAGATCGATCTGAAAGCCGAACTGATCGACAAGTTGGGCGGCCGGGTCACGGTGGTCACCGCCTACGAGTTGCCGATCTCGACCACCAGCGAGCGGATTCTCATCGCCATCGAGGCGAAGGACACGAAGGCGGTCGCCAAGGCGATCGAGAAGATGTTCAAGGACGACGAGGGGGTGGTGCCACGGGCATTCGGGGAGTACCGCATCTGGGAGTCCGTACCCCAGGAGAAGCCCACTGTGCCGGCCATTTCGCTCGACGCCGTGCCCCTCTTGCCCGGCGAAGAGCATTTCGAGGAGAAGTCGGACGAAGACCGGGAGGGAGAGCGGCTGTTTCCCAACCTGGCGGTCACCTCGGCCAAGGGCCATTTATTTATCGCCTCGCACATGGACTTCCTCCTCCGCGTGCTCCAGCAGCAGGAAGAGAAGCGGGAGACGCTGGCCGGCAGCGTCGACTACCAGGTCGTTCGCGAGGTTGTGGGAGAACTGGCCGGAGGGAAGAAGTTGTGCGGATACGCCTTCTCCCGCATGGACGAAGAGTATCGGGCTACCTACGAACTGATCCAGCAGGGGAAGATGCCCCAGAGCGAGACCATGTTGGGGCGAGTCTTGAACACGGTGTTCGGCGCCGGCAAGAAGGGAGTCATCCGCCAGCAGGAGCTCGACGGCACCAAGCTGCCCGAATTCGACGTGGTGCGCCGCTACCTGGGCAACGCCGGCGGGTTTGCCGTCAGCGAGGACGGCGGCTGGTTCGTCAA
>CAYZWG010000043.1:0-20997 GCA_964481605.1 uncultured Planctomycetaceae bacterium
GACGTCCTTCTCTCGACCGCGAAAGCTGCTCCGGGCCCAATAGTCGTCGAAGCGGGGGTGGGCCACCCAGTCGCGCAGATACGGCACCTTGCGATCGAGGACCGAGTCCCAGGTGGAAAGCGGCAAGGTGCGAAACGCCTTCTGCCAGTCGTCGTTGTTCCAGCCGAGGACGGAGTTGCTGCCGGACATCCGGGCGCCCCAGCCCATCATCAAGGCGAGTTGATAGGCTCCGCCCGCGTAGGCCACGTCCTGGTAGGGGTCGACCAGCGGCACGATGGGAAACATTGCCTTGAGATATTCCCCGGCACCGGGGGCGGAGGCCCATTGGGTGAAGCCCACGTAGGAGCCGCCCATCGTGCCGATCGTGCCGTTGGACCAGGGCTGATGGAGAATCCAGCGGTGGGTATCCTTGCCGTCCTGGGCTTCGTTGACGAAGGGGGTCCACTCACCGCCGGAGGCGCCCCTGCCGCGGCAGTCCTGGCTCACGTAGACGTAGCCTTGGGAGGCATAGGACCGCCCCGGGCCGTTGCCGGTGCCCCCCTTGCCGTAGGGCGTGCGGACCAGCAAGGCGGGAAACCGGCCCTCGGCCTTGGGCAGGAACACATTGGCCGACAAGGCCACGCCGTCACCCATGGGAATCTTCACGTCCGCGCGGACTTCCACCTCGTAGACGGCATCGGCGGCAAGGATCGAGCCGGAAAGCAGGCAGCACGATACCAGGGCCAGGCAGACGACGACTCGCCGGATCACGTTTCGCTTCATGTTTTCTCCTTTCGATTGCCTCTGGTTGGTTGTTGGGGCTTGCGGACACGGCGGTTGACGCCGAGAAGGAACCTCGGCGGGGTCGGGAGACCCGCGCCGAACGCCGCGTTCCCAAGCCGGAGCTTGGGAACGAGAGCGGAAGGAACCTCGGCGGAGTCAGGAGACCCGCGCCGAACGCTAGCACCCGGCGTGAAAATGGGCCACCGCCTCCGAGGTTCGCAGGTATCGCCGGTAGACGCGGAGATGCTCGACCCGGCCCGCCGGCGAGGGCCCGATCCGCAGCTTGCCCGATCCGCTCACGTCGCCGAGTTCCGCCGGGTAGCGGGTCCAACCGGTGTCTCTTGTCTTGCCGCCGTCGCAGAGGACCCCGTCAATGACGAAGCTCACCACGCGAGGGCCGCTATCGACGATCACCACCACGTGGTGCAACTTGCCCGCTTCGATTCTGCCGGGGTCGGCGTCCCAGGCGAAGCTTGTGGCCGCGTCGGCCAGCCGGATGCCCACGGTCCGGTTTTCGGCGGTCACCAGCGCGATCCCCCTTGCCTCGGCGTCCCGCCCGTCGAGAATCGCCTGGCCGGGCGTGAGGCGATCGAGCCGAACCCAGCAGTCAAGGCTGAAGCCCGTGAGGGTATCGAGATCGAGCGGCGTGGAGAGAATGACTTCGCTGCCCGGCCGGCACTGTTCGGGGCCAAGGTCGGCCAGCAACCCTTGCCGGGCAATCGACCGCGAGCGGCCTTGCGTCCAGAGCCCTTCGAGCAGCGAGGGGTCGAGTTCGTGGACCCGGGCGATCTTCTTCTGCGTCTCCGTGACCCAGTAGCGGCCGTCCTGCTCGATCAGGTCGGGGTAGCTCATGCCTTTGGCCACGTCCGGGTCGAAAAGAAGGACCTCCGGCTGCGACCAATGGAGCTTGCCGTCGCGTTCGACGCCGCCGGAAATCCACACCGGATTGCGGAGCGACAGGCCGAACGCGCCTGCGCGATTGTGGAACCAGAAGAGGAAGTTGCCGTTCTTGCACCGCCAGAGCATGGGGCACGCCCGGGGCGTTTTCACCATGCGGCCGCCGGGCGTATAGGTCATCGGCTCGGGCTTGGTCCAGGTGCGTCCTCCGTCGCGGCTGTAGGCATGGCAGGGATAGCCCTTGCTGGTGCGATACACACAGTACAACGACCCGTCGTCCAAGGGCACCAGGTTGTGCTCTTCCTGGACGGAGCCGAACTCGGGCGCCCGCAGGCCGTGGTCGCCTTGGGGCAGGAGTTGCCAGCGGAGTTTGCTCACGTCGGTTTCGCCGAGGATGTTGTCCGACCGGTAGAACCAGCCCTCGCCCAACTCGAGCATGTACTTGCCCAGCTTGGTGAAGGCGAAGACGACGTCCGAGCCGACCACGTTGGGCTTGTCGATTCCCCAGAATATCTGCACCTTGCCGTGCCAGTCGTTGGTGCGGTCGCAGGCGGTGACCCGCATCGGCAGGCGGTAGCGCTGGGGCGACCACGATCGGCCGTTGTCGTCGGTATACTTGTAGGCGTACCAGCCGATCGTGTCGTTGCGGATCGGTTTTCCGCGGAGGGTGGTGACACGGTCGCCGTTGTAGGTGTAAAAGGCGTAGACCCGCCCGCTGGGCACGATCAACGGCACCACCCAAGAGGCGGCGGGCCCGCCGGACGGCTCGATGTCGACCGCTTTGGTCCAGGTCCGCCCCCGGTCGGAACTGGTGGTGGAGACGACATGCTGGCCGCCGGCGCCTTCGCGTCCCGGGCCGGTGGTGAGCGTGCAGAGCCAGTTGCCGTCGTGGGTGACCACCACGTAGGGCTGGTCGCAATAGCCTTCGTCGGGAATGCGGAAGCCGGTGCGGATATTGCGGGGATCGCGGGCCGAGAGGGGCTGCAAGCCGGGGCAGAGTTGCTGGATTTCAAGATCCTGAAGGGCCCGGTCATAAATCCGCACGTCGTCGATGGCACCGTGGAAATAGCGGCTGAACCCTTTGCCGTCGAACTCCCGCCCCGCCACCAAAGCCAACAGCTTGATCTGGGAAAGGGCCGGGCCGATATCGGCCGTGTCCTCTTCCTGGCCGTTGAGAAAGAGCCGAATCGTGCGATCCGGGCAGTCGGCCACCACGGCCACGTGGTACCAGGTGCCGTTCCGCAGCGTCCTGCTGAGGAGCCGGCCGCGGCGGGCCTGGCCAAGGTGGAGATGGACGTCGATCTTGCCGTCTCGCACGCCGATGTGGAAAACACCCTCCTCCCAGGTGTCGCTGGTCACCAGGCCTTGCCAGTCGTCGGCCTTGGCGATGTCCCGGGCTTGCATCCAGAAGGCGATGGTGACGGCGTCGAACCGGCCAACCTCGCCCAGGGCGACGTAATCGTCGCGGCCGTCGAAGGCCAGCGCGGGGCCCTCGACCCCGGCCGCCGGCGTGGCTCCATGGACGGTGCCGGGCCCGGCAGCGGCGGCGGAGTTGGAAACCGCCTGGCCGTCGAGCCGGTCGAACGTCCAATGGGCAATCGGCCCTTCGGCAGCCACTGAAGTCGTCGCGGTGAACAGCCACGGCAGGCACAAGCAGCAGTGCCCGATCAGCGTGATCGCGGTACGCATCGTCTTGCTCCTCGCGTTCGGCGCGGGGCTGCCGACCCCGCGGGTAGCACCGGTTCTTGAACCGGTGTGGCTGGAGCCACAAGAGGTCAGCGTCGAATTCAGTTCTGCCATGCCGGGTCGCGACCCGGCCTACGCGCTCTGAACTTCTTCATTCGTGGGTAGCACCGGTTCTTGAACCGGTGTGGCTGGAGCCACAAGAGGTCAGCGCAAATCACTCCACCCATCGAATCGGAACACCGCCCGGGCATCGCCGCCCGCTGGCCTGACCTCTTGCCGGCTGCCGCCGGCGGAGGTTCAAGAACCTGGGCCACCCGTGCAAAGGCGCGACACTCGACCTATCCAAGGTTGGGCTTATCCTAGCCGCTGGGCGAGGCGGTGGCAAATTGGGGGTGGGAGCAACACCGCGACCTGGCGGGTTCCCAAGCTGGAGCTTGGGAACCAGGGTGGTGCTTTTTCGGCGGGGTCGGGAGACCCGCGCCGAACGCTGCCCCCGCCGAACGCTGCCCCCGCCGAACGTTCGAAGCGGCGAATGGTGCCGGTTACCGGTCACCCGCGCGTGCGCGGGTCCTCCGACTCCGTGGCGAACGCGGCCGTGGGCGAGGCGGGCTGCTGCTGGGCCAGCACTTCCAGAACCTGCCGGTCGAGATCGTCGAGCCGACGGAGGAGGTCGTCGTGCCGGGCGTCCAGCGCCAGGAGCACGTCGAGTTGGTCTTGGGTGTCGTTCATGGGGTTCAACTCCCAGGGCGGCCACGGTGCCGGCCGACGGGTGGTGATGATCGCGGCGGGGCCGCACAGCCCATCATCCGCCATGCGGGCCGCCGCTGCAACGGTCCGGGGCTGAGTGTTGCGAAACAGGGGCCCCCGGGGTCGATTTGCGGCGGGGCGGAATGGGCCGATTCGCCGCCGCTCGGCCGGGTAGCCGAACCGTGACCGACACCGGTCCGCACAGTTGGAAATCGGCCGGAATCTGCCGCCGGATTCAGTTATCGCGATTTTTTCGTCGCCGCAACCGAAAGCTGGGCAAGGTTTTACGGTTTCGTAGTCTATTCGGGTCGGGTTTCGTCAGGTCGTTGGCGGGGTTGGGAGACCCGCGCCAAACGCTGGCGACCCGGCCTACAGGCTTCTTGGGACGCCGACCTGGGACAATACCTGAAAATCTCGGGCGGGATCGCCGATATGGGTGGACATACCGCTAAGGGGCAGTGTAGAGTAACGAGTCTGGGGGAAGCTCGGGGGTCGGATGTCGATCGAGTCTTTGGCCCAGCGGTGAGAAGTGTCGGGCACCCCCTGCACGGTTCGGGGTTGTGCGGAGGGGGCCAATGGCTGGGGGGCGGTCGACGGCGATCGCCTCGAAAACAAATCAGAAGGAGGAGTGCGTGGTTAAGCTGACGTTGCGGGAAAACGAGTCGATTCAGGAGGCGGTGCGACGGTTCCGCAAGCTGGTCGAGCGGAGCGGGATCAAGAAGGAGATGCGGCGCCGGGAGTATTACGAGAAGCCGAGCGAGACAAAACGGCGAGCCCGTCTGCGAGCCGAGCGCCGTGCCCGCCGTAACCGGCTTCTTCAAGGCGTGTAGCGATCGACTGGGCGATCTGCTTTTTCAACACGCCCCTTTGCGCGCGTGATGCCTGCGCGGAGGTGGACCATATTTTGTGTTTGCGGGGGAGTGTGCGCGCCGGGTCCCTACTCGTTCGGAAGCTGCGGCTTCGCATGCAACTGGCGCCAATGGCCTGTGGGCAGCGCCATTGGGAGCAGAGCTACGGTGAAGTACGTTCCCAAGCCGGAGCTTGGGAACGAGCGTAGAATGGCCTGTGGGCAGCGCCGCCGGAAGCGGAGCTACGACGACACGCGTTCCCAAGCTGGAGCTTGGGGACGAGAGCGGGGTGGGTCGCGACCCGGCCCATGGGCTAGGGCTGTCGGCTGAGGCTGAAGATAGGCAGCATCAGGGCCATCCCGATCCCGCCCACGACGACGCCCATGAAGGCGATCAGCAGGGGTTCGATCAGCGCCGTGGTGGTCTTCACGGAGGATTCGACTTCGCGGTCGTAATAGTCGCTTACCCGCTGAAGCACGTAGTCGAGCTTGCCGGTTTCCTCGCCGGCGGCGATCATCTGCACCAGCGAGCGAGGGAAGAGGGTGCTGCCGGCGAGTGCTTCGCAGATGCGTTTTCCCGTGGTGACTTCTTCGCGGACGTGTTGCCACAGTTTTTCGTAGTGGTAGTTTGCGGCGACTTCCCCGCAGAGGGTGATGGCATCGAGCACGGAGACGCCGCTGGAGATCATCGTGCCGAGGGTACGAATACTCCGGCTGATGGTCACTTTGCGGAACATGGGTCCGAGGATGGGGAGGTTGATCTTGATTCGATCGAGCACGCTTTTGCCCAACTCGGTTCGGCGGCTGAGCAGGTAGGCCGCCAACAGGGCCACCGCGGCGGCGAGCCAGAGATACCAATATCCCAGCAGCACGCTGGAGACGTTGATGAGGATTTTGGTGGGCAGAGGGAGTTGCATACTGCGGGATTTGAAGAGGGGGGTGAACTTGGGAAGGACGTAGGTCAGGAGAAAGATGGAGACGCCCACGGCCACCACCAGCATCACCATGGGATAGGCCATGGCGGCGCGGACTTTTCCGCGCGTGTCAACTTCTTTGCGAAGGTATCCGGCGATGCGTTCCAGCATGGGGCCGAGGGTTCCCGTGGCTTCGCTGGCCTTGATGAGGGAAATGTAGGTTTTGTCGAAATAGCGCGGATGGCGAGCCAGGGCGGCGGAGAAGGCCTCGCCCCCCTCGACCGAATCTTTGAGGTCCTGGAGCAGCTTGCGTAGCGTGGGGTTGGCTTCCTGCTGGAGAATGCCGGCCAGGGCCTCGGACAGGGCAATGCCCGTATCGACCATCACGGCCAGTTGAGCCGTGGTGTAGATGATATCGTTTTTTCTCACCAGGCGGGGGAAGAGCTCGCCCGCGTCGTCGTCTTGCCGCAGGTCGAGCACCTGGAAGCCGTCGCGGCGGAGTTGCTGCTGGGCCTCGTCCTGGCTGGCGGCATCGAGCGTTCCCTCGATCATGTTTCCGAGGGGATCGCGAACACGGTATTGAAAAGCCATGGGGACATCTCCGCGCGAGCCAGAGAGCGGGTTGTTGCCGGTTGTATGGTGAATGCGTGTTGTGTGTGGAGTCGCAGGAGGGAGTGGTGGCGATACCGAGGCTGTTCATTTCCTTTCTACCGGTGCGTGCAGGTCGCCGGCGACGTGGAAGATTTCCTCCACCGTGGTAATCCCCTCGCGAACCTTGCGAAAGCCGTCGCAGGCCAGGTCGACCATGTCTTCGCGGTGGGCCAGTCTGCGGAGTCGGGAGAGATTGGGATCGGCGATGATTCCGTCTCGAAAGTCGTCGTTGATGAGCAACAACTCGTGGATGGCGATCCGCCCCTTGAAACCGGTATTGCGGCAGCTTTTGCAGCCGATGCCCTTGTAAAAGGCGTCAAACTGATAGCCCATGCGGTCGAGTGTTTTTCGCACCAGGCGGGGCGGGTCGTAGGTCTGCCGGCACTTGGGGCAGATACGGCGTACCAGGCGTTGCGCCAGCACGGCATTCAAAGCAGCACCGATGAGGTACGCTTCGACACCCATGTTGATTAGCCGGGTGATGGCGCTGATGGCGTTGTTGGTGTGCAGTGTGCTGAACACGAGGTGGCCGGTGAGGGCTGCCTGGATAGCGGTTCGGGCGGTCTCTTCGTCGCGGATTTCGCCCACCATGATCACGTCGGGGTCTTGCCGGAGGAGGGTCCTCAGCGCCTTGGAGAAGGTGAGCCCGATTTTTTCCTGGACCTGGAACTGGTTGATCAGGGGGAGGTGATACTCGATCGGGTCTTCCACCGTGCAGACGTTGTTTTCCATCGAGCTGATGGCGTTCAGGGCGGCGTAGAGGGTGGTGGATTTTCCGCTGCCGGTGGGCCCGGTGGCGAGGATGATTCCGTTGGGTGCCCGGATACAGTCGCGAAACCGGGCCAGCACGTCCTCGGCGAAACCGAGGTCTTCCAGGTTGAGCGAGACGGTTCGGGTGTCGAGCACGCGGATCACCGTTTTCTCGCCCTTGCTGGTGGGAAAGGTGCTCACGCGGAGATCGATTTTGCGTCCCTCTAAGAGCACGTTGACCCGGCCGTCCTGGGGGAGTCGGCGCTCGCTGATATCGAGTCCGGCCATGATCTTGATGCGGCTGCTGACCGCCGGCAGCAGGTGGAGGGGAACTTCCAGCGATTTGTGCAAGCGGCCGTCGAGCCGATAGCGGACCCTCAGGCATCGCTCGCCGGGTTCCACGTGGATGTCGCTGGCGCCTTCCTTGACGGCGTTGAAGATGATGTAATTGACGAGGCGAATGACCGGCGATTGCCCGGCGATTTCGGCGATATCGCCGATATCCTCGATGGCTTCCTCGATCAGGGTGACGTTGGCGTCTTGGGAGTCTTCGATGATATCGTCGATCACGAAGACCTTGGAGTCGGGAAGCGAGGTGATCATCCGCCGCACGTCTTTGGGCGTGGCGGCAACAACCTGGACCTCGAGGTTGGTGAGGGCGCGGATTTCCTCCACGAGGAAGAGGTTGGAGGGCTCCGAGATGGCCACCGTGAGCGTGCCGCGAACGAGAAACAGGGGCAGCACAAGGTTGTTTTCGATGTATTCGCGGGGCAGCACCTCGATCACCTTGGGATCGTGGAGGCGGCCGTCCAGCTTGGCGTGGGGGAAGCCGTATTCCTTGGCCAGGCACTCGACGATCTGGTCTTCGCTGCAAAGTTCAAGGTCGACCAGGATTTCGCCCAGCAGGCGGATGCGTCCCCCCTCCTTCTGCAAGTGCAGGGCCTGATCCAACTGTCCCGAGGTCAGATAGCCCTTGGCGACGAGCAGGTCACCGAGGCGTCGGGGGGTACCCACGGCAGTGGTCATGGCAATACGCTTCCGGTTTCCTTTACCGTTGACGAAAATGGTGGGCTCTTCGGTTCTCAGCGGAAGCTCCGCACGGCGTCGATCACGCTGTCGAACACTTCCAGTTGCAGGTCGAGCCGGGTGATTTCCAAAATTTTGTGGTTGGAGGGGTTGGTGGCGGCGATTTTGAGCGCGCCGCCCGACTGGCGAAGTCGATCTTGCATGTCCAACAGCGACGTCAGGCCCTGGCTGTCGATCATCTCCGTGTTGTCCAGGTCGAGAACCACCTTCTTCTGCTTCAGTTGGCCGATGTAGAGCTCGACCGACTCGACCTCGTTTTCACCGAACTGCTCAGGCGAATGGACGACGGCCACGTCCTCGAACACTTCCGTCGGCAGCTTCATCAGTTCCATCGGACTACGCTCGCTGAACACGCTGGGTGCGGCTGCCGGCTTGTGTCCGGCAGTGGCGGAAGCGGGGGCAGACAAGCCACCCGTGGTGCCCACCATCCCGGGCTCGACGGACCCTAAGCCGGCGTCGACTCGACTTGCAGGGTTTCCTCCACCTTCTTCAACAGTTCCCGGGGGCTGAACGGCTTGGCAATCACGCCGCGGATATTCCATTTGCCGGCCAACTCCTGCTCGCTCAACTCGAACCCTTTGGCGGTGAGCATGAAGACCGGCAGTTGGCGTGTGTGGGGATTGGCCCTCAGCCGCTCGATCAGCCCCAGCCCGTCCAGTCGCGGCATTTGGCAGTCGGTGATCAAGACATCGGGAACCTGCTGCTCGATCGCCTGCCAGGCTTCTTCGCCGTCGCCGGCGGTGGTCACGTCGTAGCCGGCGCGTTTCAATTTGAACTCCGCCGCGCGGAGGATGTGGATTTCATCGTCGCAAAGGAGAACTCGTTTGGGCGTCATCGGTCGTTCCGTTTCGACAAGGTCGTTTCAGGAGTTGCGCCGGATCGGTCGGGTTCTTGGTGCTACCGACCGTGCGGCGAGCGATTTCCGTTGTGGGGGATGTTTTCGGCCGCGGGGGGCAGCCGGGTCAGGTCATCTGGCCGCTGCCGGGAAAGATTGCTGTGAACTTGCTGCCCACGCCGAGGGCGCTCTGGAGGACGAGGCGGCCGCCGTGAACGTCCTCCACGATGTGCTTGGCCAGGGGAAGCCCGAGGCCGGTGCCGGAGGCCATGTTCTTGTCTTTCTTGACGCGGTAGAACTTCTCGAAGACGCGCTGGGCGTCTTCCTCGCTGAGGCCCACGCCGGTGTCCTCCACCTCGAAGGTTACGTGGTCGCCGAGGGACCGGCTGCGGAAGGTGACCTGGCCGCCGGGCGGCGTGTACTTGACGGCATTGGAGAGCAGGTTGATCGCGGCTTGCAGCAGCATGTCGCGATCGGCGAACACTCCCAGGTAGAGGGGGCTGAGGTCGACCGTCAGGTGGACGTTTTTTTCCTCCGCCGCGGGCTGTACCACCTGGGCGGCCTCTTCCAGCAATTCGTTGAGCGAGTAGCTTTCCTTGCGGACCTGGACCACGCCGGCCTCGATACGGGCGAGGTTGAGCATGTTGTCGATCAGGCGTTGGAGGCGGTCGGCCTGGCCGTTGATGATTTCGAGAAACTCCTCGCGGGTTTCCTCGTCTTCGGCGTCGCCGTCGGCGAGTAGTTCCACGTAGGCCTTGATTCCGGCCAGGGGGGTTTTCATTTCATGGCTTGCGGCGGAGACGAACTCGGCGTTCCGCTTCTGAAGCTCCCTTTGCTGGCGGATATCCTGCAGCACGGCCACGGCGCCGTCGCTGGACGATTCGGCCGTGTTGCCGGCGACGACCTTGGCCACCGTGGCGCGGAACCAGTGGGAGTCTCCGTGCGGATCGACGACTTCCAACTCCTCGGTCCGCAGCTCGGTCGATTCGTGGTGGGCCGCGCCGACCAGCAGATCGAGCAGTTTTTCGCATCGGACCAGCGTCGCGGCGGGGCGATCCTCCGTGGCCTCGACGTCGAAATCGAAGAGTTGCCGGGCGGCAGGGTTGGCCAGCGCAATCTCGCCGAAGCCGTCGATGGCCAGCACCGGATCGCCCAAACCTGCCAGGATGCTCTCGGCGCGACCGGCCTGGGCGACGGCCCGGCGAGAGCGTATTTCTTGAGCGGTGCGGACTTGTTCCAGGTCGCGTAATCTCTCTGCCAGAGGGCGGATGATCTGGCGGAACTGATCCACCAGCACCTTCCACTCGTCGTCGGTCCGGCAGGCCAACGAGGTTTCCGTTTCCACGTTATCACAAAGCTCGTGGGGATCGAGCTGGGCAAGACGCTCGAGATATCGGTGGAGGTCCCGCTTGAATCCCTTCTGGCGACGGGCGAAGAGCATCAGCGCGGCCGCGGCGGGGAGGGCACCCGCGGCCAAGAGGCCGGCTCGGACCGTCCAGGACGACGTGTCCACGATGTAGCCCGCCAGCCAGGCGGAACACCATGCGACGGCCACGATGAAGGTGACTGCCGAGATTCGGTTATTCGTCTTCGAATCGCTCACGAAAGGTCGCCAGGGTGGATGGAAGTCGGGACGTGGCACGACCCACGGGGCCGGTGGAGACGGCTCCACCCCCGGGTGGAGCCGTCGCAAGGCCACGCGCCGCGGGGACTCGGCCGGTGGTCGGTCGACGTGGAACCGGCGGGTCCGGCGATGCCCACCCGTGAAGCGAGCCTTGACCGAACGCTAGCGCGAAACGGCGTAGCGCGGGTCGAGGTCGGCCGCTCGCCGGAAGTGGGTCGCGGCGTCCGCCGGCTGTCCCAGGTTGGTCAACACGTGGCCCAATAAAAAGTAGGTCAGGGCCGAGGTGTTGTCCAACGAAAGTGCTTGCCGCAACGCGACTTGAGAAGACCGATCATCCCCCAGCCGGTAGTAGGCGGTACCGAGAATTCGGTACAGTGCCGGCGATTGGGGAAACCGGGTGAGTCCGGCTTCGGCCAACTCGACGGCGGCCGCCGGATCGTCGTGGCGCAAGGCACAGACGGCGGCCGAGATAGGGATTTGCGGATCGAGGGGGTCGTGGCGAGCGGCCTGGCGCAGAATCGCCATGGCCGCCGAAGGCTGGCCCGCGGCAAACGCCGCTTCGGCCTTTCGCACGGGGGCCGGCGGGTCGATGGTGGGTGAAGAGGTGGCCTCGGGCGAAGAAAAGGTTGTAGCGATCGTGCCGGTCGGCGGTGTGATTCCCATTGCAGGGCCGGGGGCGTGGGGCGAGTCTGGCCCTGCCGGCAGGGGGATTTCGTAGCTGGCGGGGCGAACGGCTTGTTCGCCGGCCTGCGGCAATGGCGGCAAGGTGGCGGCGCGAGGATCGGCGGCGGCGGTTTCCGTCAGCACCTCGACCGTGCGGCGGGCCCGCTGGTCCAGCGGATGGGCGTCGGCCGCCCGGTGGGCGCAACGCAGGGCTTCGGCTTGACGCCCTTCGACCAGGGCGATTTCACTTTCGAGCAGGAGCGCGTCGAGGTTCTGGGGATCGCCGGCGAGGACGCGCTGGAGCGTGGCGAGGCACTGCCGCGTATCGCCCCGGTGCCAGGCAGCCAGCGCCGACTGGAACTCGGCGGCGGATCGCTGGGTTTCGAAGCTGCGGGTGACCTGCTCGTTTCGCTGCCGGCGTTTCACGGCGACGTCGCCAGGCGACAACAACGCATCTTGAAAGGTACGGCAGCCGGAAGCGAGCGTTGCCGCAATGCAGAGGACGGCAAGAACGCCTGGGGACTTTGTTGGGCGGTTCATTGCCAGCTTCCGGGTCGGGGGAGGTCCTTGGCCGTGCCGGGAGTTGGCCGGTCGCGAGGGTGCGGCGGCGCGGGCTGCTGGAGCTGGGGCTGGGAGGTTCCCTGTTCCAATTGGTCCAGCAGCCAGGCGTCGATGGGTTCGGCGGTGTCGGCCGGCTGGGGGGTTGCCCCCGGCGCGGGTCCGAGCAAGGTGTGGTCGCCGTAGGGTTCGCCCAGCCAGATGTGGCTGCGGAGGTCGATCGCCGCGCGGCTGAGGGGGTTGAAATGGACGGCCATTTCGGCGAACCGCAGGGCGTCGTCGGCCTGGCCGGCGGCCCAGGCGTTTTGCGCCAGGCGGAGATATCGGCGGGAAATGTGGTCGCGTCCCAGGGGGCTCATCTTTTCGGCCAGCACATCGCGGCGGCGATGGAATTCGCAGGCGGCGTTGTTGCCTTCGCGGCAGGCTTCGGGTTCGGAGATGATGTGGGGCGTGATCAGCACGATGATTTCATCCCGCTCCGTGCGATCTTTCTTTTTCGATCGGAAAGCGGGGCCGATAAAGGGTAGGCTGCCGAGCAGGGGGACCTGGGTGGCATTCTTGGTGAGTTGCTCCCGTATCAGGCCGCCGATGATCACCGTCGAGCCGTCGCGGACCATCACGTTGGTGGTCACTTGGGTGAGGTCCTTTTCGGGCACGGTGAACTGGCCCTTGAGCTTGACTTCGCCGCTGGAAAGCTCGGGATGGATTTCCATGCGGATGTGCCCGTCGTTGGAGACGAACGGCCGCAGCCGCAGGATGGTACCCGTGTCGAGGAACTCCACGCTTTGGGAGGTGCTGGTTTCGGTGAAGGTGGAGCTGACGTAGCCTTGCTGTTGGCCAATCTGGATTTCGGCGCGGTGTTTGTTCAGCACGGTCAGCCGCGGCGTGGCGATCACGTTGGTGTCCTTGATCTCCTCCAGGGCGGCGAGAAAGGTGCTGAAGTTGGTGTCGAGGAAGGCGAATTGGAGGCCGCTGCCGGTGGCCAGGTTGGGGAGTGTGCCGGCGGGGCTGCCCACGCCGAAGCGGATGTGGGGATTGTTGCGGAGAAACTCCCAACTAACGCCCAGGTCGTTCTGGTCGTCGAGTTTCACGCTGAGGATCATCGCCTCGATGGCCACCTGGAGCGGCCGCACGTCGATCTCGGCCACGACCTGATCGACCTGGTCCAAGACGCCTTGGTAGTCCCGCACCAGGAGCACGTCACCCCCGGCGAAGGCGTTGCCTCCGGCGTCGGTATCGTCGGCGGGAATGCCCGTTTCCGCGGGCGAGGAGACGCTGGCCACGCCCACCTCCTTGGTGAGCATGGGCTCGACCAGGGTCTGCAATTCCGCCGCGGTGACGTAGCTGGGACGATAAACCCGGGTGGCGACCGTATCCAGCGTCTCCTGGAGGTCCTGGAAATCCTTGGACGTGCCGACGTAGATGAAGTCGCCTTCGCGGCGGGCGACGTAGCCGGTGGTTTTCAAGATGGCATCGAGCGCGCTGAGCACGTCGACGCCGACCAGGTTCGCCGAGACCGTTCCGGTCACGTTTTGGCTGGCCAGGATGTTCAGGCCGCCGTGTTGGCTGAGGGCTTCCAGCACGTCGCGAATGTTGTCGTCGTTGAAGTGCATTTCCAGTTGGCCGTCCCCTTCGGCCGGGTCGTGGGGGAAGATGTTTTGTGAAGGGTCGGCCGCCGCGCCGGCGGGCGAGGAAAAGGAGATGATTGCGGCCGGATCGGCCTGGGAGGACGTTGCGGGGACGCCGTCGGCCGGCGGCGGCACCGAACGCGGCGGGGCGGACTTCTCGGACAGAAGCTTGGCCGTGACCTGCTCCAACAGCTTCACCAGTGACGACTCGGTGGCCGAGGGTCCGTTTTGAAAAGCCCTGGGGGGGTAGGGCGTGACGTAGACCGGCCCCGGAGGAAGATCGGCCGAGGCGAGATGGCCGAGAGGGGTGCCCGCCGCCTCTTGCTCCACGCCGCCGACCGGTCCCGGCGGGGTAGAAGGCTGGGCGGAAAGCTCGGTCTCGGCGGGAGCCGGGGTTGCCGATCGGGTTGCCGCCGCGGGCGGCTGCGCCCGTGGTGAAAGCGGCCCAGCGACTACCTCGCCAACCGGCTCATTGGCCGCCGGGGGCGAGGTGCAAAGGCCCACGCCCACGGCCAAGCCGGCGCCCAAGGCGACGAGCAGGATGAGGACGATTGGACGTCGACGTTTGAACATCGGTCTTCCGTGACACCAGGGGTTTCGACCGGCGCGGTAGCTTCCTGCTCCGCGCGGCGCGGCGGTTCGGCGACTCAGTTTTTCGGTCGCGATCTGGTAATGATCCGACCGGGTTGTCGCGACTGGGGTAAGGTCAACTCGTAGCGTTCGTCCTGTGAGCGAAGGATGATGCCCCGAGGGGTCACCCGGCCGAGGGTCCACTCCACGGGAGTGCCCCCGGCGTCGGCCACGATCGTGTCGCCCTCGCCGTAGGCCCTGCCCGAGATCAGGGCCACGCGCCGAGTCGGTCCCACGATCGTGCCGGTCAATTCAACTCCCAGGCTTTGGGGTGTTTTTGGTGGTGGTTCGACGGGCTGGGCCGTCTCGGGTGGGGGCTTTTCCGCTTCCTTGGCGGTTGGCTGGAAGGGATTTCGAAACGTGTTCAGGTCCGCCGGCCGGGTGTCGGGGTCGGCGTCGATCCAGGCGGCGACCGTTTCCCAGGGGACGGAGTCCGTCTTAGGGGGGGCCGTCGCGTCGGTGCTGCGGGCGACGGGGGTCGGCTGTGGGTGTTGTCCGTCGGCAGCTTGGGGCCCCAGCGACGCGGCCACCGCGGTGTCGGCGGGTCGCAGCCACCCCCAGACGAGCGGCGTCCAAAAATAGCCCGCCACCAAAGCCAACACACCCAGGACGGCGGCTTTTCCGGGATGCGTTTGGACTTCTCGTTGTAACCTTTTGGCGAGTTTCACAATCTTCGAGGCGACCGGCAGCGGAATCCGCCCACGGCCCACCCCCTCCTTTATCGGCTAATCGGATGCGTTGGCCTGACCAGAAATCTCGGAGTTATCGGTAAAAACAACCAGGTTTAGCTCGCACTGGATAATTTGCCCATCTTCTGATGCCGGCTGCAGATCGACCGAGTCGACCCAGACGGGCTCGGCCATGGTTTCCAGGCCCCGGAGCAGGGCGACCAGTTGCGCGTAGGTGCCCGTGCACTGCATTTCCACGGGGATTTGCCGCACCGACTCGAAGTCGGTGGCGGTTTGGGGATCGAAGCGGTTGGTGGTAGCCCGGGCGTTGCGCGCCAACAGGTTGATCCGGCCGAACAGGCTGGCGAGTTGGTCGTCGTCGGGCGTGCACTGTTCCCAGGCCCGGCAGACGCGATGGAGTTCCACCAGGCGGCCGGACGTGGCCTTCAAGGCGGGCAGCACGTAGGTCGTTTCGGCAAGGAAGTCCTGCCCCTGGGTGAGGGTCTCGCGGAGTTGGCGGATGCGCTGCTGGCCGGGCAGGAAGAACACGAACAGGTAGACCAGGGCCAAGCCGGCCAGGGGGAGGATCACCAGCCAGGTTTTTTTTGTTGTCATGGGATTCATGAGGAATCGACTCGTCTCTTGCAACGCGGGTTCAGGTCAGTCCGTGGCGGCCAGGTGGCGGTCGACCCCGCGGGGACCCTGGGGCTGGCCGTAGCCGGCGCGGGCTCGCAACGCGGCGACAAAGTGATAGCGGGTTCCGTGGCTGCCGGGTTCGATTTCGATCGATCGCAACTCGGCCCGGTCGAAGAGGGGCACGTCGCTCAACTCGGCCATGTAGGCGTGCAGTGCGGCGACGTCGTCGGTGACGCCGGAAATCACCACTCGGGCCCGCTGCTGATCGTAGCGTTTGCGGAGGCGGAGCAGATCGCGGGCGGTAGGCAGCAGGTCGTCCGGGTCAACTTCATCCTGCTGGCTCGGGGGCGAGGGAGCGGAACGCTTCGCCGGGGGCTTCTTGATCCCCTCGGAGAAGACTTGCAGCCGCTGGAGGGTGAGCTCCTCGGGGAGCGGTTTCAGCAGGGCGGCGATCAGCCGGGTCCGGGGCCAGGGATGCCGCAGGTAGGTAATCAGTTCGGCTTCGGCGCGGGCGGTGGCGATTTCCGATTGCAACTCTTGGAGATTCTGCTTTCCCGTGGTGGCCGCCTCCTGTTGGGGTTGAAGCTGGCGGAGCTGCCGCTTCAGTCGGGAGACGGTGCGGTGCTGGCCAACGGCGGCGGCGGCGATCACGGCGGCCAGGGTGGCCACCAGCATCCACCGCCACACTCCCAACCGTTGCCGGGCTCGCCGTCGCCGATAGTCGTCGGGAAGGAAGTCGATTTGGGGCATGGGAGGGTTCTTCCGGATATTGCTGGAACTCGTCACGGGTTGTCGGGGTTAGGTTGCCTGCCGCAGGGCCAGGCCGGCGGCGACGTCCCACTGGCCGGGGCGGCCGGAAACGGCCGGTGTTTCGAACGCGCGGAGGGGATCACCCAACTCGCACTCGATGTCCAGGCGGCGGCCGATCCACTGCAACAGAGCTTCCGAGGCTTCCCCCCCGGAAAGGATCATCCGATCGATCGGTTGGCCGCGAAAGGTGACACTGTAGTAGCGCGCACACATGGAGATCTCGTTGGCCAGGCGATCCAGGATGGGCCGCAGGGATTCGTCGATTCCGCGGGTGACTTCCGCATCGCGCTGGTCGGCGCGGCGGTCGCCGTTGTGGCGTCGCAGGGCGGTGGCTTCCGGCAGACCGATTTCCAGATGCCGGGCCACGGCCGCGTCCATCTGGTCGCCGGCCACGTCGATGTACTTGACGAACATGGGGACGGCGTTGCGGGCAATCACCACCTTGCTGGAGGCGGTGCCCACGTTGACCAGCATCAGCGAGCGGTTTCGGTCTTCCTCGCGGCGGAACTGGCGCCAGTAGCAGCGGAGTATCGCCTCCGGCTCCACGTCGATCACCAGGGGGCGGAGGCCGGCCGCCTCGGCCGTGCCCACGATCCGCTGGATGCAGGGTCGATGGCTGGCCAGCAGGATCACCTCGCGGCGGGTGGCGTCGCCGTGCCGCACGTCGCCGGCCTCGACGTATCGCAGCTCGGCCTCGTCGGATGGAAAGGGCAGCCGGCCGGCTGCCTCGGCACAGACAAGCCGCTCGAACTCCGCCCCGGGGGCCTTCGGCACGCGCACGTTTTGCACGAACAGGTCGTTCGAATGGATGCAAAACACGGCGTCACGACCGCGAAAGTTCCTTCCTTCGCGAGCGTGCCGAAGGGCCTGCACGATTTGGCTGTGGCGGGCGGCTTGGTCGGCGTCGCGGGGAAGGGAAAAGTCCCAGCGGACGACGTCGCGCACACTGGAGAAGTCGCCGCTAAACTGCAACAGTTTGACGCAGCGGCTCCCCACGTCGACACCGATGGGGCTGGGATGCGGTCTGGAAAACCATCGGGCCATGCGTGGAACCCTTGCTGGGCATTCGCCGGTGGGGGGGTGTTCCGGGTAAGGTCAGTTGACGATGATGGGTTAGGGTGATACGGCGGCCGAGTTGAGCAGGTTGTCCGGCGGCGGATAGGCGCCCAGCGGTTCGATCGTGGTCAGCCCGGTGACCGGATTGATGGAGAGGGAGATCGTCCGCGGGGGGGAACCGCCGCCGGCGGCCAGCCAGATTCGAGTCGGCCCGGTTTGCAGGGTCTGGCCCAGTTCCTTGAAGACGACCTCACCCGTAAGGGCAAGGTATCCGTTCTGGCCGTCGGAGAGCGCGGCGCCCAGCAGCGTGACGGTGGGTCCGAGGTTGGGCAGGTCGGCCAGTCGAACCACGATCTCGTTTTGCCCGGCGGGGGTTTCGTGAAAGGGGGAGCGGGGCAATTTGTCCAACAGCGGGTTGACGCCGGCGTGGGAAAGCACGTAGCGGTTGGTCCCCGGCTCGAAGCTGACGCGATAGGCGCTGCCGTGGGTCACAGCCAGGCTTCGGGTGTAGTCCAGGTCGCTGCCGACCACCTGGGCAACCGAGCGGAGTTGTTCGGCGATGCCCGGATTGGCGTTGGGAATCACCGCCGCGGCGAGGATCGCCATCAGGGTGATGACCAGGAGGACCTCGAGCAGCGTCAGTCCGGCCGGTTGGCGGCAGCAGCGCATGATGGTGCCCTGACTCGTGCGGTGGGCTTACGCCGCCGACCGGCTGAGGAGGTTCCGGGCGGAAACCTACTTGGAGCGCCCCGGCGGCTTACCCGGCTTCGTCACTCGCAGCAAATCGTTCTGCTCCTTCAAGAGCATGTTTTGCTCCTTGAGCAGTTCACGAATTGCACCAAGCTCGCGGATCATTTCCATACGTTGGCCCACCGCGTTGGCGAACGGTTGCGTGGGTTTCACGGGGCGTTGCGCCAGGGCGGTGACCTGATAGAAGCTTAGCACGCAACAAGACAGGCCAACGGCCACCCAAAGCAGCGGCCCAGCGATACGTCGTGGCATCACATCCTCCTCGTGAGAAAGCCGTCAAGGCGAATCCGTCCAGGAAACCAGGTCCCAACGAAGGCCGGGATTCTGCGGGTCCAGGGCGCTGGCGTCCCCGTCGCGGGGTACATAAATCGGATTGTAGGAATCGTACCAGTGGTCGTCGACCGCCGAGGCCTCGGGGATGACCATGATTTGCGGCACGGGGTCGATTCCCTGGTTGCCCATCCAGACGGGAAAATAGGGCACCGGCACCGGATCGGTGAGTTGGGCGAGAAAATCGTTGACCTGCTTTTTCCAATCGACCGCGGCCCAGGGTGTGCGGAATTGGACGTCGATGCCGCGGGCGAGCAGTCTGCCGTTGATGGCGAAGGCGTCGGTGGCGGGACCGGTCTCGATCTTGAGCTTGTCGAAAACGGCCACCAGCCCGGTGATTTGCGTCGAGCTGCCGGCGCGGGCGGTGGCCTTGTTGCAGATCAGCGAGGGGAGGCGGACGGGCGTCGTGTTCGGATGGACGGCCGGCAGATCGGCCGGCTGGATGAAAATATTCTGGCCGTCGAAAATGACGTTGTCGGTGACCTGAAGCATCCCCCGAATGGTGACGTTATCCATCAGCGTGACGCTTCCGGCAGCGAGATAAATGCCCAGCGGATTGGTGGCCGGATCGGGACCCAGGGAGACGTTGGCAAGGATGCTGTTGACCCGGGGAATGGTGTAGCTCGGCCCGCCCGGATAGATGCTGTAGGATAGGGCTGCCGGAGGCAGTGTCCAATCGGCGGCATTGAGGTCGAACGGCAGATGGTTGGTGGCAACGCTGAGCGCGCCGCTCAGCGCCTCCAGCACGCCGGCGTCTTGCTTGTCCAGGGGCAGGTCGACCGGTCCAGTCAGCGGCCGCCAATCGGGATATCCGGCCAGACGCATATCGTTCAAGCCCTGGAGGTAATACCACCAGGCTTTAGCATCGTTGGGATAGCTCGATGCCAGCTCGAGCTTCTTTTGAACGCGCACCCGCCCTTGCAGCCGGGTGGGCAGTTCGAGGGCAAAGCCCTTCTTCATCTCGCCGGTTTGGTACACGGTGTAGGGCCGCATCTTTTCCCAGTCCGAGGGCTCCACGGACAACTGCCGGGGAATCAAACGCAGCACGGCCCGGATCTGGTGGGTCGATCGGCGTTGGATGCTCCCCGGCTCGGCCACCCAGCCGGTCGAGAGCACGGTCACGCGGTAGGGCAGGTCGTCATACTGGGGATCAGTCGGCAGCAAGGTAGGATCGCCGGGCTGGTAGCGTATGCTGTAGCCTTGGTGGGGCCCCAGCAAACCGGTGAGCGTCTGGGTGGAACCTTGCCAGGAGCCCGATTGCATGGTTTTGATGGCCACGGAAAGCCCGGTGGCGGCGGCTTGGCGGGCCGAGAAGCTCAGCCCGGCGTTGGCCTGAACCATCATCGCGGTGCCCTGCGAACGAATCACGGCGTAGGAGGTTGCCATGGTGATGGCGATCACCAGGAGAACCATCAGGGCGGCCACCGCGCGGCGGCCGGCCGGGCGACCTGCCCAGGGCCGTGGGGGGGCGGAGTCGCCTGGGGGTGCCGCCGGCGAAGCGGGGTTCGTCATTGGTGCACCTCATAAAACAGGGCCCCGGAGCCGAAATACGCCACGCCCAGGCTGGCCGAGGGATCCGTGGGGTGGGCGTTTCCCTCCGGGACGACTTGCAACTCGATCCGCACCCAAGTCTGGGCCAGTCCGGTTTGCGATCCGTAGATTCCTTGCACCCAGGGAAGGCTTTCCCAGGTGGCCGATCCGGACCGGTAGGCGGCCAGTTGTGCCGGGTCGGGGCGATAGCGGACTTCAAATCGGGCCGTGCCGCGAAGCTGCCTGTGCGCCGCGTCCACCGACGGATCCGCGGGCAGGGCGGTGCGAAGCAGGCCGGTGAGCACTACCGAGCGGGTGTCGGACGAGCTCTTGATGCGTTCCAACTCGGTCTGCCAGGCCGACGTATCTTGCGGGCTGGGCGTGGTGCGGGCGTCGTTGGGAGTGGTCAACTCGACCAACTCGTTGGGCCGGTTGGGCCGGGGACAATAGATTTTCAATTCGTTGAAACGGGGGAGCCCTTCGGGGTCCGCGGGCGCAGTGTCGGGATTCCAGACGACCAGCGCGTCTGGAAACCGCCACGTGCCCACCTCCGTTGCCACCACCAAGGCGCCGGGAAAAAGATCGCTCGCCGAGGCCGATTCGATCGCCCGGCCGATCCGCTGGAGGGCGACCCGGGCGTTCTGGGTGGCGGTGGCGTGGCTTTGCGAGTAGCCGGCACTCGATTGCACGGCCGAGGCCATCGCGCCCAGCGCGGCCACGATGAGCGAGACGATGGTGATTGCCACCAGCAACTCGATCAGCGTCAGCCCGGCAGGGCCCGTTCGGGCTGCCGTGGCCGGCCCAGTGGCGATGGAAAGCTCACAGTGGCGGCACATAGGCGACGACCTGACGCAGTTTGGCAAGTTCGCGGGTTTGCCCTCCGTCCTCGACGGAGACAATACGGACCTCGACGGCGCGATAGTCGCTCACCGCGCCCGC